>NZ_CP072827.1:2765000-3130000 GCF_017916255.1 Streptomyces mobaraensis NBRC 13819 = DSM 40847
TGGCGAAGACGGTGACGTCCTCGACGGTGAAGTCGGCGGTGGAGCCGTCGACCCGGGTGACGGTGACGGTCTCGCCGCGCTTGAGCTTGCCCAGCTCGGCGAAGACGGCGGGCGCCCGTTCGGTGTCGACGTGCCCGACGAGCACGGCCGCGCCGAGGCTGCCGGGCTGCGGGCCGCCCCGGTACCAGGCGACGGCGTCCGGCCGGTCGTACGGCGGCGGCTCCACCGCCCCCTGGGGCGTGAGGCCGTGCGCCTCGACCGGGGCGCGCAGCCCCATGGCCCGGATGGCCAGCCGTTCCGGCTCGGCGCCGGGCAGCGGGGCGAGCGGCGGCGGCAGTTCCCGGGCGGGCGGCCGGCCGGCGGCGGCCACGTCGCCGGTGGCCGGCCAGGAGCCCATGGGCACCTCGGTGGCCTCGCGTCCCCACAGCCACAGGGCGAGCAGCAGGGCGGCCCAGGCCAGGCCCGTCAGGAGGCGGCCGTGGCCGCTGGCGCGTGGTTCCGACATGGCACCCGGTCGCTTCCGTTCACCGTCTGCCCGCCTCGGTACGTCGGCGGTACCAGATCAGACCGCCGGCGATCAGGACGCCGACGCCGCCGACGACCAGGCCGGGGGTGGAGGGCGTACCCGAGGCGGCGACGGGGGCGGTACCGCCGCCTCCGGCCGGGACCGGCGCCACGGGGACGCCGTGGTCCTGCTCCGGAGCGCGCTCCTGGGCGACGAGGCCGTCGTGGCCGTCGTGGCCGTTCGCGGCGGGGCCCCGGCCGTCATGGCCGTCGTGGCCGTCGTGGCCGTCGACCAGGGAGGCCGCGCCGGCCTCCGGAAGGACGATCAACTGGCCTTCCGCGACGCCGTCCCGCCCGTCGCAGCTGATCCGCACCGGGTAGGTGCCGGCCGTGGTGGTGGAGCGGACCGTGGCGTCGGCGAGGTGGCCGGTGGCGTCGCGGGTGAGCTTGGCGTCGGTCACGAACGCCTCCGAGACGGCCGTGGCGCGTTCGCCGGTGCACCCGGAGACGCGGACTCGCACGTCGGCGCCGGGCTTGGCGGTGAGGGGGACGATGTCGACCGTCGCGGTCCGGGTGGTCACGGGATCATCGAGGGCATGGGCGGGAGCGGCACCGACGGCGACCGCCGCCAGCGCACCACAGAGTGCGGAGCGGACTGAAACCATGATGAACCTCCTGATACCTCAGAAGTTCACCCGGCCCGGAGCGGCCGCGCATCCGCTCCGTGCTCCCGTTACTCCAACCGGTGACGATCCGGATGTCCGTACCGCCCGAACGGCGGGCAGGGCCGTCCGCCGTTCGGGACGGCCTTCGCTTCCGTGCGTGCCCGTTTCAGATCAGTTCGGTGAGATCCGCGATCGAGTCGACGACGCGGGACGGCCGGAAGGGGTAGCGGTCGATCTCGTCCGGCCGCGTCAGGCCGGTGAGCACCAGGAACGTCTCCATGCCGGCCTCCAGCCCGGCGAGGACGTCGGTGTCCATCCGGTCACCGATCATCGCGCTGGTCTCCGAGTGGGCGCCGATGACGTTCAGACCGGCCCGCATCATCAGCGGGTTGGGCTTGCCGACGAAATAGGGCTCCCGGCCGGTCGCCTTGGTGATCAGCGCGGCGACGGAACCGGTGGCGGGCAGGGCGCCCTCGGCGGAGGGGCCGGTCTCGTCGGGGTTGGTGGCGATGAACCGGGCGCCCGAGTTGATCAGCCGGATCGCCTTGGTGAGCGCTTCGAAGGAGTAGGTCCGCGTTTCGCCGAGAACGACGTAGTCGGGGTCCGCGTCGGTGAGGACGTAGCCGATGTCGTGCAGCGCGGTGGTCAGTCCGGCCTCGCCGATGACGTACGCCGTGCCGCCCGGCCGTTGGTCGTCCAGGAACTGGGCGGTGGCCAGGGCCGAGGTCCAGATGTTGCCCACGGGCACGTCGAGGCCGATCCGCTGGAGGCGGGCGTGCAGGTCGCGCGGGGTGTAGATGGAGTTGTTGGTGAGCACCAGGAAGGGCTTCCCGGAGTCCCGGAGGCGGGAGATGAAGGTGTCCGCCCCCGGTACCGGGACGCCTTCGTGCATCAGCACACCGTCCATGTCGGTGAGCCAGGACTCGATGGGCTTGCGCTCTGCCACTGCGGAACTCCTGCCATGCTGGGCGGCCCGCCGCCGGGCCCGGAGGCCCCTCGCCGGATCGGGGACGAACCGGACCGGCGGGGCTCGCCCGCCGGCCGGCGCCTCCCAGCCTAGTCAGCCCGCGGTGGTGGCCTTCCGGACGGCCGGCCCGCCGGGGCCCGTCAGCGCCGCATCCGGCGGGCCCACAGCAGCAGACCCGCCCCGCCGGCGAGGCAGACGGCGGCGGCGGTGCCGAGTACGGGCACGGTGTGCGGGCCGCCGGTCGCGGCGAGGGCGGGCGGGCCGGGGTCGCGGCCCGGCGCGGGGACGGCGTGCGGTGTGGGGCCCGGACGGGCGGGCGGGGACGCGGCGGGGGCGGTCGGGGCGGGGGTGACGGTGAAGGTGTAGTCGCCGGACTCCCCGACCCAGGCGCCGTCCGCGCCGCGCCGCTGGACGGCGGTGACGTTCGCGGTGACGCGTCCGTCGGGGGCGGCGTCGGTGAAACCGAGCCGCAGGGGGACGACGACGGTCCGGCCGGCGGGGACGGAGAAACCGTGGAATCCGGACGAACCGCCGTCGAAGACGCCGACGTTCTCCGCCTCCTCGGTCCGCTCGAACCGCACCGGCCGCCAGCGCGCCCCGTCCTTGTCGTAGAACTCCAGGTGGATGTGCTCGGGCCGGAGCGCCCGTTTGCCGTCGGCCAGGACGGCGACGGGGTGCACGTCCCGGCACTCCTGGCCCGTGACGTTGCGGAGTTCCAACTCCCAGGCGGGCGCGGGGGCGCCGCGCTCGTAGGCGTCGGGGCCGCCGGAGAGGCGGGAGGCGATCGGGAAGTCGGTGCGGTTCGCCTCCCCGCATCCCGGCCGGTCGCGGCGGTGGGCGGCGGTGGGGACGGTGGGGACAGTGGGGGCGGCCGGTGCCGCGGGTGGGAGGGGGGCGACTGCCGGGACGGAGGCGGCTGCCGGTGGGCTCGGGCCGAGGACGAGCACCGGCAGGGCGAGGAGCGGCGCAGCGAGGAGCGGCAGGGCGAGCGCCGCCGCGCGCGCCGCGAGGGCGTGCGCGGCGGATACGGGGTTCGGCAGCGCGCGGGACAACGACATCGGGGAACCTTTACTGCTGGGGGCTCCGGGAACTCGGTGGCTCTGGTGGCTCTGGTGATACCCGGTGGCCGGAACATCCCCGCCGGGCGCCGGATGGCGAAGGACACGACGGACATGTCCCCCGACCGGCGGTGAACTTCCGCCCGTTGGGACGAGGGGCGGGTCACCCGGACGGCGGTGAGCGGGGTCGGGTCGGGCGCCTGGCGCCCTCACCGGCTCACCGCCGGCCGCTCGCGCCGCGGGGCGGCCGTCCCGTCAGGCGCAGAGGACGTAGAGGGTCACCTTGCGGGCTCGGGTGTTGCCGGGGAGCGGTTCGGTCGTGATCGTCCAGCCGCGGCGGTCGGCCGTCGGCGCGGAGCTGGCCACGTAGTTGTGCGGCTCCACCTGCGCCCCTCCGCTGTGCGCGTGTTCGCGCCCCGGGCAGAGGAGGGTGTGGGTGGCGGCCTTGCCGGCCGGGTCCTGGTACGTCCGGCTGATCCCGTGCGGCGCGGCGGTGGCGGGGGCCGCGGCGGTGAGCAGCAGGGCGGCGGCGAGGGCGGGGAGGAGGGCGGCGGTTCTCATGAGGTTCCCTTCCGGGTGGCGGTTCGGAAAGCGGGCATCGCATGAGGAACAACGCGGTTGGTCGGTAAGGGTGCATTGCGTTCCCCCGGAGGGGTGAGGGAGCGACGGGCGACGGGGATCCGCCACCCACCCCTCAGGCCCCGAACAAAGGTGCGAGCACCAGCTCCGCCGCGCCCCCGACGACCACCCGCGCCCCTTCGGGAGCGACGTCGACCGGCACCGCGCCGCCGAGCGCGTCCCGGACCCCGTCGACGAAGGCCGTGGGCCGCGCGAGCACCACGCCGCCGCCCAGCAGGACGCCGTCGATGTCCAGGAGGCGTACGAGATTGAGCGCGCCGACGCCGAGCAGCCGCGCGGCGCGTGTGGTGTCGCCCTCGGCGACGGCGGCGAGGCAGAGCGCTTCGAGACAGCCGCGGTCCCCGCAGGCGCACTGGGGGCCGTCGACCATGACGACCTGGTGCCCGAACTCCCCCGCGCCGGTGCGGGGTCCACGGTGGACGCCGCCGTCGAGGACCAGTCCGGCGCCGAGGCCGGTGCCCAGATGCAGGTAGGCGAAGGAGCCGGTGGCGCGGGGGGCGCGGAGGGCGAGGCCGAGGGCGGCGGCGTTGGTGTCCTTGTCGACGACGACGGGCAGCCCGAGCCGTTCGCCCAGCGCGTCGCGGAGCGGGAAGCCGTCCCACCGGGGGAAGCCGGTGACGCGGTGCAGGACGCCGCTGCGGTGGTCGAGGGGGCCGGGAACGGCGACGCCGGCGCCGAGCACGTCACCGGTGGCGTGGTCGGCGAGCAGCGCGCTCACCGCGCCGGCCACCGCGTCCAGCACGGCCTCCGCCCCGGCCCCGAAGTCGAGTGGCGCGGTACGGGTGGCGGTCTCGGTGCCGGTGAGGTCGACGAGGGTGACGGTGAGCGCGTCCCGGTCGAGGTGCACCCCCACGGCGTGGGCGGCGCCGGGGACCAGGCACAGGGCAGTCGCCGGCTTGCCGCCGGTGGAGGCGCGGCGGCCCGCCTCGGCGGCCAGCCCCGCGTCCCGCAGCCGACCCGTGATCTTGCTGACGGCCTGCGGGGTGAGCCCCGCCCGGGCGGCCAGCTCGGACCGGCTGGCGCCGGCCGGGCCGGCGCAGCGGAGCAGCCCGAGCACGACGGCGGTGTTGTGGTCGCGCAACGCGGCCAGGTTGGCTCCGGGATCGGTCCTGTTCACCGGACCATTGTCGCGGGCGCTTGCACTTTTGCAACAGTGTTGCCAAAGTAGCGGCATGGACGGCATCTCCGACACCCCCCTCCGCGTCGGCCTGATCGGCTACGGCGTCGCGGGGTCGTTCTTCCACGCTCCGCTGATCGCCGCCACCGAGGGCCTGGCCCTCGACACGGTCGTCACCGCCAACCCGGAGCGGCAGCGCCAGGTCGCCTCCGAACACCCCGGAGCCCGGACCGTCGCGGACCCCGGCGAACTCCTCGCCCGCGCCGACGACCTCGACCTGATCGTCGTCGCCTCCCCCAACCGCACCCATGTGCCACTGGCCCGCCGTGCCCTGGAGGCCGGGCTGCCGGTCGTCGTCGACAAGCCCCTCGCCGCCACCGCCGCCGAGGCGGAGGAACTGGACGCCCTCGCCGACCGGCACGGACTGCTGCTCAGCGTCTTCCAGAACCGGCGCTGGGACAACGACTTCCGTACCGTCCGCTCCCTGATCGGCGACGGCAGCCTCGGTCGTGTGCTGCGTTTCGAGTCCCGCTTCGAACGGTGGCGCCCGCACCTCAAGGGCGGCTGGCGCGAGTCCGGCGACCCCGCCGAACTGGGCGGCCTCCTCTACGATCTCGGCAGCCACCTGGTCGACCAGGCGCTGACCCTCTTCGGACCCGTCGTCAGCGTCTACGCCGAGGCGGACGTCCGCCGCCCGGGCGCCGAGGCGGACGACGACACCTTCATCGCCCTCCGCCACGCCGGCGGCGTCCGCTCCCACCTCTGGATGAGCGCCACCACAGCCCAACTCGGCCCCCGCTTCCGGGTGCTGGGCAGCGACGGAGGCTACGTCAAGTACGGCCTCGACCCGCAGGAGGCCGCCCTCCGCGAGGGCCTGCGCCCGGGCGACGGCACGCCCTGGGGTGTCGAACCGCGGTCCCTTTGGGGCCGGCTCGGCGAGGGCGAGTCCCCGCTGACCGGCGGCGGCGACCCGGTGCCGACCCTTCCCGGCGACTACCCCGCCTACTACGCGGCGATCGTCGAGGCCCTGCGCACCGGCGGCCGGCCGCCGGTCACCGCGGCGGAGGCGGCGGCGGCGCTGCGCGTCCTGGAGGCGGCGAAGTCGTCGGCGACGGAAGGCCGCACGGTCACCCTTTGACCGCCGCCTGCCCGTTCCCGCCGACCGCCGCCTGCTCGACGTCACTTGCCCGCCGGCGGCCGCCGTCCCGTCCGGCGGGCGCCCCCGCCGCCCCGCGGTCCGGCTGTCATATGCGGTCGAGAACCGCCCGCAGGCCGCGCAGCACGCCGGACCGCCAGCCGCCGTCCATGATCGAACGGGCGCGCATCTGGAGGGCGTTGTCCGGGTCGAAGCCCTCGTGGACGAGGAAGAGGCGGGTGCCCCGACCCTCCCCCTCCAGGGTCCAGGTGATCGTCCAGTCGGCGCCGGACCGGGAGTCGGGGTCGGCGTCCCGCCACCCGACCCTGAGCATCCGCTCCGGCTCGAAGGCCAGGACCTTGGCCCGGATCGTGCCCGAGAACCCGGTGCCGGGCATGGCCATGGCCGTCATCGTGTAGCGGTGGCCGACGACGAGCCGGAAGTCCCCCGGCATCATCCACTGGGCCAGGAGCTCCGGTTCCGTGAGGGCGCGCCAGACCTTGTCGGGCGGGTGCGGCAGGAACTCGTCGACGTGGATGGCGGTGAGGTCGTCATCCCTGTCGGTGCGGACGGGGTGCTCGGCGGCGCTGCCGCCGGGCGTGCCGGTTCCGGGACTGTCGTGCATGGTTCTCACTTCTCTCGCTTCTCTGGTTTCTCCGACTTCTCTGACAGATCACTGCTTTCGCATGCCTCGCCCGACGGGTCGGCGCCCGGGTCGTCGGCGCTTGGGCCGTCGGTGCCTGGACCGTCGGCGCCCGGGTCGTCGTCCATCCGGTCGAGCACCTCGCGGAGCCCGGCGAGCTTCCCTCGCCAGAAGCGTTCGAACGGGCTGAGCCAGTCCTGCACTTCGTGCAACGGCACCGCCTCCAGTCGGTACAGCCGCTGACGCCCCACCTTGCGCTCGCTCACCAGTCCGGCCTCCCTGAGCACCCTCAGGTGCTCCGAGAAACTCGGCCGGGCCATGTCGAACCGCCCGGCGAGCACCGCCACGGACTGCGGCCCCTCGTCGCGGAGCATCCGCAGGACCTCACGTCGCACGGGGTTGGCGAGCGCCGCGAAGATCCGGTCGTGCTGCCGCACCCGCGTCCCGGCCGCCGCCACGGCCGTCAGCCCTCGGTTCCGGTGGAACCGGCCGCGCCGGCCACACCCGCCCCGGCAGCCGCGGCCGTCAGGACGAACCCGTTGCCGTCCGGATCACTGAGGGTCGCTTGCCGACCCCAGGGAAGGTCCACCGGCCCTTCGACGACGGCCCCCGCCGCCGCCAGCCGGGCGCAGTCGGCGTCCAGGTCCGACGTCTCCAGCATGATGCCGCGCACGCTCCCCGGGACGAAGCCCTGCTCGGCGGTGGCCAGCGTGAAGCTGGTCTGCGCGCCGGCCGGCCCCACCTGGAGCCAGCGCACGGGACCCGCCTCGCGGTCCACCAGCACCTCGAAGCCGAGGGTGCCGACGTAGAAGTCCTTGGCCCGCTCCTGGTCGGCGACCGGGAGGGTGACGAGCTTGGCGTGAGTGATGTTCATGCCCTCCAGAATAGGTAGGCGATTTCCTACCTGTCACGTCGATCTTCAAATCCGCAGGTCACCGTCACCTCCTTCCTCTCACTCCTGCTCCGACCTCGTTCCGCACCGGATGCTGCAATGGCGGTCATGACGCACCCCACCTCCCGCACCACGGCCGACCTCCCCGCCGTGGAGGCCATGAACGGGCCGGCGGCGGTCCGGGCCGTGGACGCCTTCCGTCTGGTCTACGCCGAGGCGTTCGCCGAACCCCCGTACCGTGAGACGGAAGCGGACATCGCCCTGACCTTCGACCGTTTCCACGCGGAGGCCGCGCATCCCGGCTTTCGCGCGACCCTCGCCCGCACGGCGGCGGGCGAACCCCTCGGCATGGCGCTGGGCACCTCCCTCGGCCGGCGGTCCGGCTGGTGGGACCCGTACGTCGCCCCCGCCGACCGGCCCCGGACCTTCTGCCTGCTGGAACTCGCCGTCCGCACCGCCCACCGACGGCACGGCCTCGCCCGCAGGCTGCACGACGCCCTACTTCAGACCACGGACGCGGACCGGATCCTCCTCACCGTCCACCTCGCCGCGACCCCCGCCCGGGCCGCGTACCGGTCGTGGGGCTACCGGACGATCGCCGAGGTCGACCCTTGGGGCAACGGTGTCCACGCGGTGATGCTGCTCGATCGCGCGGCGACGGGTGGGGATCAGTAGGGCTGGGCCACTCGACGATTGGCCCCCTGATTCGGTTCGCCCGTGCGGCCGTTACCCCGCCCCCTTCCGTGTCCGCGCAACCTCGGGCGGCGGTGGCCCCGGCGGCAAGGGGCCGGGCGGCCGCACCGCCCGGTACTCCGTGAACCGGCGCGTCCCGCAGGCCCGGCAGCGGTCCGCCCCGCCGTAGGATTCCCAACCCGCCGCGTGCTTGCAGTGCCGCACCAGGCGGCCGGTGGTGGTGTGCGTCCTCGCCGCTCCCGCGCTCATCGTCGCCCCTCGTCGCCGCGCCCGCAGTGCTCCGTCACCCAGTGGGTCAGCGCCGCCGCCGTCGCGTCCCCCGCGACCGCCGTGTCGCCCCCGCCCGCGGCGGCCCGCCTCGCCGCCTCCAGCTCCGCGCACCGGCCGCAACCGGTCTGGTACGGCCGCAACCCCGCCGCGTTGCGTTCCTCGCGCGTCGCCAACCGCAGGACGGACGGCGGCACTTCCCATTCCAGACCGCCGCCCGGCCGGCGGACCTGCACGCGGCCCTCGGCGGCGCCGATCACTTGGACCAGCCGGTTCTCCCGCACGTCGACGACGTAGGTGCCGGTTCTGTACGTCATGAGCCCCGCCCCCGATGGTGGACAGCAACCCGCCTGCGCAGATTGCCCGTTGCGACCTTGCTCCATCAGTCTGCGCCCAACCAGCAAGGAATAGCCTTCCAAATTGGAGTAATCACCCTTCCGAGTGATCAACCTGCACATTGAGGCGACGCGCCCACCCCACGCAGCACGCTGGACCCAAGCGCTTAAGGGGAGAAGCAGCACATGGCACACGCGTCCCGCCGTACCGCCCGCCGTCGCAGGCTCGGCACCGCACTCCGGGAGGCCCGCGAGGCGGCAGGCATCAGCGCCTCTGACGCCGCCCAGGCGATCCACACCGACAACACCAAGATCAGCCGCATCGAGACGGGCCGCCACCGCGTGACCCGCCTGGAGCTTGAGACACTCTTCGCTCTTTACGAAGTCGCCGACGAGAAGATGCGCGAGTGGCTGATCGCGCTCGCCGCCGAGGGAAATCAGCGCACTTGGTGGCGGGGGCACAGCAGCAGACTCCGCACGGATTTCAAGGAGTTGCTGGCCCTGGAGTCGGAGGCCGCGCGTATCACCACGCTCCAGACCCAAGTCGTCCCGGGTCTATTGCAGACCCGGGAATACGCCACGTCCATCATCCGCCACGCTTCCCCGCACCTGCCCAGCGAGGAAGTCGACTTCTGGGCGGATTTCCGCCTCGCACGGCAGAACATCCTGCGGCGGGATAATCCGCCGCGATACCTGGCCCTTCTCCACGAAGGCGTTCTGCGCCAGCAGATCGGCGGCCCGGCCGTCCTGGCCAACCAGCTCCGCCACCTCATCACCGTGAGCCGGTCGCCCGATCTGACGATCCGGGTCGTTCCCTTCCGTCAACCTGAATGGACCGTATGCCAGGGCTCCTTCACCGTGTTCTCGTACCCCGAAGTCCTCAACTTGGAGGTCGTACACATCCCGTACCTCGACGACAGTCTGTACCTGGAGGATGATGAGACGGTCAGGAAATCGTGGAGAGCGATCAACCGTCTGAAGACAATCGCACTGTCGGCAGCGCAGTCCGCAGAGCTGATGGAGTCCATCGTGTGGGAGCTCGAACAACAGCAAAAGGGCGCGTAATGACGAGCCCCTACTCGCGGGAGAGCCACTGGCGCACGTCATCGCACAGCGGCGACGGCGGCTACCAACAGTGCGTCGAGTACCGCCCCACTTCCGACCGCCGCATAGCCGTCCGCGACAGCAAAGCGCGCGCCCAAGGGACCTGCACCTTCGAGCCGGGCGCTTGGGCGGCGTTCGTGCGGGCCATCCAGGAACGAGACACCCTCGCTTGACGCCGGCTACGCGGAAGCGGCCGCCTTCGCCGCGCGCCACTCGGGGGCGAGGACCGACCAGATCTCGAAGTCGTGGCGCTTGCCCGCGTGGGGGAAGTACTCCCGCAGGACGCCCTCCTTCGTCATGCCGAGGCGGCGGGCGACGGCGATGCTGGGCTCGTTGTGCGTCGCGGCGCGCCACTCGATGCGGTGGAGGCCCCGCTCCTCGACGGCCCAGTCGATGATGTGCCGCGCGGCCTTGGTGACCAGGCCCTTGCCCGCGGCCGCCGGTTCGAGCCAGCAGCCGACCTCCGCCGTGCCCTGTTCGACGTCCATGACGCGGAACAGGACGACGCCGACCAGCGTGCCGTCCAGCCGGATGCCGTACAGCCGGCCGGTGTCGGTGGCGGCCTTCTCCATGTAGGAACGGAGGTAGGCGCGACTCGACTCCAGGTCCGTGATCTTGTTCGGTACGGGGAGGTACCGTCCGATGAAGTCACGGCCCCGGACGACGCAGGCCAGGAGTTCCTCGGCGTGCCACGGTTCGAGGGGCCCCAGCTCGCCGCCGTTGTCGTCGAGGGGTATCGCGTACATCGTCGTTCTCCACGGGTCGGAACCGGCGGGCAGGGCACGGATCTTCTCACGGCCGCTGTCAGGCGATGGCGCGGTGGATGCGCGATCCGGGACGTTTCCGGATCGGTCGCGGCTTGATATCGCTTCGGGTTTGTCAGGTCCGGGCCGTTCCCGTGGCGAGGGACCTGTCGGCGGCGGTGAGGATGTCGGCGAAGACGCGGGCGATGACGGGCTTGGCGAAGTGGCGGGCGAGGCGGGTGCCGCCCGGGACGGGAAGACCGAAGGTGGTCGTCCAGGTGACGAGGGTGCCTCCGGGGACTTCGGCGAACGTCATGCGGCCGAGTTCGTGGCGGGCCGGCGGGTAGCTGCGGTCGACGTCGTAGGCGAAGTCGTAGGGCGGGTTGTAGGCCGTGACGCGTTCGCGGAACCAGCCGATCAGCCAGGTGTGCAGCCGGACGGCACCCACCCCGTACGGCGCGTCCGCGCCCGGACGGGCCAGGCGGGCCTTGAGCACGAACGGGGAGCGGGTGTAGTTGGTGGTCGTGGCGCACCACTCGAAGACGTCGGTGATCGGGGCCGCGATGACACGTCGTACGGTCACGGTTTCCATGTCTCGTCCTCTCTCCAGGCCGGACCGGTCGACTGTGGGGCCGGTCGGTGTCTGGACGGGCGGCGAGGTCCGGACGTGACAACCGTAAGCATGACCTGGGTCACACGTCGTTTTCCGTTCGTGAGCGGTAGAGGACGGTCAGGGCCAGGCCCGAGCCCAGGAGGACCAAGGAGCCGCCGAGGGCCATGTCACCGCTCATCGGCGGCCCGCGGTGGCCCTGTTCACGGTCGCCGTCGGCGGGGCGGGCGGCGGACAAGGGGGCGACGGTGATGGGGAGGCGGGCGCGGAGGGCGGGGTCGGTGGGGAGGGCGGTAGGGGTCGCGGAGCCGAGGGGCCAAGGCGGTGGGTCCTGATCGTCGCCCTGGGCCGTCTCCGCTTCGAGCCGGTCGGCGCCGGGGAGCGGGGCGCCGCCGACGCAGGCGCCCGGGGCGCCCGCCGCGCAGCGGGCCGCGGCATCGGGGTCGGTGCCGCCGGGGGCGGTGAAGGCGCAGAGCAGCAGGGCGCCGCTGATCGTCGCCGCCATGACCGTCGCCGTCGCGGCGACCGTGGCCCGGGCGGTGGGACGGACCCGGAGGCGGGCCCGGCGAAGTCTGTGCCGCATATCCGAAAATAAGCACACCGCGACCGACCCCCTCGGGCAGCACACGCGCCTGTTCCCCCGAACGCACCCCGCCCCGCCGCCCTGGAGACCGCCGCCCTACCCGTCCTTGAGGTGCTGCCGCTGCCGCCCCAGACCGTCGATCGCGAGCTCGACGACGTCTCCGGAGCGGAGGTACGGCTTGGGCTCGGGTCGGCCCAGGGCGACGCCTGCCGGGGTGCCGGTGTTGATGACGTCCCCAGGGTAGAGCGTCATGAACTGACTGATATAGCGCACGAGATGAGCCACGGGGAAGATCTGGTCCGCCGTGCTCCCCTCCTGCATCAGCGCGCCGTTGACCCAGGCGCGGATCGTCAGTTCCTGGGGGTCGGGCACCTCGTCGGCGGTGACGAGCCAGGGGCCGAGCGGGTTGAACGTCTCGCAGTTCTTGCCCTTGTCCCACTGGCCGCCGCGTTCGAGCTGGTAGGCGCGTTCGGACACGTCATTGCTGATGGTGTAGCCCGCGACGGCGGCCAGCGCCTCCTCGTCCGTGGTCAGCCGACGGGCCGTGCGGCCGATGACGACGGCGAGTTCGGCCTCCCAGTCGGTCTTCCGGCTGCCGGGCGGGACGAGCACGGGGTCGTCCGGGCCGGCGACGGTGTCCGGAGCCTTGAGGAAGAGGACCGGCTCGGCGGGCGTGCGAGCGCCGATCTCGGTGACATGGGCACGGTAGTTGAGCCCCACGCAGACGATCTTGCCGATCCGGGCCACCGGCGGGCCGACGCGCAGGCCCGCCGGGTCCAGGGCCGCGAGCACGCGCGCACCGACGGCCGCACGGATGTGGGCGAGCAGCGGGCGGTCGCCGAGCAGCGCGCCGTCCACGTCAGGGACGAGCGCGGAGAGGTCGCGCAGCGTGCCTTCCTCGTCCAGCAGCGCGGGGCGCTCCGCCCCCGCCGGGCCGACCCGGAGCAGCTTCATCGGTCCAACCCTCCGGTACTTCGGCGAACTCGGTGCGTGATGCGCGGGCCCGGTGCGCTTTGTGCGTTCGGTGCGCTCGATGTACTCGATGCGTCCGCCGCACTCGGTGCGTCATACACGACCGGTCGATCGTCCAAGATCCTGGGTGCGGTCGGCAAGGGGCGTTTCGGCCTGTGGACGGCGACGACCGGCCTTCGGACGGCCGTCGCCACCCGCTTCTTCACCCGGTCGTGGGACGGGGGTGGCGGGCCCCCGGCTCGCCCTCCGAGCCGGCCGCCGGCTCGTTCCGCGTCTGAGGGTCGGCCCCGGACCGGTCCCGGTGGAGGTACGCCCTTTCGGCCGCCGTCCACAGCGTCGTCGTCACCACGTACAGGGCCGCGGCGAGCGGTACGACCGCCACGGTGATCAGGGTGGCGAAGGACAGGAACGGCGAGATCCGCGCCGCCAGGGCGACCGCCTCCGCGCCCGGGACGGACTCGTCGGCGGCGGGGAGCGGCGTCGCGGCGGCCGTCCGGCGGGCGCGCCGGAACGTCCAGGTGGCGGCGGCGGCCACCACCGCGAACAGGACCAGGTAGACGAGGCCGTGCGAACCCAGCGGGCCACCGTCGGCGAGCGCGTTCGTCCACCGGCCGCCGAGCGGGGCGCCGAACAGGGTGTGGTCGAGGAGGTCACCTCCGGATCCGGTCGAGAACAGGTGGTACATCACGTAGAAGACGGGCAGTTGGACGAGCATGGGCAGGCAGCCCGCCAGCGGGGACACGCCGGTCTCCGCGTACAGCTCGGCCGTCGCTTGCCGCAGCCGCTCCGGATCCTTGCCGTGCTTGCGCTTGAGCTCGGCCAGTCGCGGGGCGAGGGCCGCCTTGGCCCGTTCGCCGCGGGCGGCGGACCGGGACAAGGGGTGCAGGCAGAGCCGTACGCACAGGGTGAGGAGGACGACGGTGGCGGCCGTCGCCGAGGCGCCGAAGGCGGGTTCGAGCGCGTCGGCGACATGGGACAGGAGTGCACCCAAGGGCGCGAAAAAGGACATGGGCGGAGCCCTCCACGGGGTCTCGTCGTGCCGGGGTTCGGTACGGCGGACCGGTGGTGTCGGCGTCGTGAACGTCGTGGTCGGCGTCATGAACGTCGTGGTCGGCGTCATGAACGTCGTGGTCGGCGTCGTGGCCGACACGTCACCGGTCCGTCGGGTTCGGCGTGACGAGCCGCGTCGCTCCTCGCCGTCGGGCCCGCCCCTCGGGGCGGGGGTCGGCGTGCGGTGCTCCGGCGGGGAGACGGGTCGTCCCCGGCCGTGCCGTCGAACGGCTCGGCCGGGAGGACACGTCGTGTCGCCCGTGCCGCACCGCCGCTTCGGGGGCGGTGCGCGCACGCGGCTGGGGGCGGTGAGGCCCTCGCCGGAGCGGCGGGGGGCGGCTACGCGGCCGTCAGGACGAGACGTCCGGGCGCCCTCGGGCGCCGGCGGCCCCTGGCGTCGGGGTCGCGTTGGGCGAGGAAGGCCGTGCGCAGTTCCCTGTCCCGGATCGCGGTGCGTATTCGGGTCGGGGTCAGCGGGCCCGTGCGGACCGCCGCCACCAGGACGGCGCGTACCGTCAGGGCCGCCGCGACGGCGGTCGTGGAGGCGACGGCCACCGCGCTCATCAGGATGCTCAGCAGTCCGCACTGCGCGAGCAGGAGCTCGGCGAACAGGGCGAGGAACATGGCGACGTGTGTGCGGATGACGCGCCTCATCGTGCTCCCCCCTCCATCCGGTCGGACCGGTCGGCCGATCCGGTCGGTCCCGTCGGTCCCATCGGCCCGGTCGGCCCTTCAGTCGTTCCGATAGTAGACGGCCCCACTGACAACGCAGTCGGCAGGCCCGTCCGCCCTGTTCAGGGCCCGTTCAGGCCCCGTCCGCCGCGGGCACTCGTCCGGTCCCGGCTGCCGCGGACTCCTCGGGGCCCGGGTCCGAGGCCAGGACGTCGGCGTCCGGACGGTCGTCCGCCGGCTTCGGTCCCAGCCACGAGACCGCGAGCGCGACGACGAGGTTCACGCCGAGCGCCAGCGCTCCCGCGTTCACCCCGCTCACAGGGTCGTGCTCGGTGAAGACGAGCGCGCAGACCAGGGCGCCGCCCACGGCCAGTCCGCTCAGCGCGCCCCACAGCGTCATCCTCCGCCACACCAGGCCCAGCAGGATCATGGGGACGAGCTGGGCCATGCCCTCGTAGGAGATCAGCGACAGCCGGACGAGCGTGTTGGGCGCGGCGTACGTCAGGATCAGCGCCGCGGCGCCCGCCACGACCACCACGGTCTGCGCCGCGAACCGCTGCCGCCGCGGCCGGCCCGTCAGGGCGGGCACCGCGCCCAGTACGCTCCGGCCCCACATCGTCCCGATGACCAGCATGAACACCGCCATCGGCACGATCGACGACAGGGCCGCCGCCACCCCGATCACCCCGACCAGCCAGGCCGGCAACGAGTCGACGACCAGCTTGAACAGCGCGAGGTTGGATCCCGCCCCGGTGAGGCCGGGCACGACGAAGATCGCGGCCATGCCGAGCAGCATGGGCACGAAGAGCAGCACGTTGTAGAACGGCAGCAGGACGGCGTTGCGCCGCAGGGCGTCGGCGCTCCGCGCGCCCAGGTAACCGGCCACCGTGGTGGGGAAGATGACGACGGTGAGCGAGTTGAGGAAGCTGGTGGTCGCGAACCAGGTGGCGCCGAGTCCGCTGCCGCCGTGTCCGCTGAGGGTGAGCCACTGCGGCTTCTCGGCCACCAGCCGGTCGAGGAACGGGCCGTAGCCGTCGAAGTGGTGCAGCGGGACGTAGATCGCGAGGAAGGCGAGGGTGCCGATGACGAGGACGTCCTTCAGCACCGAGACCCACGCGCTGCCGCGCAGTCCGCTGACCACGACGAAGGCCGTGGTGACGGCGAAGGCGATGAAGTAGGCCCAGTCGAGACTGATGGCGCCGTAGGAGATGGTCGAGACGACGACGCCCATGCCCGTGATCTGGAGCTGGATGTACGGCAGGAGGCAGACGGTCGCCAGTACCGCGACCAGGGCGCCGAGCCAGGGGCGGCCGTAGCGGTGGGCGACCATGTCCGTGATCGAGACGAGGCCGTGCCGACGGGCGTACGACCACAGGGTCGGGCCGACGACGTAGCCGATCGCGTACCCGCAGGACAGGTAGGCGATGACGTAGAGGACGGGCGAGCCGAAGTTGTAGCCCCAGCCGGCGGCGCCCAGGTAGCTGAAGCTCGTGTAGCCCTCGCCTGCCATCAGCACCCAGATCATCACCGTGCCGAGGCTGCGGCCGCCCACCGACCACTCGGCGATGCCGCCGCCTCTGCCCCGGCCGCGGACGGCCAGGAGGCCCAGGGCGACGGTGAGGAGCATGAAGACGCCGAAGACGGTGGTCGCGATCGTGGAGTTGGCGGCGTTGGCGGCGTTGGCGGCGTTGGCGGCGTTCACACTCGGCCTCGCTTGCGGTCGCCGCGCCAGGCGAGCCAGACGGTGAGGGGGGTGAGGAGGGTTGCGAGGAGCAGCCAGAAGAAGAGGAAGGGGATGCCTAGGGGGGTGGGGTGGACTCGGTTCGCCAGGGGGAGGGTGGCCAGGTAGAGCACGTAGGGGGCTAGGAGCCAGAGGAGGGTGGGACGTTTCTTCAACACGGCGTTGACCCTAGGTGGTGATGCTTGTTCGGGGGTTTCGCCCCGCCCGGTGGTTTTGCCCGCGCCCGGTGGGTGGTTTTTTGGGGGGTGCCCCGGTCCCTCCCTTTCACCGTTTCTTGTGGGGGCGAGCCCCCACGCCCCCCACAGCACGCTTCGCGCGCTGCCCTTAAACGCCGGACGGGCTGACAGTGGCCGGGGTCCAGGTCAGGTTCCCCGTTTGGATGTCGTTCAGGATCGCGCGGATCCACCGCTCCTCCGCCTCCGTCACCGCACGCAGGTACTCCGTTTCCAGGGCCGTGACCCGGGGGAACGCGTCCGCCTGGTCGGCCAGTTCGGCGTCCAGTTCCTTGAGGGTGCGGGTCAGCGTGTCCGCCCGGCGGCGGAGCGCCGCCGCCACCTCCTCGGGGGCGGCCATCATCAGGTTGGAGAGCGCCGCCGGGAAGCGGGGGAACTCCTGCCGGGGGACGGCCAGCATCTCGTCCAGCCATTCCCGGGCGACCCGGCGGCCCTCGTCGGAGAGGGCGTAGACGGTGCGCTCGGGGTACGCCTGGTCGCGGCCCGTCTCCTGGACGGTGATCAGGCCCGCCCGGCAGAGGCGTTCGATCGTCCGGTACAGGCTCGCGCGCTGGCCGACGTTGACGACCTTGTCCTTCCCCCACTGCTTCAGCAACCGCTGGATCCCGTACGGGTGCAGTGGCTGCTGGTGCAGGAGTGCCAGCACGGTCAGGGCGAGCGGGGAGTCGCGGACGGGGGTCGTCATGAGCAGGATCGTATCGCTGCCGTAATTAGTTGACTTGATACTAGTTTCACTGCAACTATCGAGCCAGCGGACACGAGCGAGGAGAAGCACATGCACAAGGCGCGCACCGCCCTCGTCATCGGTGGCGGCATCGCCGGGCCCGTGACGGCCCTGGCCCTGGCCGAGGCCGGCATACGGGCCACCGTCCACGAGGCCCGCCCGGCGCCCGCCGACGGCATCGGGGCGATGCTGACCATCGCCCCCAACGGACTGGAGGCGCTGCGGACCGTCGGGGCGCACCAGGCCGTCCAGGAGGTGGGGCACCCGGTGCCCTCGGTCGCGCTGGAGGACGGGCGGGGTGGCCGGCTGTCCCGCTTCGACGGTTTCCCCGGACTGCCGCCCACCCTGGCGATGCGCCGCGCGGAACTGTTCCGGGCGCTGTCCGACCACGCGGTGGCCCGTGGCGTCCCCCTCGTCCACGGCAGCCGGCTCGTCGGCGCCGAGCGGACGCCGCGCGGCGTCACCGCGTTCTTCGCGGACGGCAGCACCGCCGAGGCGGACGTGCTGATCGGCGCCGACGGCATCCGGTCCACCGTCCGCTCGCTCATCGACCCGGGCGCGCCCGGACCCGAGTACGGCGGGGTGCTGAGCTTCGGCGGTCTCGTCGACGAGGACCCGGACTTCCCCGTCGAACCGGGCGTGATGCACTTCGGTTTCGGGCGGGCCTTCCTGGGCCACTGGCGGCTGCCCGACGGCCGCGTGTGCTGGTTCGCCGCGCTCCCCCGCACCGAGCCCCTCACCACGGCCGAGGTCGCCCGGGTACCCGCCGCCGACTGGCTGGCCCGGCTGCGCGAGCTGTACGCGGGGCACGTGCCCGGCGAGGCGCTGATCTCCCGGACGCGACCGGAGGACCTGATGGCCACCGGCCCGATGGAGCGCGTGCCGTCCGTGCCGCACTGGCACCGCGGCCCGATGGTGCTGGTCGGCGACGCCGTCCACGCGCCGTCCTCCAGCTCCGGGCAGGGCGCGTCCCTCGCCGTCGAGAGCGCCCTCGAACTCGCGCGCTGCCTGCGGGACCTGCCCGTCGCCGACGCGTTCGCCGCCTACGAGCGGCTGCGCCGGCCCCGCGTGGAGGCCGTCGGCCGGGCCGCCGCCGCGACGAACCGGGCCAAGGCCGGCGCCGGATCGGGAGCCGGATCCGGCACTTTCGCCCTTCCCGACCCCGAGCGCATGTTCGGGCACCTGCACCGGTTCCGCGTCGACTGGGAGACGGCCGTACGGGCTTGAGCGGCGAAAGGGGCGAGGGGCGCGCCTCCCCGGGCCTCACGCCCCCAGCAGCCGCGACGCCGAGTAGATGAGCAGGCCCGCCAGCGCACCCACCACCGTGCCGTTGATGCGAATGAACTGCAGGTCCCGCCCGATGTGCGCCTCGATCTTGCGGGACGTCTGCTCCGCGTCCCAGCTCGCCACGGTCTCCGTGATCAGCGAGGTGATCTCGTCCCGGTACGTCGTCACCACGTACACGGCCGCGTCCTCCAGCCAGCCGTCGACCTTGGCGCGCAGCCGCTCGTCGGCGGTCATCCGGGCGCCCAGGGAGAGGATCGCCGTACGGGTGCGCAGCCGCAGTTCGCTGCGTTCGTCCTCGGCGGCGGCCACCACCATCGCCCGGACGGAGCTCCAGGCCGACGCGATCAGGTCCTGCACCTCGCTCCGGCCCAGGATCTCCGACTTCAGCCGCTCCACCCGGGCCCGGGTGTCCGGGTCGGACTGGAGGTCGTGCGCGAAGTCGGCGAGGAAGCGGTCGACCGCGCCGCGCGCCGGGTGTTCGGGCATGTCGCGCATCTCGGTGACGAAGCGCAGCAGTTCCTTGTAGACCCGCTCGCCGACCTTGCGGTCGACGAAGCGCGGCGTCCAGCCGGGCGCGCCGCCGGCGACGGCGTGCATGACCGAGTCCCCGTGCGCGACCAGCCAGTCGTGGGCGCGGGCGCACACCAGGTCGACGGCCTTGTGGTGGCCGCCGTCGGCGATGATCCGCTCCAGCATCCGGCCGACGCCCGGGGCGATCTCCTGGGCGTCGGCCCGCCGGGTGACGGCCTCGCCGACCACCGCCTGCACGTCCGCGTCGCGGAGGACGCGCAGGGCGCCACGTAGGGCGGTGGACAGTTCGGCGGTCACCCGGTCGGCGTGCTCGGGGGCGGCGAGCCAGGCGGCGAGGCGGGAGCCGATGCCCACGGCGCGCAGCCGGCGGCGGACGACGTCGCCGGAGAGGAAGTTCTCGCCGACGAACTCGCCGAGGCTCTGTCCTAGCTGGTCCTTCTTGGTCGGGATGATCGCGGTGTGCGGGATCGGCAGGCCCAGCGGGCGGCGGAACAGCGCGGTGACGGCGAACCAGTCGGCGAGCGCGCCCACCATGCCCGCCTCCGCGGCGGCGGCCACGTAGCCCGCCCAGGTGCCCGCGCCCACGGCCCCCGAGGACTTCGCCCAGGTGGCGAGGGCGTAGACGAGGGCGACGGCGAGCAGCAGGCCGGTGGCGAACGTCTTCATCCGGCGGACGCCGCGGCGCTTGCGCTCGTCGGCCTCGCTGTAGGTGAAGCCGGTCCCGGCCCCGGGCCGCTCCGACCCCGGCGGGGCCCCCGACGCCGCTCCCGTGCCGGGCCGCTCCGGCCCCGGCGCGGCCCCCGCCGCCGCTCCCGTTCCAGGCCGCTCCTTCGCGGGCATCACTCCTTCGGACGGCCGCCTTCCCGGCGTCCCTCCGGGTGTTTCCCGGAGCGGCTTCCCACCGGACTTCCCCGGCAGACCCTCGCCTGTCTCTCCTGCCTCTCCTGTCGGCCCAGTCGCCCCCGTCGGTCCCGTCGCCCCCGCCGGTCCCGTCGCCCCCGTCCTGGGCCGCCCGCCTCCGGACGGCTCTCCACCGCCTTCGGCGCCCGCCGCCGCGTCCCCTTGGGACCGATTCATCCGTACCACCCGTTCGCGTTTCCTCAGAGGTTTCCCCGTCCCGCTCGGGAAAGCTCTTTCCTCTCTACCCGCTCGACTCGGGGAACGGCCCGGTAGTTCCCACCGTCTGACACGTCGCGGCCGGTCCGCACCGGTGGTCCGGCCGCCCGGAGCCCCCGCGACCCGCGTGGGATCATGGACCCGGCGACCGGGCCGCGGCGGCACCCTCATGGGCGCCTTCCCCGGCGGCCCGCCCGGATCCCGCTCCGTCCGCCCGCCGTTCAGGAGACTTCCCGCATGACCAGGCCCCCTCTGTCCCGCGGCGCCGCCGGAGCCCTGCTCGCCGCGCTGGTGGCCGTCGTCACCCTGGTCTCCGCGGCGATCTTCCTGGGGACCGCGGGCGGCACCACGAGCGGCGACGAACCGCAGCGCAGGCGGACGGCCGCCGCGCCCGCCGCGGTGAGCGGCTGGGCCGGTTCCTGGGCCGCCGCGCCCGCCGCCGCCGACCCCCGGGCGCCGGCCGGGCTCCCCGGGACGTCCATCCGCAATGTGATCCACACCAGCGTCGGCGGCACCGGCGCCCGCATCCACCTCTCCAACCTCTTCGGCAACCGGCCGCTGCGCCTCACCCACGCCTCGCTCGCCGTCTCCGCCGGGCCGGGCACGGCCGCCGCGGTGCCCGGGACCATGCGGCGGCTGTCGTTCGGCGGCCAGGGCGCGGTGAGCGTGCCCGCCGGCGGGGACGCCGTCAGCGACCCCGTGCCGCTCACCGTGGCCCCCGCGTCCGACCTGCTCGTCACCCTCTACGCGGCGGAGCCGTCCGGGCCGGTGACGCTGCACCCGCACGCCCGGCAGGTCTCGTGGCTCGCGCGCGGCGACCGGACGGAGGCGGTCGACGGCGCGGCGTACACCGTCCGGACGCCCTACTGGCGGTACGTCACCGGGCTCGACGTCTGGGGGACGCAGGCGGCGGGCTCGGTCGTCGCCATCGGCGACTCCATCACCGACGGCGTCAACTCGACGATGAGCGCCAACCGGCGGTGGACCGATCACCTGGCCGAGCGGCTGCGCACCGAGCCGGACGCTCCGCGCTACGGCGTGCTCAACGAAGGCATCAGCGGCAACCGCATCCTGCTCGGCAACCGCGGCGGCCGGGAGCGGCCCAACAATCCCAGCGCGCTCGACCGGTTCGACCGCGACGTGCTCGGACGGACGGGCGTCCGGGCCGTCGTCGTCGAACTGGGGGTGAACGACATCCTGCGGCGCCCGCAGCAGCTCGACGCCCGGCGCATCGTCGACGGGCTGCGGCGGCTGGTGGCGCGGGCGCACACGCGCGGGCTGGTGGTCGTCGGGTCCACGCTGACGCCGTTCGGCGGGCACCTGGGGGTGGTGCCGGCGCGGCAGGAGCCTGTGCGGCTGGCCGTGAACGCGGAGATCCGGGCCGGGCGGGTGTTCGACTCCGTGGTGGATTTCGACCGGGTGCTGCGGGATCCGGCCGCTCCGCAGCGGTTGCTGCCCGCTTATGACAGTGGGGATCGGCTGCATCCGAATGATCTGGGGTATCAGCGGATGGCCGAGGCTGTCGATCTCGGCGCGCTTGTCGGGCGGCCGGTGGATGCGGCGCTTTAGGCCGCCCCGGGGGCGGGAGGGGGTTGCCCCAGCCCCGCCCCTTCCCGTTTCTCGCGGGGGCTGCGCCCCCGCACCCCCGAAACCGCGCTCCGCGCGGTTGTCCTCAAACGCCGGACGGGCTAATTGCCCTTTTCCAAGGACATCCTCGACCGCTTGTCCCCGCGCTCCTTCCGCGTCACCCCCACCCCGCCCCAGAACGCGAACCCCGTGATCCGCACGCGCGGCGAGCCGGGCGAGCCCGTGCCCGTGCCCTTGGAGTCGAAGCCTCCCATCAGGCCGAGGCCGTTGACCTCGACGTCCAGGTCCGGAGGGACGACGACCTCCACGCCGCCCATCACCGCGATGCAGCGGATCGTCACCTCGCGGCCCTCGAAGTGCGCCTGGCGGAGGTCGATCTGGCCGCCGCCCCAGAAGGTGAAGGCGGTGAACATCCGGGGCACGGTCCACCGGCCGTGCCGCTGGAAGCCGCCCATGACGGCGACGGCGCCCTTGGAGGACGGGGTTCCGCCGATGCGGCCTTCCCAGCTCTCGTCCGTGGCGGCGAGGGCCTCCGAGGCGGGGACGGCGAGTTCGGTCCCGGCGGCCGGCAGGTCGCGGACGAGGGGGGCGAGGTCGGCGTGGGTCCGGGCCTTGTAGGCCGCGTCCAGACGCTCCCCGAACTCCTCCATGTCCAGCCGCCCTTCGGCGACGGCCGTACGCAGCGCCTCGGCGACGCGCTCGCGCTCGGCGTCGGAGGCGCGCATCTCAGGACGTTCGCTTGTCATGACCACAGGGTAGGGCCTGATGGCGTCACAGACTCGGCCGATCGGCGTAGAGCCGGGCAATGACCTGCTCGATGTCCGGTTCGCGCACCGAGAGGTCGACCAGCGGGTAGCGCTCGGCGACGGCCGCCACGATGGGGGCGGCGCTGCGGGCCGCCGGGAAGGCCAGCCACTGGCGGGGGCCTTCGACCCGGTCGACGCGGATGCCGGGGACGTCGTCGATCGGCGGGAGTTCGCGTTCGAGGTCGACGACGAGCATCCGTTCGCTCTCCCCCACGGTGTGCAGGCCGTCCAGTCCGCCGTCGTAGACCAGCCGGCCGTGGTCGATGACCATCACCCGGCCGCACAGCTGCTCGATGTCGGTCAGGTCGTGGGTGGTCAGCAGGACGGTGGTGCCGCGCTCGGCGTTGAGGTCGCGGAGGAAGCCGCGCACCTTCGCCTTGCTGACCACGTCGAGGCCGATCGTCGGCTCGTCCAGGTAGAGCACGTCGGGGTCGTGCAGCAGGGCCGCCGCGATGTCCCCGCGCATCCGCTGGCCGAGGGAGAGCTGCCGGACGGGGACGTCGAGGAGGTCGCCCAGGTCGAGCAGGTCGACGCAGCGTTCCATGTTGGCGTGGTAACGGGCGTCGGGGATGCGGTACATGCGGCGCACCAGGCCGTAGGAGTCGCGCAGCGGCAGGTCCCACCACAGGGTGGTGCGCTGCCCGAAGACGACGCCGATCCGGCGGGCCAGCCGGGTGCGGTCGCGGGTCGGGTCGATGCCGGCGACGCGCAGCCGGCCGCCGCTGGGCATGAGGATGCCGGTGAGCATCTTGATCGTCGTGGACTTGCCGGCGCCGTTGGGGCCGATGTAGCCGACGATCTCGCCGCGCGGTACGCGGAACGAGAGGCCGTCGACGGCCCTGACCTCGCGCCGCTCGCGGCGCAGCAGTCCGGCGCGCCTGCGGACGTGGAAGACCTTCTCCACTCCGTCCAGTCGGATGAACGCCCGGTCCGGGTCTCCTTGCTCGTCCACTCTCAACTCCCTGTGCTCCGATAGCTCCTCAGGCCCGCCCGCCACACCAACCCCGTGAGCATGAGCAGTAGCACCGCCACCAGCGGCCCGCAGAGCGACACCCATCCGGGCAGGTGCAGCGGGTCGTCCCGGCCCAGCAGCCGCAGTACGGGCAGCCAGTTGACGAAGGCGAGCGGGACGACGAACGTCACGCCGCGCACCAGGTCCTGGGCGAAGACCGTCGGCGGGTACTGGAGCAGCGTGACGCCGCCGTACGTGAAGGAGTTGGCCACCTCCGAGGCGTCGGCCGCCCAGAACTGGAACGCCGCCCCGGCCAGGAAGACGGCGCAGAAGATCGCCGTCCCGGCGACCACGGTCACCAGCAGGAACAGCGCCTTGAGCGGCGTCCAGGCCACGTCCGCCGAGGCGGCGCCCCAGCCCAGCACCACCAGCCCCTGGCTGGTCCGGCCCAGCCGGCGGAGGGCGAAGCGGTCGGCGGCCACCTGGGCGAGGACGGGCACCGGGCGCACCAGCAGGGTGTCGAACGTGCCGTCGCGCACCCGCTGCCCCACGCGTTCCGCGTTGCCCAGGATCAGGTCAGCGAGGCCGAAGGAGGTGCAGGTGGCGCCGTAGAGCAGCGCGACCTCGGGGAGGGTGAAGCCGCCCAGGGCGTCGATGTGCGAAAACATCAGCAGGATGGCGAGGAAGTCCAGGCCGCCCGCCACGCAGTTGCCGATCGTCATGAGGACGAAGGACGCGCGGTACGTCATCGTCGAACGCACCCACATCCCGGCGATCAGCAGGTACGCGCGGACGGCGTGCGCGCGGCGGGCCGTGCGCTCAGCCACCCTGGACCACCGCCTTCCGGGTGGCCCGCGCCTGGGTCAGCCGGCCCAGGGCCAGCAGCACCGCCGCCCAGCCGGCCTGGAAGCCGAGCGCGCCCGCCAGGCCCGCCCCCGCGTACCGGCCGATCAGCACGTCCACCGGCACCTGGAGGACGGCGGACCACGGCAGGGCCTGCGCCACGTCGGCGAAGGCGCCGGGGAAGACGGTGAGCGGCAGCAGTGTGCCCGAGAAGAAGACGCACAGCAGTTGGCCGATCATGATGACGCCGTCGCCGTCGAGCAGCCAGAAGGCGCACAGCGCCAGCAGGAAGCGCAGCGCGAAGCCGACCACGACGGCCAGCGTGACGGCGCACAGGAACAGCAGCCAGCGCAACGGGTCGCCGGGGAGCGTGAGTTCGAAGCAGAGAGCGCCCGCCGTCAGCGGCACCACCCCGCGGCCCAGCAGCTGGAAGGCGGCCCGGCCCAGGTCGGCGGAGAGCCACCACAGCTGGAGGTCGGCGGGCCGGTAGAGGTCGATCGCGATGTCGCCGTTGCGGATGCGCGTCTGCAACTCCTGCTCGAATCCGCCGCCGAGCAGCGAGACCGCCGCCAGCAGGGCCTGGCCGACCCAGACGAAGGTGAGGGCCTGCCCCCGGTCGTAGCCGCCCAGGTGCGGGCGCTCGTCCCAGAGGGCGATGAAGGTGTAGGCGAGGATGAATCCGAAGACCGTATTGGTGAACACCCCGGCCGCGGTGGCCATCCGGTACGTGGCGTGGCGCCGGAAGCCGCTCACCGCGACGGCGGCGTACAGCCGCATCCCACGCCCCCTCGTCTCGTTGAACCTTGTCAGTCCGCCGACCGGCCGGGCCGAATCCCGAAGCGCAGGAGCGTAGCCGTATCCCTCAGTCCCGTGCCATGGATTATTCACCCCTCGGAGTGGTCGCCCGCCGCCGAACGGACCTGACCGCGCCGTACGGGGGCGCTGGATCCCTCCGGCCGGGACCGGTGGTGCGACAGTGCTTCCGGGAAGCACGGCAGCGCTGCCGGGTCGTGCGGCACCGCCTGACCGACACCGTCCGCCGTGGCCGCAACCCCGGCGGCGGGCCGAGGAGTTCCGGGAAAGATGAGCGACGAGCAGTCACAGCACCGCACCCGTGCCAGGGGTGACGACCCGCCGGGCTGGGCGCCGAGAGGCGACGCCGCCCGGCCCCGCAAGCGCACCGGCTGGCGACGGCTGCTGCCCACGTGGCGCATGGTGCTCGGCGGGTTCCTGCTGGTCGTCCTCCTCCTCGCGGGCGGCCTGATCGCCGGGTACACGCTGGTCGACATCCCGGCCGCCAACAAGGCGGCGACCGCCGAGAGCAACGTCTTCCTGTACGCGGACGGCACCCAGCTCGCCCGCGACGGGGAGGTCAACCGGGAGAGCGTGCCCCTCAGCCGCATCCCCAAGGCCGTCCAGCACGCGGTGCTCGCCGCCGAGGACCGCGACTTCTACGGCGAGTCCGCGGTCAACCCCGAGGCGATGGTCCGCGCGGCGTGGAACACCGTCACCGGCAAGGGCAAGCAGTCGGGCTCCACGATCACCCAGCAGTACGTGAAGAACTACTACCTGGGCCAGGAACAGACCATCAGCCGCAAGGTGAAGGAGTTCTTCATCGCCATCAAGCTGGACCGCGAGTCCGGCAAGGACGACATCCTGGAGGGCTACCTCAACACCAGCTACTTCGGGCGCAACGCCTACGGCATCCAGGCCGCCGCCCAGGCGTACTACGGCAAGGACTCCGACAAGCTGGACGTCGCGCAGGGCGCCTACCTCGCCACCCTGCTCAACGCGCCGAGCGCGTACGACGTCGGCGCCCACCCGGAGAACAAGCCCCGGGCCGTGGCCCGCTGGAACTACGTCCTCGACGGCATGGTCAAGAAGAAGTGGCTGACCCGCGAGCAGCGGGCCGCCGTGCGGTTCCCGGCACCGGGCAAGAGCAAGCCGCGGCTCGGCATGTCCGGCCAGCGCGGCTACCTGGTGGAGGCGGTCAAGGACTACCTCACCGGCAACAAGATCGTCGACGAGCAGACGCTGGCCGCCGGCGGCTACCGCATCACCACCACCATCGACCGCAAGAAGCAGAAGGCGTTCGCCGACGCGGTGCAGTCCCAGCTGATGGACGAGCTCAGCGACTCCCGCAAGACCGACTCCTACGTCCGCGCCGGGGGCGCCTCCATCGAACCGCGCACGGGCCGGATCGTCGCCCTCTACGGCGGCATCGACTACACCCGGCAGTACGTCAACAACGCCACCCGCCGCGACTACCAGGTCGGCTCCACCTTCAAGCCGTTCGTCTTCACCTCGGCCGTGCAGAACGACTCCACCACCCAGCAGGGCCGGCCCATCACCCCGTTCACGGTGTACGACGGCACGAACAAGCGGCCGGTGCAGGGCCCGGACGGGCCCGTCGGCTACGCCCCCGCGAACGAGGACGACCGCAGCTACGGGCCGATCACCGTCACCAAGGCCACCGACCTGTCGGTGAACGCCGTCTACGCGCAGATGGCCGAGGACGTCGGCCCGTCGCGGGTGAAGGCGACCGCCGTCTCCCTCGGCATCCCCGAGAAGACACCCGACCTGACCGCGTCCCCCTCGATCGCCCTCGGGCCGGCCACCGCCAGCGTCCTGGACATGACGCAGGCGTACGCCACCCTCGCCAACCACGGGCGGCACGGCCCGTACACGCTGGTGGAGAAGGCCACCAAGGGCGGCGAGAACCTTCAACTGCCCGACCGGCAGGAGCGGAAGCAGGCCGTCCCCCGAGAGGCCGCCGACACCACCACCGCCGTGCTGCGGAGCGTGGTCGAGAGCCCCGGCGGGACCGGCGCCGCCGCGCGCGCCGCCGGGCGGCCGGCGGCCGGCAAGACCGGCACCGCGGAGGAGGACAAGGCCGCCTGGTTCGCGGGCTACACCCCCGACCTGGCCACCGTCGTCGCCGTCATGGGCCAGGACTCCGAGAGCGGCGAGCAGAAGCCGCTGTACGGCGCCACCGGGCTGCCGCGCATCAACGGCGGCGGCTACCCGGCACAGATCTGGGCCACGTACACCGCCGACGCGCTGGAGGGCACGCCCGCGCACGACTTCGACCTGGAGGTCCAGCAGGGCGCCGAGAGCCCGCCCCCGGAGCCGCCCACCACCTCCGCGCCCCCGCCGTCCTCCAGTCCGCCGCCGGCCACCTCCGCACCCCCGCGCAGGCCCACGGCGACCGCGCCCCCGTCGCGGCCGGTGCGCCCCTCGTTCCCGACGGAGCCGCCGGAGCCGACCGGGCCGCCCTCGCTGCCGATCATCACGCTCGGTCCCAACCCGGGGCGCGAGGCGCGGACGAGCGAGCACGATCTGCTGGGCTACGACTACTGAGCCGTCACGGTGTCGCGATGCCCCGGGCCCGGAAAGGGGCCGGGGCATCGCGCGCTCGCAGGGGGTCAGTGCCCCGACGTCGCCTTGAGACCGACCACGGCCACCAGCAGCAGGACGACGAAGAAGATCCGGGCCGCGCCGGCCGGCTCGCCCAGCACCGTCATGCCGAGCACGGCGGCGCCCGCCGCGCCGATGCCGACCCACACGCCGTAGGCCGTGCCGATGGGCAGCGTCCGGGCGGCCCGCGACAGCAGCAGCATGCTGGCCGCGATCCCCGCGACGGTGAGGACGCTCGGCCAGAGCCGGGTGAAGCCGTCGGTGTACTTCATGCCGACGGACCAGCCGACCTCCAGCAGGCCGGCGACGACGAGCAGGATCCATGCCATGACGGCACCTCCGTGGAATCGCTTCTCCAGGGGTGCGTCGTCTTGTCCTGACCCGGTACGGCGCGTCTCGTCGGGGTCCTTCCGACGGTAGCAAACGGCCGGCCCGGGCAAAGTCCGGCCGCCGGTACGGGTACGACGGCGCCGCTACAGGTACAGGCCGGTGGAGTCGTCCGACCCCTCCAGCCGCTCCGCCGCCACCGCGTGCAGGTCGCGCTCGCGCATCAGCACATAGGCCACGCCGCGGACCTCGACCTCGGCGCGGTCCTCGGGGTCGTAGAGCACCCGGTCGCCGGGCTCCACCGTGCGCACGCTCTGGCCCACGGCCACGACCTCGGCCCAGGCCAGCCGGCGGCCCACCGCCGCGGTCGCGGGGATGACGATGCCGCCGCTGGAGCGGCGCTCGCCCTCGGGGATGTCGGTCCGGACCAGCACGCGGTCGTGGAGCATCCGGATGGGCAGCTTGTCGTGGGTCGTGTTCGTACGCACGCCATGACCGTACCCGGCCCGGCGGCCCCGTGAGACCAGAGCGGGACCACAACGGGAGGGGCCGGGAGGCCCGTTCCGGGCCGGGCGGCCGGTCCGCCACGCGGCGCGTCCCGCCCGTCACACGCCGCGACCGCCGGACGCCGTACGGGACCGCGCGCGGACGGCGGCCGTACGGACCCGGCGGTCGCTCCGCCCGTGACGGGCGGGGAACGCTACTTCTTGTCCTTGCCGCGGCGCGAGGAGGCCGTCAGCAGCCCGAGCACGCCGACGGCCAGCATCGCCGCCGGAACGATCCGCTCCAGGCGCGGCACGCCCTCGTCCGTCACGAACTGCGCCCGTACGTCCGAGACCACCCGGTTCGCGATCGCACAGGCCCGCCCGAGGGTGTGGTCCACCTTCGAGGCCGCCTTCGCCTTCGCGTCGCCGATGATCGTGCTGGGGTGCATCCGCACACCGATCTCGTCGAGCGTCACGGCGAGCTCACTGCGCCTGCGGGCGATGTCCGCCTCGATCTGCGCAGGGGTCCTGGCTTCCGGCACCGCGCTGCCTCCGTAGTCTCATAAGAGTGATGACGAGTGATGACAACAGTCTGTCAGTTCGCTCGGCGCCCCGCCCCATGGCACCCCCGGTGGGCCCGCCCTGAGGCCGTCCGGGGTCGTTAGGCTCGGTCCCCGGCAGACCCGCCCACCGCCCCGAAGCACAGGAGAACCATGAGCGAGCGACTCCAGCCCGGCGACACCGCCCCCGCCTTCACCCTGCCCGACGCCGACGGCCGGCCCGTCTCCCTCGCCGACCACAAGGGCCGGAAGGTGATCGTCTACTTCTACCCCGCCGCCCTCACCCCCGGCTGCACCAAGCAGGCGTGCGACTTCACGGACAACCTGGAGTTCCTTGCGGGCCACGGCTACGACGTCATCGGCGTCTCGCCCGACAAGCCGGAGAAGCTCGCGAAGTTCCGCGAGAAGGAGGAACTGCGGGTCACCCTCGTCGGGGACCCCGAGAAGAAGGTCCTGGAGGCGTACGGGGCCTTCGGCGAGAAGAAGCTCTACGGCAAGACCGTGACCGGCGTGATCCGCTCCACCGTGATCGTCGACGAGGAGGGGAAGGTCGAGCGCGCGCTGTACAACGTCAAGGCCACCGGCCACGTCGCGAAGATCATCAAGGATCTGGGGCTCTGACGACCCCCGGGACCCGGGCCGCTCACCGGCCGTACGCCCGCTCCCCGCGCAGCACGGGACGGTCCTCCGGCTCGTCCTCGGCCTCCGGCAGGTCGAGGACGGCCTGGGCGCCGCCGCCCTCCGCCGAGCCGAACTCCAGCCGGGCGCCGAGCACCGCCGCCTGGCCCACGGCGATCGTCAGCCCCAGCCCGTGCCCGGTCCCCCGCTCCGGGGCGGCCGTGCGGAACCGCCGCGGCCCCTGGCTGACCAGCTCCGGCGGATAGCCGCCGCCGTGGTCCCGGACGACGATCCGGGTGCCCTCCACCCGGACCTCGATCGGCGGCTTCCCGTGCTTCGCCGCGTTGGCCAGGATGTTCACCAGGATCCGCTCCACCCGGCGGGCGTCCGTCGCCACGATGCGGCCCTCGCCGACCACCTCGACCGCCACGTCATCCACCCCGCGCTGGCCCCGCGCCCGCTTCACCACGCCCCGGACCAGCGACGGCAGCTCCACCGCGTCCAGTTGGGCGCTCTCCACCCCCGCGTCCAGCCGGGAGACCTCCAGCAGGTCCTCCACCAGCGCCCGCAGCGTCTGCGCCCGCTCCTGCACCATCTCCACGGCGCGCGGGTGCGGCAGCAGCTCGGCCGAGGCCACCAGGCCCGCCACCGGCGTCCGCAGCTCGTGCGCCACGTCGGCCGTGAACTCCCGCTCGGCCTCCACCCGGGCCGCCAGCGCCGTCGCCATCGCCCGCACCGAGCGCTCCAGCTCCGCCACCTCGTCCCGGCCCGCCGGCCCGGTCCCGCCCGCCGCGGGCGCCTCGCCCGCCGCGATCCGGCGCGCCTCGGCCGCGCTCAGCCGCAGCCGCCGGGACAGGCCCTGCGCCACGAACCAGCCCACCACCGCCATCAGCACCACGGTCACCGCGCCCGACAGCAACAGCGCCCAGTCCAGGGCGCGCTGGAAGGCGTCCCGCTTGGGATAGGACGCCGAGACCGACAGCACCTTGCCGGAGCCCACGCCCGTCGCCGCCCAGACGCGGGGGTCCTCGCCGCCGCTGATGTACGTCCCCGAGCGGCCCTTGGCCACCGCCTTGGCCAGCGGCGCCGGCAGCGCCGCGTCGTCCAGCTGGGCGTTCAGCGTCACCTGGCCCTCCCGCTGGTAGAGCTGGAGGGCGGAGCTCAGCAGCCGGTCCTGCTGCGCCCGCGCCTGGCGGTCCCGCTCCAGCCCGGAGACGTGGTGCACGGCCACGCCGAGCAGGACGACCGCCAGCGCGGCGACGGAGGAGATCGCCAGTGCGATCCGGCCACGGATGCCCATCACGTGATCGAGTACGTCTCGGTCGTCTTCCCGGCCGGGGTGAGTCCCGTGTAGACGACCTCCACCGAGGTGAACGCCGGCATCCCGTCGACCTTCCGCGGCCGGGAGAGCGTCAGCCGGGCCGGGAAGGACGTACGCGCCGAGCCGTTCGCGCCGCTGGACACCAGCACCACGCCGTCGCCCTCGGCCTTGTCGGCGGCGTACGTGTCCCACTCGATGTCGCTCGCCACCGCGCCGCCGTTGGCGCAGCTCAGGGTGATGATCTTCGGTTCCAGCAGCGGCTCGCCGTACCCGCAGTCGCGGACGCCCGGCAGTTCCCGGGCGGCGCCCGGCGCGAAGTCGGCGGAGGCCGTCGCCCGGTCGCGCTGTTCCTGCTGTTCCTTCTTGGCCCTCGCCGTCTGCGGCGCGTCGGACACGGCGTTCGCCCGGTCCACCCCCTGCCCCAGCCACACGCCCCCGAGGGCCAGCACCGCCACCGCGCCGGACATCCCCAGGAGGGTGCGCGCGCGGACCCGCCGACGGGGCACGGCACGGTCGGTCATCGGACTCTCTTCCTCGGTCGGGTGGTCGCGGGCGTTTTCGACGGGCACGTCGGGAGCGGTCGGGTGGCGGGCGGCCGGTCCGCGGCGCGGTGGACCCGTCTCTCCCCCGGTGTGAGGGACGGGTAAATCGAGGGCCGCGTTCCCTTCCGGGGGCGACCGGTTCGCGGGGGAACGTGGGCGTGTGACGCGTCGCACGCGCGTACGGCACGTCGGGGGTGAATCGTTCCGCGGCGGGCACGGGGACCGAGGGCCGCCGACGCTCCGTCACCGGGCCGCGCACCGGGCCCCGGACGGTCCCCTGGCGTGGCCGGACTCTCCTCCCCCGCGTGCGGCCCGGCCCAGTACAGTAGGCACGGCACCGGCGCCCGTACGCCAAGGGCTGAGCGGCGATCTTTAGGTGGTCGTGTTTGTCGGTTCGAATCCGACCGGGCGCACCCGGGCCGATGGCCCGGCTCGCAGTCGACGCGAGCCGGGCCATCGGTGTGCCGGAGCCGGCTCGGGGGTCAGCCCAGCAGTTCGCGCACCACCGGCACCAGGGCGCGGAACGCCTGGCCGCGGTGGCTGATGGCGTTCTTCTCCTCGGCGGTCAGCTCGGCGCAGGTACGGGTCTCGCCGTCGGGCTGGAGGATCGGGTCGTAGCCGAAGCCGCCGCTGCCGGCGGGCTCGGTGCGGAGCGTGCCGCGCAGCCGTCCCTCGACCACCCGCTCGGTGCCGTCCGGCAGGGCCAGGGCGGCGGCGCAGGCGAAGTGCGCGGCGCGGTGCGGGGCGGCGATGTCGGAGAGCTGGGCGAGGAGGAGGTCCAGGTTGGCCTTGTCGTCGCCGTGCCGGCCCGCCCAGCGGGCCGAGAAGATGCCGGGGGCGCCGTTCAGGACGTCCACGCAGAGGCCGGAGTCGTCGGCCACGGCCGGCAGTCCGGTGGCCCGGGCCAGGGCGTGCGCCTTGAGGAGGGCGTTCTCGGCGAAGGTGACGCCGGTCTCCTTGACGTCGGGGATCTCGGGGTAGGCGTCGGCGCCCACGAGTTCGACGTCGAGGCCGGCCCCGGTGAGGATCGAGCGCAGCTCGGTGACCTTGTGGGCGTTGCGGGTGGCGAGGATCAGGCGCTTCATGGGGCCCGATTATTCACGCAGGACGCGTGGGGTCCCGGTCCGCCCCGGTGCGCACCGGGGACGGCGTCAGCCCTTGGTGCACGCCGTGGTCAGCGCACCGGCCGCCTTGGTCAGGGCGGTGACGTCGGGTCGCTCGCCGTCGCCGACGCTGTCCTGGATGTCGTCCACGGCCGCGGTGACCTCGCCGATGGCGTCCTTGACCGGGGACTCGCCGTCGCTGTCGGTGTCGGCCCCGGTCCTCCGGGTGACCTCGCCGAGGTCCCGGTTGATCCTGTCGATGAACTCCTGGCCGCTCTGCGGGTCCTTGGAGTCGTCGGCGATGGTCCGCCGCAGGTTCCCGACGTCGCGCTGGACGTCCTTGGCGAGGGCGCCGCAGTCCGCCGCCGCCCGCGCCTGCGAGCAGGCGGTCACGGCGGGCAGGGCGAGGGCCGCGGCGGCGAGAGCCGCGACGGCGGTGGTGCGGCGCGGGCGGTGGTGGCGCGAGGCCATGCGGCGTTCCCCTCCGGTGGGCGTGCTGCCCGGTGCTCATGGGGGCACGACCCCCTCGCCGCGCCCCCAGCATGGTAGCTACATCGTCTGCCCCAGGGCGGCGCGCTGGGCGGCGTCGAGGTCGGCGGAGCCCTTGACGGCGAGGTCGAGGAGGGCGTCGAGCTCGGCGCGGGCGAACGGCTGGGCCTCGGCAGTGCCCTGGACCTCGACGAAGCGGCCGTCGCCGGTGCAGACGACGTTCATGTCGGTCTCGGCGCGGACGTCCTCCTCGTAGCAGAGGTCGAGCAGCGGGACGCCGTCGACGATGCCGACGCTGACGGCGGAGACGGTGCCGGTGAGGGGGTGGCGGCCGTGCTTGACCAGCTTCTTCCGCTGGGCCCAGGCGACGGCGTCGGCGAGCGCGACGTAGGCGCCGGTGATGGCGGCGGTACGGGTGCCGCCGTCGGCCTGGAGAACGTCGCAGTCGAGGACGATGGTGTTCTCGCCGAGCGCCTTGTAGTCGATGACGGCGCGCAGCGAGCGGCCGATGAGGCGGGAGATCTCGTGGGTGCGCCCGCCGATCTTGCCGCGCACGGACTCGCGGTCGCCGCGGGTGTTGGTGGCGCGGGGCAGCATCGCGTACTCGGCGGTGACCCAGCCCTCGCCGCTGCCCTTGCGCCAGCGGGGGACGCCCTCGGTGACGCTGGCGGTGCAGAGGACCTTGGTGTCGCCGAAGGAGACGAGGACGGAGCCCTCTGCGTGCTTGCTCCAGCCACGCTGGATGGTCACCGGGCGGAGCTGGTCGGGCGTGCGGCCGTCGATACGAGACATGGTGGTGAGCCTATCGGGATCGCGAAGGGCCCTGTTCCGGTTCGATGCGGATCACGCATCACTGGCCGGAACAGGGCCCTTCGCGGGAGCTCAGCGGCTCACATCATGTCTTCGATCTCCGCGGCGATCGGGTCCGCGTCGGTGCCGATGACGACCTGGATGGCAGTGCCCATCTTCACGACGCCGTGCGCGCCGGCGGCCTTGAGGGCGGCCTCGTCGACCAGCTCGGGGTCGTTGACCTCGGTGCGGAGGCGGGTGATGCAGCCCTCGATCTCCTCGATGTTGTCGAGTCCGCCGAGACCGGCGACGATCTTCTCTGCCTTGCTGGCCATGTGCACTCCTGTTGTCTCGGCCCTCGGCGGTACCGCCGACCGGCTTTCCCACGGTAACCCACGTTCAGACCAATTACGTGGGCGTATGTCCGTCATCTGGCGAAAGATGGCGGCCACCGGGACCCGCGTTCGGGACGCCCGATCTCGCATCCCAAGTGGTCTACACCAGTATGCCAGCCGGGAGGACGCGGATGAGCGCACAGGCCACCAGCCCAGCGCGGGGCAAGCGGTGGCAGGGCCTCCTGCAGGGCCTGCAGAAGATGGGCCGCAGCCTCCAGCTGCCGATCGCGGTGCTCCCGGCCGCCGGCATCCTCAACCGGCTGGGCCAGCCCGACGTCTTCGGCGCCGACGGCCTGGGCTGGACGGACGTCGCCAAGGTCTTCGCCGGGGCGGGCGGCGCGCTGCTCGACTCGGCGCTCGGACTGCCACTGCTGTTCTGCGTCGGCGTCGCCATCGGTATGGCGAAGAAGGCGGACGGCTCGACGGCGCTGGCGGCGGTCGTCGCCTTCCTCGTCTACTTCTCCGTCCTGCACCAGTTCCCCGAGGACTGCCCGCACACCGCGAAGTTCGCGGGAGCGGGACTGTGGAGCGGCGTCTGCGTCTCGGGGTCGGGCGCGGCGACGCTCGCCGGCTACCAGAACCCCGGCGTCTTCGGCGGCATCGTGATCGGCCTGCTGACCGCCTGGTTCTGGGTCCGCTTCCACCGGGTGCGGCTGGTGGACTGGCTGGGCTTCTTCAACGGGCGGCGACTGGTCCCGATCATGATGTCGTTCGTCGCGCTGCTCTTCGCGGTGGTCTGCCTGTGGGTCTGGCCGCCGGTCGGCCACGCCCTGACGAGCTTCAGCCAGTGGCTGTCGGACCTCGGCGAGACGGGGGCGGGCGTCTTCGGGGTGGCGAACCGGGCGCTGCTCGTGGTGGGGCTGCACCAGTTCCTGAACACGTTCATGTGGTTCCAGTTCGGCGACTACACCAAGCCGGACGGGACGGTGGTGCACGGCGACATCAACCGCTTCCTGGCCGGCGACCCGTCGGCCGGCCAGTTCACCACCGGCTTCTTCCCCGTCATGATGTTCGCACTGCCGGCGGCGGCCCTGGCGATCACCCACACGGCCCGGCCGGAGAACCGGAAGATGGTCGGCGGCATGATGCTCTCGGTGGCCCTGACGTCGTTCGTGACGGGCGTGACGGAGCCCATCGAGTACTCGTTCCTCTTCATCGCGCCGGGGCTGTACGTGGTGCACGCGGTGCTCACGGGTGTCTCGATGGCCGTGTCCTGGGCGTTCGGCGTGCATGACGGCTTCAGCTTCTCGGCCGGGCTGATCGACTACGTGATCAACTGGGGGCTGGCGACCAGGCCGTGGCTGATCATCCCGATCGGCCTCGGGCTCGCCGCCGTCTATTACGCGGTGTTCCGCTTCGCGATCACGCGGTTCGATCTGCCGACGCCCGGGCGGGAGCCGGAGGAGATCACTCGGGAGATGGAGCGGGAGAAGACGGAGTAAAGGGCCGAATGGGACCCCTCTGGGAGTGATCCGCCCCACAGGCCCCGTGTGTCGCACCCCACCACCGTTGACGGATTCCTTTATGCCCGCTTCACGTGCTACAACAGGTCTAAACCACTGAGTGGTGTAGACCAGAAATTCAGCATTTTTCAGCGGGCACATCCAGAGGGCCGTCGCCCCGATCTCCGAGCGCCCGCCTCTCCTGGAGGAATCCGATGAGTACGGCTAGCGCCTCAGCGGCCGATAAAAAGGGCTTCGGCAAAAGCGCGATGGCTGTGGCCCAGCGTATCGGCCGCAGCCTCATGCTGCCGGTCGCGGTGCTGCCCGCAGCGGCGCTGATGGTCCGCCTGGGCCAGGACGACATGCTGGGCAAGGCGTCGTTCCCGCACTTCCTGAACAAGATCGCCCAGTTCCTGTCGGCCGGTGGCGGCGCGATCCTCGACAACATGGCGCTGCTGTTCGCCGTCGGTGTCGCCATCGGATTCGCCAAGAAGTCGGACGGTTCGACCGCGCTGGCCGCCGTCGCCGGCTACCTGGTCTTCCAGAAGGTGCTCGGCACCTTCACCGACAGCAGCCTCCCCAAGAAGGAGGCGGTGGTCGACCACAAGGTCGCCCTGGTCGAGCAGACCGTCGACGCCAAGGTGCTCGGCGGCATCGTGATGGGTCTCGTGGTCGCGCTGCTCTACCAGCGCTTCTACCGGACCAAACTGCCGGACTGGGCGGGCTTCTTCGGCGGCCGCCGGCTGGTGCCGATCCTGTCGTCCTTCGCGGGTCTGCTCATCGGTATCGTCTTCGGCTACATCTGGCCGGTCCTCGGTACGGGTCTGCACAACTTCGGTGAGTGGCTGGTCGGTTCCGGCGCCGTCGGCGCGGGCATCTTCGGTGTCGCCAACCGCGGTCTGATCCCGATCGGCATGCACCACCTGCTCAACTCCTTCCCGTGGTTCCAGGCCGGCTCCTTCGACGGCCCCAAGGGCACCGTCAACGGCGACATCGCCCGCTTCCTCGCCAAGGACCCGTCCGCGGGCCAGTTCATGACCGGCTTCTTCCCGATCATGATGTTCGCCCTGCCGGCCGCCTGCCTGGCGATCGTGCACTGCGCCCGTCCCGAGAACCGCAAGGTCGTCGGCGGCATGATGGGTTCGCTCGCGCTCACCGCGTTCGTCACCGGTGTCACCGAGCCGATCGAGTTCACGTTCATGTTCGTCGCGCCGGTGCTGTACGCGATCCACGCGGTGCTGACCGGTGTCTCCATGGCGCTGACCTGGGCGCTCGGCATGAAGGACGGCTTCGGGTTCTCCGCGGGCGCGGTGGACTTCGTGCTCAACTGGGGCATCGCCAGCAAGCCGTGGGCGCTGATCCTGGTGGGTCTCGGCTTCGCGGTGATCTACTACTTCGTCTTCCGGTTCGCGATCACCAAGTTCAACTTGATGACGCCGGGGCGTGAGGTGGATCCGGAGTTCGCGGAGGCGGCGGCGAAGGTGGAGGCGAAGGCCGACGCGAAGCCGGCTGCGGCCGCGGCCTCGGTCAAGGCTGACGCCAAGCCGGCTGCGGCGAAGTCGGGTGCCGCGAAGTCGGCTGCCGCCAAGGGCGGGGCGAAGAAGACGCCTGCGCAGGGGAAGCGGAAGCCTGCTGCGAAGGCCAAGCGCTGATCTCGCGCTGAGCATGTGGTGAGCCCCCGGGACCGCGGTCGGTCCCGGGGGCTTCGCTTTGCCCCGGTCCCGCCCTTTCACCGTTTCTTGCGGGGGCTGCGCCCCCGCACCCCCGAACCGCGCTCCGCGCGGTTGTCCTCAAGCGCCGGACGGGCTGATATTCAGCCCGTCCGGCGCTTGAGGACGAGCGGCGGAGCCGCGACAAGGGGGTCTGGGGCGCAGCCCCAGGAAACGGCGAAAGGGCGGGACCGGGGCACCCTAAACCTCGTACACCGCCCCCGCGTGGGCGAGCTCCGCGGGCCCGTCGTACAGGGAGCGCGCGTCGCGCAGGTTGCGCAGGGGGTCCGTCCACGGCGGGATGTGGGTGAGGACGAGACGCCCCACGCGCGCGTCCAAGGCGAGGCGGCCGGCCTCCAGGCCGTTGAGGTGGAGGTCGGGGATGTCCTCCTTGCCGTGGGTGAAGGACGCTTCGCAGAGCAGCAGGTCGGCGTCCTTGGCGAGGGAGTTGAGCGCCTCGCAGGGGCCCGTGTCGCCGGAGTAGACGAGGGCGGAGCCGCCGTGTTCCACCCGGAAGGCGAACGCCTCGACGGGATGGTTGACGCGGTCGGTGAAGACGGTGAACGGGCCGACGGAGAAGCTGCCGGGTCCGAGGGTGCGGAAGTCGAAGACCTCGCGCATGCACGCGGGGTCCGGCACGTCGCCGTAGGCGGTGAGCAGCCGCTGTTCGGTGCCCTCCGGGCCGTACACCGGGATGGCGCCGGCCCGGCCGCCGTCGTGCCGGTAGTAGCGGGCGACGAAGTAGCCGCACATGTCGATGCAGTGGTCGGGGTGGAGGTGGGACAGCAGCACCGCGTCGAGATCATAGAGGCCGATGTGGCGCTGGAGCTCGCCCAGAGCGCCGTTGCCCATGTCGAGGAGCAGCCGGTAGCCGTCGGCCTCCACCAGATAGCTGGAACAGGCGGATTCCGTGGACGGGAACGAGCCCGCGCATCCGACGACGGTGAGCTTCATGCGGGCCTGAACCTCCGTGGGCCGGTGACGGGGGGCCGGTGACCGTGCGGTGCGTCCGAGGGTAAGGCGGGAACCGAGCGGCCGCTCCATCGCGGGCCGGGTCTGTGGCTGGAATCACCAGGACGGACGTCGCCGGGCGCCGGAGCGCGCGAAAACCCGCCCGCGCCCTTCGGGGGCGGCGGACGGGTCCGCAGTGCGGTGCGGGCGGCGGCGGGCCGCTACAGCGGCCGGACGCGCTCCGCCCGGTCGAGGGTGTCCATGAAGCGCCGGAAGCGCTCGGCGGACTCCTCGCTGCCGGCCGTCACCGTGAACTCCTCCGGCGACATCACGGCCGCCAGCCGTTCACGCGTCTCAGGGGCGAGCGCATCCCAGGCCGCCCGATCCAGCCGTGACTGCGCCGCAGTTTCCGCACTGCCAGTTTCCATTGTTGAGTTGCCTCATGTCCGAAGATCCACATGCGGGACAGTTCATGTGCGTCTCCTACGGGATGATGTCAGCCGGTCGCCAACATCGGTAGGGGCAGTCTCCCCGGCGGCCCCCACCCGGTCCCGGGCGGGTGCTCAGGCCCAGAGCTGCCCGTGCAGCGCGGCCACCGCGGCCTCCGTGGTGGGCGCGGTGTACAGGCCGGTGGACAGGTACTTCCACCCGCCGTCGGCCACGATGAAGACGATGTCCGCGCGCTCCCCGGCGCGTTGGGCCTTGCGGGCGACGCCGAGCGCGGCGTGCAGCACGGCGCCGGTGGAGACGCCCGCGAAGATGCCCTCTTCGGCGAGGAGTTCGCGGGTGCGGCGCACGGCGTCCTCGGAGCCGACGGAGTAGCGGGTGGTGAGGACCGTCTCGTCGTAGAGCTCGGGCACGAAGCCCTCGTCGAGGTTGCGCAGGCCGTAGACGAGGTCGTCGTAGCGCGGCTCGGCGGCGACGATCCGTACGTCCGGTACGTGTTCGCGCAGGTAGCGGCCGACGCCCATCAGGGTTCCCGTGGTGCCGAGACCGGCCACGAAGTGGGTGATCCCGGGCAGGTCGGCGAGGATCTCGGGGCCGGTCGTGGCGTAGTGGGCGCCGGCGTTGTCGGGGTTCCCGTACTGGTAGAGCATCACCCAGTCGGGGTGCTCGGCGGCGAGCTCCTTGGCGACGCGCACGGCGGTGTTCGAACCCCCGGCCGCGGGCGAGGAGATGATCTCGGCGCCCCACATGGCCAGCAGCTGCCGGCGCTCCTCGCTGGTGTTCTCCGGCATCACGCAGACGATGCGGTAGCCCTTGAGCCGGGCGGCCATGGCCAGGGAGATGCCGGTGTTGCCGGAAGTGGGCTCCAGGATGGTGCACCCGGGGGTCAGCCGGCCGGCCTTCTCCGCCTGCTCGATCATGTGCAGGGCGGGGCGGTCCTTGACGGAGCCGGTGGGGTTGCGGTCCTCCAGCTTCGCCCAGATCCGGACGTCCCCGGAGGGGGACAGCCGGGGCAGGCGGACCAGCGGGGTGTCGCCGACCGCGGCCAGCGGGCTGTCGTACCGCATCGCTAGCGGGCCCCGCCCGCGACGGCCGGGAGGATGGTGACGTTGTCGCCGTCGGCGAGTTCGGTGCCCAGGCCGGCCAGGAAGCGGACGTCCTCGTCGTTCAGGTAGACGTTGACGAACCGGCGCAGCGCGCCGCTCTCGTCGACCAGCCGCTCGCGGATGCCCTGGTGGCGGGCGTCCAGGTCCTTGAAGAGCTCGTCGATCGTGGCCCCGGCGCCCTCGACGGCCTTCGCGCCGTCGGTGTAGGTGCGGAGGATGGTCGGGATGCGTACCTCGATGGCCATGTGGTGCTCCTCGTCGGAGTGCGTGGGTGCGGGGAGGCGTGCGGATCGGTTGCGGGCGCGAACGGAACGGGTGTTCTCCCGGGACAACCGTGGGCGCATGCTATCGATTCCCCGCCCCGCTCCCCCATGGCCGTCCCGGTGGGCGGGACGCGAGGTCCCGCCTGGTGGGACCGCCGGGCCGCCGGTCAGTAGGCCGCGACGATCCGGACCTCTTCCTCGGTGATCTCCCCGTCCACGATGCGGAACGAGCGGAACTGGAAGGGGCCCGAGCCGTCCGTGTCCGCCGTGGAGACCAGGACGTAGTGGGCGCCCGGTTCGTTGGCGTACGAGACGTCCGTACGGGACGGGTACGCCTCGGTGGCGGTGTGCGAGTGGTAGATGACCACCGGTTCCTCGTCGCGGTCGTCCATCTCGCGGTACAGCTTGAGGAGATCGGTGGAGTCGAACTCGTAGAACGTCGGCGAGCGGGCGGCGTTGAGCATGGGAACGAACCGCTCGGGACGGTCGCTGCCGGCCGGGCCGGCGACCACGCCGCACGCCTCGTCGGGGTGGTCGGCGCGGGCGTGCTCGACGATCCGGTCGTGCAGGGCCTGGGTGATGGTCAGCATGCGGGCCAGCATAGGTCGGGGCGCGCGGGGCCCCGCCGGGCCGTGACGGACGCCACTCGCCGGCCGCTTCCGGATAAGCGACGGGCCCGCCGCGCACCGGGGGGGGGAGGGTGCGGGCGGGCCCGATGGCCCGGCGTGGTGCCGGTGTCAGGCGGCCTGGTCGACGCTTTCCCGGGCGGCGGCCGAGTAGTCCTTGCGCGCGAACGCCTGCGGGTTGCGGGCCTTCAGCACGAAGTACGACACGACCATGATCCCGGCCCAGACGGGCGCGCAGTACAGCGAGATCCGCGCGTCCTTGTCGATGCCCATCAGCACGATCACCATGCCGATGAAGGCGAGGGCGAAGAGGCTGGTCCAGGGCGCTCCGGGGGCCTTGAACTCCGACGGCGGCAGCTCGCCGCGGTCGGCCTTGCGGCGGTAGCGGAGCTGGGCCAGCAGGATCATGATCCAGGCCCACATACCGGAGATGGTGGCGAAGGAGACGACGTACTCGAACGCCTTGCCCGGCCACTGGTAGTTGATCCACACGCCGACGAGCATGCACGCCGCGGAGACGGTGGTACCGCGCAGCGGCAGGCCGCGCTTGGTCAGGACGCCGAAGAACTTCGGCCCCTGACCGTTGAGGGACAGGTCGCGCAGCATGCGGCCGGTGGAGTACATGCCGGAGTTGCAGGAGGACAGCGCCGCGGTGAGGACCACGAAGTTGACGATTCCGGCACCGGCCGGCAGACCGATCTTGGCGAACGCCTCGACGAACGGGCTGACGCCCGGCTCGAAGACGGTCCAGCTGACCACGGACAGGATGATGATCAGCGCGCCCAGGTAGAAGACGGCGATCCGCCACGGCACGGTGTTGATCGCCTTGGGCAGCGTCTTCTTGGGGTCGGCCGCCTCGCCCGCGGTGACGCCGACGAGCTCGACGGCGAGGAAGGCGAACATGACGATCTGCAGCGTCATCAGCGTGCCGCCGATGCCCTTGGGGAAGAACCCGCCGTGGGACCAGAGCTGCGAGAAGGACGCGGTGTCACCGGCGTCGGAGAACCCGAGGGTGATGACGCCGATGCCGATCAGGATCATGCCGATGATGGCGGTGACCTTGACCATGGAGAACCAGAACTCCAGCTCACCGAAGAGCTTCACGGAGATCAGGTTGGCCAGGTAGAGAACGGCCGTGAAGACCAGGGCCGAGGCCCATTGCGGGATCGACTTGTCCCAGTACTGGACGTACTTGGCCGCCGCGGTCACCTCGGTGATGCCGGTGACGACCCAGAACAGCCAGTAGGTCCAGCCGGTCACATAGCCCCAGAACGGCCCGAGGAATTCACGGGCGTAGTCCGAGAAGGAGCCCGAGACCGGGCGGTACATGAGGAGCTCGCCGAGCGCCCGCATGATGAAGAAAATAACGAGTCCCGCTATCGCGTACGCGAGGATGAGACTCGGTCCGGCCTTGGATATGGCCGTGCCGGCGCCGAGGAAGAGCCCGGTGCCGATGGCGCCACCAATGGCGATCATCTGGATCTGTCGGTTGCCCAGCCCCCGCTGGTAACCCTCGGAAGCCTCACCGCTTCCGTCCCGCTCGCCGGCCTCGCCTGCGACGCGGTCCGCGACCTGCTCAGAGGTCATGGTGGAACGCCTTTCTCCATACCGATCCGGATCGTCCGGATCGGGTTCCGATCCCCCCGGATGGAGTCCTGCACGAGCCGACGGTCGGTCGGCCATAGCGCTCCCGCTCCACGACATGGGTGGCGTCGGTGGATGCAGGTCGTGAAGATTTATCACGGGTAATACGTAGATCGCCAGTTCGAATGTGCCGCAGACCACAGGCGAAGCGGGGCATACCCCGTAATCAGGGGCCTGTACCCCACTGCGGTAATGGGATCGTTATGCGGACACTCTTACCCGAAAAGCGGACGGAGATCGTCCGTGAAGATCGGAGCAGGAGCGGGGGAAGGGCGGGCGCCCCGCGCCGCGGCTAGCGCGGGCCCAGCGTCTCGATCAACGTCTCCTGGAGCCCGCCCAGCCACAGGTAGGCCATCACCATCGGCTTGCGGGGATCGTCGTCCGGCAGCCGGAAGAGGGCGTCGCTCTCGTCCTCGTCGGTGATCTCCAGCCGGGCGGCGATCGTCAGCCGGAGGTCGTTGAGGGTGCCCAGCCACTGCCGGGAACCCTCCGGGGAGAGCCGGAGCACGGCCGCGCCGCCCCCGGGGCCGTCCGCCGCGGACAGCCCGTCCAGCGAGCGGACGACCGCGAGGCCGTCGTCGCGCTTGCGGGCGCGCAGGTCGTTCTCGGTGTAGCGGCGGAACTCGGCGGCGTACGCGCGGGCCTGCTCGTCCTGCTCGGCGCCGGGGGTGCCGTAGGCGTCCGGGAAGAGGCGGGCCAGCGCCGGATCGGCGGGCGGCTCGCTGGGGCCCTCGGCGAAGAGGCGCGCCAGCGGATCCTCGTCCTCCGCCCCCGCGGGCCCGTCGTCCGGGCCGATCAGCTCCAGGAGCTGCACGGTGAGGTTGCGGAGGATGGAGACCTCGATCTCGTCCAGGGCGATGGCCGCCCCGCCGCCGGGCAGCGGCTCGAAGTGCCCGGCCATCAGCGGTCCTGCGACAGGGTCGCCCACAGGCCGTAGCCGTGCATCGCCTGCACGTCGCGCTCCATCTCCTCGCGCGATCCGCTGGAGACCGTGGCGCGGCCCTTGTGGTGGACGTCGAGCATCAATTTGCGGGCCTTGTCCTTGGAGTAGCCGAAGTACGCCTGGAAGACGTAGGTGACATAGCTCATGAGGTTCACGGGGTCGTTGTGGACGAGGGTGACCCAGGGAACGTCCGGTTCGGCCACGGCGAAGGGGGATTCGCCCGTCTCCGGACGTTCGATCTCGACAGGTGCCACACTCACGCCCGCTCCACGCCTCGCTTCTCCGTCGGGACACGGCGGTCCATACGCACTTCCCATGCTGCCACTTCGGGGCCCGCGGCGCACAAACGGCCCCCCGAAATCGTCACTCTGACGAGTATTCGCGGTAGCATCCGGTCGACGCCAGAACGGGAATGCGAGGTAGGGCCAAGTGAACGCTGCGGACCTGGGGCTGCCGGTGGCTGTGCCGTCGACGGCGCTCTTCACCGACCGGTACGAACTCACGATGCTGCAGGCCGCGCTGCGCGCCGGGACGGCCGGCCGGCGCTCGGTGTTCGAGGTCTTCACCCGGCGGCTGCCCGAGGGCCGCCGGTACGGCGTGGTCGCGGGCACCGGCCGGGTCCTGGACGCCGTCGAGAACTTCCGCTTCGACCCCGGCGTCCTGGAGTTCCTCGCCGACCGCGGCATCGTGGACGCCCCCACCCTGGAGTGGCTGTCCGGCTACCGCTTCCGCGGCGACATCTGGGGCTACCCCGAGGGCGAGGTCTACTTCCCCGGCTCGCCGATCATGCGGGTGGAGGGCAGTTTCGCCGAGTGCGTGCTGCTGGAGACGGTGATCCTCTCGATCCTCAACCACGACTCCGCGGTGGCCGCGGCGGCCTCCCGGATGGCCGTGGCGGCCGGCGACCGGCCGCTGATCGAGATGGGCGCCCGGCGCACCCACGAGCTGGCCGCCGTCGCCGCGGCCCGCGCGGCCTACGTGGGCGGCTTCGCCACCACCTCCGACCTCGCCGCCGGCTTCCGCTACAACATCCCGACCGTCGGCACCAGCGCGCACGCGTTCACCCTGCTGCACGACAGCGAGCGCGACGCGTTCCGCGCCCAGGTGGACTCGCTGGGCGGCGGCACCACGCTGCTCGTCGACACCTACGACGTGACGGAGGCGGTCCGGATGGCCGTCGAGATCGCCGGGCCGGAGCTCGGGGCCGTCCGCATCGACTCCGGCGACCTGCTGCTGCTCGCCCACCGGGTGCGCCAGCAGCTCGACGACCTGGGCGCGCACAAGACGAAGATCGTCGTGACCAGCGACCTGGACGAGTACGCCATCGCCTCGCTGGCCGCCGCCCCCGTGGACGCCTACGGCGTCGGCACCCAGCTGGTGACCGGCAGCGGGCACCCCACCTGCTCGATGGTCTACAAGCTGGTCGCCCGCGCGGACTCGGCCGAGCCGGACGCCCCGCTGCGGCCGGTCGCCAAGAAGTCGATGGGCGGCAAGATGTCCGTCGGCGGACGCAAGTGGGCCGCCCGGCGCACCGACGCGGACGGCGTGGCCGAGGCCGAGGTCGTCGGCACCGGACCGGTACCGGAGGAGCTGGCCGGACGGCAGCTGCTCGTCGAGCTCGTCCGGGGCGGCGAGGTCGTCGCCCGCGAGCCGCTGGACGCGGCCCGGGACCGGCACACGGCCGCCCGCGGCGCCCTGCCGCTGTCCGCCACGCAGCTGTCGAAGGGCGAGCCGGTGCTGCCCACGGAGTACGTCTGACCGGTCCCCGGGGGCCGGGCCGTTCGCCGACGCACCGTCGGCGTACCTCCGACCGCCCCCTGTGCCCCTCCCCCCGTCCCAGGGGACTCACTACCCTCGGTCACAGAGAGTCGAACAGCGTCGCGGCCGCCGCGGTCACGGCCGCGGGACGCCGTGAGGCGGGCGCTTCCGCGTCGTCGTCCGCGCGGCCGTCCGCGTCGCCCGATCGTCCGCATCGTCAGAGTCGTCCGTATCGTCGGCCGAGGGCCCTTCCGTAAAGGATCAAGCGCCATGAACCGTGCACTGATCATCGTCGACGTACAGAACGACTTCTGCGAGGGCGGCGCCCTCGCGGTGGCCGGCGGCGCCGACGTGGCGGCGGCGATAACCGACCTGGTGGGCGAGGCCACCGCCGGTTACGCCCACATCGTCGCCTCGCGCGACATGCACATCGACCCCGGGGACCACTTCTCGGAGCACCCGGACTACGTCGACTCGTGGCCCGTCCACTGCGTGGCCGGCACCGAGGGCAGCGGGTTCCACCCCAACCTGGCGCCGGCCATCGCCTCCGGCGCGATCGGCGCGGTGTTCGACAAGGGCGCCTACGCGGCCGGTTACAGCGCCTTCCAGGGCGCGGACGAGAACGGGACCGGCCTCGCCGACTGGCTGCACGCCCGGGACGTGACGGAGGTCGACGTGGTCGGCATCGCCACCGACCACTGCGTCCGGGCGACCGCGCTGGACGCCCGCCGGCAGGGGTTCGCCACGACCGTCCTGCTGGACCTGACGGCGGGCGTGGCCCGGGAGACCGTCGACGCCGCCCTGGAGGAGCTGCGCGGGGCGGGCGTGGAGCTGATGGGCAAGCCCGTGGTGGGCTGACGGACCGAGCCCACTCCGGGTCGCCCCCGGCCTCAGGCGGCTCCCGCCGGGCGGCGGAGCAGCCGCGCTATCGGATGCCACCACTCCGTCTCGTCCTCCGGCGCCGAACGCCACACCAGCCCGTCCGGGTGGTGCAGCGCGGCGCTCACCTCGTCCGGGCTCGGCGGTTCGCTGTTCCCGCGGAGGAAGACCGCCCGGAGGCCGAGATTCCGTACCCGCGTCAGCGCCCGCTGGCGGTTCGCGGCATGCACCAGGACCCGTACCCGCGACCCCGGCCGCGCCTCGCCGCCGGGTGGGCTGGGCAGGGACAGGGCGACGACCACACTGCCGTCCGGGAGCTTGACGAATCCGCCGCCGGCCATCCGCATCACCCTCCGTGGAGCCTCCGGGTCGGCCCCCGTGTCAATAAGGGACCGTCACCACCGCATCCAACCCCGATCCACCGCGACCCGCCAGGGAATTCCGGAAAAACGCCTCTGACCTGGGGGTTCGTCGGCATCGCAAATGATCTCGCGGCTCCGGACCGACCGTCGCCCGACGCCTTCCCCGGTCGTCCGGGAGGCGGCTGTCAGTAGTGGGGGCGCCTGCCGCGGGCGGGTACGCGGGCGCGTTCCGCCCACCACCCGGGCGGGCCGGCCGCGCCCCGCGCCTCTCACGCCTCGGGACGGTGGGCAAGGGCGTGCTTACCGGCCGTTCCCCTAGGGCAGACAGGACCGTAGAGTCTTTTTGCGGTACGTACCTGTCGGCTCTGCACCCCACCATCCCCCCGAGGACGGATTCCGTCATGCCGCGTCCGACGTCAGCACAGATCGTTTACGGCTCGGCCACCGTTGTTCTCTCGACCCTCCTCATGCTGCTGCTGTCGCGGACGAGTTCGGGCGTCGGGATCGCCGTCGTCTCCCTCGGCGCGCTGGCACTCGGCCTGCTCGTGGCCGCGCTGGTGCCCGGCGCGCGCCGGAGTCCACGGGCGGAGGCGGTGGCGCCCCCGGTGCGCCGGCCCGCCGAGGCGCGGCCGGCGGGCGCACGAGCGGGCGCACGAGCGGGCGCACGAGCGGGCGCCCGGATGAGCGAGCGAGTGGGCGAGCACTCACTGCACGGCTGAGACCACCACGGTCTTGGCCGCCTTGTCGTGGATGCACTGCTGGTACGGCTTGTCCCAGGCGCACCAGAGCACGTTGATCAGCCAGAACAGCGGTCCGCAGCAGGGCACCACCCACGGCAGGCAGTAGACGGCCGCGCGGATCCAGCCCGGGGCGTTCCGGGGCACGGCGCCGTTCTCCAGCATCGCGACGCGGATGCCCATCGCCATCTTGCCGACCGTCTGCCCACGGGCCGTCAGCATCAGGCCCTCGTAGAGGAAGTAGACGATCGCGACGAGGACGCTGAGGCCGGTGTTCTTGGTGTTGTCCTGGGACGGGTCCCAGTGGTCCCAGACGAACGCCGAGTAGATCAGGCTGACCGGGACGAACACGATCAGGAAGTCGATGATCCGGGCGAGCAGCCGCTTGAAGCGGCTCGCGAGCGGCGGCATGCCCGCCAGCGGGTCCGCCGCGCCGAACCCGTCCCCGTAAGGGTTCCCCGGGCCGCCGTGCGGGGGCGGCCCCCCGGCGCCGTAGGGGCCGCCGTGACCAGGGCCGGGACCAGGGCCGACGCCGGGGCCGGGGCCGTATCCGCCGCCCCCGTGGGGGCCTCCGGCGGGCGGGCCGCCGCCGGGCGCTCCCCCGTACGGCGGGAGGTCCTCCGGCGGCTTCTTGCCGAACGGGTCGTCGTCCTGCGGCTGATCCGTGCTCATGGCCCGAGTACACCCCGGAGGGCGGGCCGCCGCATCCGGGGTGTATGCCGTTCGAGTTGCCCGGCCCGACGGTCAGCCGCGGCCGGACGCGACGAAGGTGCGCGCCGCCTTGTCGTGCCAGCACTGCCGCCAGGGGCGGTCGAAGAGGCACCACACCGCGTTGAGCACCCCGACGGCCACCACCCCCAGCAGGCTGTACACCAGCCAGCGGCGCAGGGCGGCGGCGAACGACGGGGTGTCGTGCGACTCGATGTCCAGCACCCGCACCCCGCACAGCTTCTTGCCCGGCGTGCGGCCCCAGGTGGCGGTCGGCAGCACCTCGTAGAGCACGCCGCCGAGCAGCAGCGCGCCGAGGACGATGGCGAGGTACGTGCCGGTGGTGCCGTCGAGCAGCCAGACGGTGACGGTCTCGCCGGAGCGCTTGGCCCGGTCCACCTTCTCGTCGATGTGGCTGACGGCCTTGGCCCAGAGCGGCACCGCGACGGCGGCGACGGCGCCGCCGAGCACCACCGTGTCGATCAGCCGCGCGGCGAGGCGCCGCCCGAGCCCCGCGGGGCGGCCCTCCTGCCGCGCGGCGAGCAGGAACGGGTTCTCCGCCGGCGGCTTCCACGGCGCGGGGGCCGCGGCCTGCGGAGCGGGCGCGGCGGCTTGCTGGGCGGGCACGGCCTGCTGGGCGGGGAGAGGCTGCGCGGCGGAGGCCGACTGCGGGGCGGGCGTGGGCTGCTGCGAGGCGGGCGTGGGCTGGGGCCCGGCGGGAGCCGCCTGCCGCGCGGACGCCGGGTGCGGGGCGGCGGCGGCCGACTGCTGCACGGGCAGGGACTGGGCCTGCGGCTGCGGCTGTGATTGCGGCTGTTGCTGTTGCTGCGGGGGCGCCTGATGAGCGGGGTGCACGGGCTGCGGGTGCTGGGGGGCGGGCTGTGCTTGTGGCTGCGGCTGGTGCTGAGGCTGCTGCCGCTGGCTCGGAGGCTGGTGCGGCTGCTGGGGTCGCTGAGGCTGCTCCTGGGGCGTCCAGCCGCCGTAGGGCGACGGGCCCGGAACGCCCGGTGCCTGCCCCCGCACCTGCGGCCCGGCCGGAGACGAGGGCCGGCCCTGCATCGGCTCCTGCGCCTGGGCCTGGGCCTGCTGCGGAAGCGGCCGCGCCGTCACCGGCCGGGGCGTCGGGTCCGGCGCCCGGTGCCACGCCTCCCCGCCGCCGGGCCCCGCCGGGGCGGTCCGTCCGCCGAGGTCGACGGTCCCCTGGCCGCCCCGCGGCGCGGCGGCGTCCGGCAGCCGCGGGTCACGGCCGCCCGGAACGGATCGCTCCGCCACGGGCCCGTCCCCGCTCCAGCCACCGGGCATCCCGGACGGCGAGGCCGCCGGGGTCGCCCCACCGCCGTACCCCCGCTCGTACCCGTCCCCATAGCCGGTCCCGCCGACGCGGCCGTCGGCCCGGCCGTTCCCGGCCTCCCAGGGGTCACGCTCGGCGCGGACGCCGTCGACGGCTCCCGCCGCCGGCTCCTCGTCCAGGAACACCGGCCCCGTCTCGTTCGACGAGGCGACGCCGGTCCGGCGCGGCGTGGACGGTCCCGGGCCCTGCCGCGCGGGCGGCGTGGGACCCTGCGGAACGGCCGGCGGAGGCACGGGCAGACCGGGCGGCGGCCCCGGCAGCGGCTCGCCGTCGGCGGGCGCGGGCCGGCTCGTCCCCGGGACCCAGGCGGTGCCGCTCCAGTAGCGGATGTAGCCGGGGATGGACGGGTCCGGGTAGAAGCCGGCGCCGGGGCTGCTGCCGGCGGATCCCGGGATGGGTGCGCTCATGGTCTCCGGTGTCCCGTATCTGTTCGGCCGTGCTGGGATGTCAGGCAGTCTGCCGCACTGGCGTGGTGTCCTGTGTACCGCTCCGGTGCCCGTGCTCGCGACTGCGGACGCGTTTCCCTGTGACATCTATGCGCAAAAGACAACCCGGGGCGCGGCCAACAGGTCTACCAGACGGCATTCCTCCGTGGGATGCGTTGCCGACGGAACCACTCACACGTGCGACCGGGAACACCACGCGATGCCGCACGCGGGTGGTGTGGAGGGTGAGACGCGCGAGCAGGCGAGGAGGCGGTGCGAAGTCGCGTCATGACCCGGGGCCGGTCCGCTCTGTTCTGTGCGGACCCGGTTCGCGAGAGACCGCGCACCGGGCAGTGGAACGGAGCGAGAGGGCGCACTTCATGTATTCCGTGGTGGAGCGAGACCTGGAGATCGACCTGGTGCTGTCGCCGGAGCACCGCGTTCCGGTGCCGGCGCGGCTGCACTACCGGGCGGAGGATCCGTACGCCGTGCGGATCTCCTTCCATGTGACGTCGGACGAGCCGGTCAACTGGACGTTCGGGCGCGAGCTGTTGACGGAGGGGCTGCGGCGGGCCTGCGGCACGGGCGACGTCCGTGTGTGGCCGGCGCGGAGCGGCGGGCGGTCGGTGGTGTGCGTGGGGCTGACCTCGCCGGACGGCGACGCGCTGCTCCAGGCGCCGGCGGAGGAGGTCGCGGGCTGGCTGGCCGGCACCCTGCGGCTGGTGCCGCTGGGTGCGGAGCGGGAGCGGCTCGGACTGGACGAGGGGCTGCGGGAGTTGCTGGCGCAGGGGGCCTGACGGGGTGGGGACGGGGGCCGGGCCCGGCCCCCGTCCCCCTCAGAACACCTTGCCCGGATTGAGGATCCCCAGCGGATCGAACACCGCCTTGATCCCCCGCTGCATCTCCATCGCCACCGGCCCGGCCTCCCGCGCCAGCCACTCCTTCTTCAGCAGTCCCACCCCGTGCTCCCCGGTGATCGTGCCGCCGAGCTCCAGCCCGAGCGCCATGATCTCGTCGAACGACTCCCGGGCGCCGCGCGTCTCGTCCTCGTCGGCGGGGTCGAAGCAGACGACGGGATGGGTGTTGCCGTCGCCGGCGTGGGCGCAGACGCCGATGGTGAGGCCGTGCCGCTCGGCGATGGCGGCCGTGGCGTCGACGAACGCGGCGAGGCGCCCGCGCGGCACGCAGACGTCGTCGATCATGGTGGCCGGGCTGAGCGCCTCCAGGGCGGGCAGCGCGACGCGCCGGGCGTGGAGCAGGAGTTCGGACTCGGCCGGGTCGTCGGCGGGGACGACCTCGGTGGCCCCCGCCGCGGTGCACACCTCGGCGACGGCCGCGAGGTCGGGGCGGGGGTCGGGGGTGTCGAAGGCGGCGAGGAGCAGGGCCTCGGTGGACTCCGGGAGGCCCATGCCGGTCAGGGAGTTGACGGCCCGTACGGTGGTGCGGTCCATCAGCTCCAGCAGCGACGGCGCGTGCCCGCGCGCCATGATCCGGCGGACGGCCTCGCAGGCCGTGGCGGTGGACGGGAACTCGGCCGCGAGCGCGAGCTGCGCGGGCGGGGCCGGGCGCAGCGCGAGGACGGCCCGGACGACGATGCCGAGGCTCCCCTCGGAGCCGACGAACAGCCGGGTCAGGTCGTAGCCGGCGACGCCCTTGGCGGTGCGGCGGCCGGTGGTGAGCAGCCGGCCGTCGGCGAGGACGACGTCCAGGCCGAGCACGTACTCGGCGGTGACGCCGTACTTGACGCAGCACAGGCCGCCGGAGGCGGTGCCGATGTTGCCGCCGATGGTGCACTGCTCCCAGCTGGACGGGTCCGGCGGGTAGTACAGCCCGTGCTCCAGGACGGCGCGGGAGAGCACGGCGTTGACGACGCCCGGTTCGACGACGGCGATGCGCTCGACCGGGTCGATCTCCAGGATCCGGTCCATCTTGGCCAGCGACAGCACCACGCAGCCGTCGACGGCGTTCGCCGCGCCCGACAGCCCGGTGCGGGCGCCCTGCGGCACGACGGGCACGCGCAGCGCGGTCGCGGTCCGCATCACGTGCCGGACCTGCTCCACCGTCCGCGGCAGGACGACGACGGCGGGGGCGCCGGCCGGGCAGAAGCTCGCCATGTCGTTGGCGTAGGAGGCGGTGACGTCGGGGTCGGTGAGGACCGCGCTCTCGGGGAGTCCCTCGCGCAGCAGACTGATCAGATCGCCCATGCGTTCACCTTCCCACCCGGGAACGGCCGGTGGTAGATCGCGGACCGGACGGGCGCGGCGCGGCCCCGCCGGGAAGGGCGGGACCGCGCCGGGTGGGGGGTGGGTCTCGAGGGGCTCCGGGCCGGGCTCAGAGGTTGCCGCGCTTCTCCTGCTCGCGCTCGATCGCCTCGAAGAGGGCCTTGAAGTTGCCCTTGCCGAAGCCCATGGAGCCATGGCGCTCGATCATCTCGAAGAAGACGGTCGGGCGGTCCTGGACCGGCTTGGTGAAGATCTGCAGCAGGTAGCCGTCCTCGTCGCGGTCCACCAGGATCTTCAGCTCGCGCAGCGTCTCCACGGGCACCCGGGTCTCGCCGGCCCACTCGCCGAGGGTGTCGTAGTAGCTGTCCGGGGTGTCCAGGAACTCGACACCGGCCGCCTTCATCTGCCGCACGGTGGTGACGATGTCGTTGGTGGCCAGCGCGATGTGCTGGAGGCCGGGGCCGCCGTAGAACTCCAGGTACTCGTCGATCTGCGACTTCTTCTTGGCGATCGCGGGCTCGTTGAGCGGGAACTTCACCTTCCGGGTGCCGTCCGCGACGACCTTGGACATCAGCGCGGAGTACTCGGTGGCGATGTCGTCGCCGACGAACTCCTTCATGTTCGTGAAGCCCATGACCCGGTGGTAGAACTCCACCCACTCGTCCATCCGGCCGAGTTCGACGTTGCCGACGCAGTGGTCGATGGCCTGGAAGTTCCGCTTGGCGGGCGGCGCCACGATCGGGGTGGCGGCGACGAAACCGGGCAGGTACGGGCCGCTGTAGCCGGAGCGGTCCACCAGGGTGTGGCGGGTCTGGCCGTAGGTGGCGATGGCGGCGAGGACGACGGTCCCGTGCTCGTCCTTCAGCTCGTACGGCTCCTCCAGGCCCCGGGCGCCGTGCTCGACCGCGTAGGCGTAGGCGGCGCGGGCGTCCGGCACCTCGATGGCCAGGTCCACGACGCCGTCGCCGTGCTCGGCCACGTGCTCCGCCAGGAAGCGGCCGCGCTCGGTGGCCGCCTTGATGACCGTGGTGAACACGAACCGGGCGCCGCCCGACTCCAGGACGTAACTCGCCGTCTCCCGGCTGCCGTTCTCCGGTCCGGAGTAGGCGACCAGCTTCATGCCGAAGGCCGAGGCGTAGTAGTGCGCGGCCTGCTTGGCGTTCCCGACGGCGAAGACCACCGCGTCCATCCCCTTGACCGGGAAGGGGTCGGCCTGCCGAGCGGTGTCAAAGGCGTGTTCTGTGGTCTGCGTCATACGCGCAGCGTCTCGCCGATCCACAAGGTGCGCAATAGTTTCTGCTTTCGCTGGGCAATGTGCACAGTGGACGTCCGGAACCGCCGGACGTTCTGTACATGGTGACCACGAGGGGTCGGCTGTGGCGATCGATCGTTTGGACGGCAGGCTGATCGAGCTGCTGGCGCAGGAACCGCGCATCGGGGTCCTGGAGATGTCCCGCCGGCTGGGCGTGGCCCGCGGCACGGTCCAGGCCCGGCTGGACCGGCTGCTCTCCCAGGGCGTCATCCGCGGCTTCGGCCCGGACGTGGACCCGGCGGCGCTCGGCTATCCGGTGACGGCGTTCGCGACGCTGGAGATCAAGCAGGGGGAGGGGCCGGACGTCCGGTCCCATCTCGCCGGGGTGCCCGAGGTGCTGGAGTTGCACACCATCACCGGGCACGGGGACATGCTGTGCCGGCTCGTCGCGCGGTCGAACGCGGATCTGCAGCGGGTGATCGACAAGGTGGTGGGGATCGAGGGGATCGTGCGGGCGTCGACGGCGATCGTGATGGAGGATGCGGTGCCGCTGCGGATCATTCCGCTGGTGCGGCAGGCTGCCGGGGGGTGAGGGTGCCCCGGTCCCGCCCTTTCACCGTTTCTTGCGGGGGCAAGCCCCCGCACCCCCTGAAACCGCGCTCCGCGCGGTTGTCCTCAAACGCCGGACGGGCTGAAGTGTGCGCCCGGGCGCGAAATCAAGCCCGTCCGGCGTTTGAGGACGAGCGGCGAAGCCGCGAAAAGGGGGTCTGGGGCGCAGCCCCAGGAAACGGCGAAAGGGCGGGACCGGGGCACCCCCACCGCGTCAGCAGCTCGGCACCCGTCCCCCCGACGCCAGCCCCCGCAACGCCTCGACGGCACCCTTCACGTCAGCGACCGGAACGAGGCGCAAGCCGCCAGGCGCCCCCGCCGAAGCCTCCGCACACTGCGCCTTCGGCACAAGGAAGACCCCCGCCCCGTCCCGCCCGGCGGCCTGCACCTTCAGCCCGACGCCACCCACCGGCCCGACCGTCCCGTCGGGGTCGATCGTCCCGGTCCCCGCGATCGTCCGCCCGCCGGTGAGGTCACCGCCCCGTCCGTCCCCGTCCAGCTTGTCGATGATCCCGAGCGTGAACATCAGCCCCGCGCTGGGCCCCCCGATGTCCCCCAGGCTCAGGCTGACCTTCACGTCCGAAGGCGACCGGTGAAGGTGCCGCAGGGCGGCCCGCACAGCCGAGTCCTGCGACTTCCTCATCTCCTCGACGTTCCGCTCCTCCGTCTCCTTGTCCGACTTGCCGGGCGGGAACACGGAGTCGTGCGGCATCACCGTCCGGTCCGTACGGAACCAGTCCGAGGCGACCTCGGGCAGCGTGATCTCCGCGTCCGGCCCGGTGGCGATGATCGAGACCATGCGGAGCTGGCCGCTGGTGCGCCGGGCCTCGGCGCCGCTGACCGTGATCACCGGCTTGCCCTGGTGGTCGCCGAGGACGTCCACCGTCCAGCCGGGTCTCGCGATCGTGAACGGCAGCGGAGCGAACGCGGCGGTCACGAGCAGCGCCAGGACGGGCACGGCGCAGACGGCGAGGGCCCGGGTGCGGCGGGACCACGCGGACGGAGACGAAAGTGGCATACCGCGAATCTAGTTCACCGCCGCACCACGGAGAGCCGCGGCCTCACCGGAGCGCCCTCACCGGAGCGCGTCGGCCACCTCCTTCGCGGCCTCCATCACCCGGGGCCCGACCCGGTGCGGTACGGCGTCGGTGAGCATGACGACCCCGACGCTGCCCTCGATGCCGCTCACCCCGAGCAGGGGCGCGGCGGCGCCGCTGGCGCCCGTCTCCAGTTCGCCGTGGGTGAGCGCGTACCCGGGGTTGTCGACCTCGCCCGCGCGGGCGGCGAGTATCGCCCGGCCGGCCGCGCCGCGGTCCAGGGGGTGGCGGAACCCGGCGCGGTAGGCGACGTGGTAGTCGGTCCAGGTCGGCTCGACGACGGCGACGGCCAGCGCCTCCGCGCCGTCGACGAGCGTGAGGTGGGCCGTCGCCCCGACGTCCTCGGCGAGCGCCCGCAGCGCGGGCAGCGCGGCCTCCCGGACGAGCGGGTGCACCTGGCGTCCGAGCCGTAGGACGCCGAGCCCGACGCGGGCCCGGCCGCCGATGTCCCGGCGGACGAGTTCGTGCTGCTCCAGTGTGGCGAGCAGCCGGTAGACGACCGTGCGGTTGACCCCGAGCCGGGTGGCCAGCTCGGTGACGGTCAACCCGTGATCGGTCTCGGCGAGCAGTTTCAGGACACGCAGTCCTCTGTCGAGCGTCTGCGAAGTCTCCGCGGTCACGACGCCCCCTCCTCCGATGAAAGGCGGGCTCCCGTCGCGGTGGGGTTGCGCTTCCGGTCCCGTCCGGCAGCGCGCGAGGAGAGGCCGCCGGGTCGCTTGACGCATACGTTCCTTGACGCATACCACCGGCCGCGCTCCGCGGCGGCGCTGCCACGGGGCGTGTACGTGACCGGCACGGTAGCGAGCCGGTCCGCTCTCCGGAAGAGTCTGCCCACAATCCGGGCGCCCCGCGGGCTATTCGGGGAACGGACGATCAACGAATCGTTCCGTCGCGGGCGCCCGGACCGTCGGGCTCGTCTCGTACCGTCACGTCACTTCATGCGCGTGGCCCACTCGCGCACCTTCTTGATGCGCTCGTTCAACTGCCCGGCCGTGGCCTCCGCGCTCGGCGGTCCGCCGCAGGTGCGGCGCAGTTCGGTGTGGATCACGCCGTGCGGCTTGCCGCTCTGGTGCGCGTAGGCGCCGACCAGGGAGTTGAGCTGCTTGCGGAGCTCCAGCAGCTCCTTGTGCGTGACCACGGGCCGGCGTTCGGCCGGCACCTCCAGCAGGTCGGCCTCCGCGTCGGGCTTCCGCCGGCTGTGCGCGATCTGCCGCGCCTGCCGCTTCTGCAGCAGCAGTTGCACCTGCTCCGGCTCCAGCAGCCCGGGGATGCCGAGGTAGTCCTGCTCCTCCTCGCTGCCGGGATGGGCCTGCATGCCGAACTCCGCGCTGTTGTACAGCACCCGGTCGAAGACCGCGTCCGACTCCAGCGCCTCGAACGGCAGCATGTCCTGCTCGCCCGTGTCAGCGTCTTTTTCGTCCCGCTGCTTCTCCGCCTCCGCCAATTCCTTCTCGGACTCGGCGTAGGGGTCCTCCTCGCCCTCCTTCTTGGGCTTGTCGAGGACGTGGTCGCGCTCCACCTCCATCTCGTTGGCGAAACCGAGCAGCATGGGGATGGTCGGCAGGAAGACCGACGCCGTCTCGCCGCGCCGCCGCGACCGCACGAAGCGGCCGACCGCCTGCGCGAAGAACAGCGGCGTCGAGATCGTCGTCGCGTAGACGCCGACCGCCAGCCGGGGCACGTCCACGCCCTCGGACACCATGCGGACGGCGACCATCCAGCGGGAGTCGCCCGCCGAGAAGTCGTCGATGCGCTGCGACGCCCCCGAGTCGTCGGAGAGGACGACCGTCGGGCCCTCGCCGGTGATCTCCCGGAGGAGCTTGGCGTAGGCGCGGGCCGAGTCCTGGTCGGAGGCGATGACGAGGGCGCCCGCATCCGGGATGCTCTTGCGGACCTCGGTGAGCCGCCGGTCCGCGGCGCGCAGCACGTTGGGCATCCAGTCGCCGCGCGGGTCGAGCGCGGTGCGCCACGCCTGGCTGATCGCGTCCTTGGTCATCGGCTCGCCGAGCCGGGCCTCCAGCTCGTCGCCGGCCTTGGTGCGCCAGCGCATGTTGCCGCTGTAGGAGAGGAAGATCACCGGGCGGACGACGCCGTCGTTGAGGGCGTTGCCGTAGCCGTAGGTGTAGTCGGCGGCGGACCGCCGGATCCCGTCGTTGCCCTCCTCGTAGGTGACGAACGGGATCGGGTTGGTGTCGGAGCGGAACGGCGTACCGGTGAGGGCGAGCCGGCGAGTGGCCGGCTCGAACGCCTCCAGGCACGCCTCGCCCCAGGACTTGGAGTCGCCGGCGTGGTGGATCTCGTCGAGGATCACGAGCGTCTTGCGCTGTTCGCAGCGGTTGCGGTGCAGCATCGGGCGTACGCCGACACCCGCGTACGTCACGGCGACGCCGTGGTACTCGCGGCCCAGCGGGCCCGCGCTGTACTCCGGGTCGAGCTTGATGCCTATGCGGGCGGCGGCCTCCGCCCACTGCTTCTTCAGGTGCTCGGTCGGGGCGACGACGGTCACCTGCTGGACGACGTGGTGGTGCAGCAGCCAGGACGCGAGGGTGAGCGCGAAGGTGGTCTTGCCGGCGCCGGGGGTGGCGACGGCGAGGAAGTCGCGCGGCTGCTCCTGGATGTACTTCCCCATCGCGCCCTCCTGCCAGGCGCGCAGCTTGTTCGCGGTACCCCAGGGGGCCCGGCCGGGGAAGGCGGGCGAGAGATGGTGGTTGGCTGTGGTGGTAGTCACGGTCTCCGTCGGCTGGATCGGGGCCTTGAGAAATCGGTAAACGACAACCGCGTCAGCCTACCGGGGGCCGGGCCGGGACCGTCCGCGTGCGCGGGCACCCAAAAGGTCCCGACCGGCCTCGACCGGTTCCGGCCGGTTCCGGATAATTTCGGACAAGCCCTGGCGGGCGCGGGCGGCGGGCCCCCGCCCGTCAGCCCGCCACCAGTTCCCCGAGCCGCCGTGAGACTTCCGCCACGTCCCGCACCCGGCCGGTCGTGACGTCGAGGACGAGCCGCTCGGCGGCGTCGACGTCCCGCCGGAGCTCCACGCCGTGCAGGGCCAGGAACGTGACGCAGGCCAGCCACGCGGTGCGCTTGTTGCCGTCGACCAGCGGGTGGTTGATCGCCAGGCCCTGGAGCAGCGCCGCCGCCTTGTCGACCGGCTCCGGGTGCACCTCGTGCCCGTACATCTCCGCCGCCGGGCGGTGCAGGGCGGACGCCAGCCCTCCGGCGTCGCGGACGACGACCTCGGTGTCGCCGGCACAGGCGCATCCGGCCACCACCAAGGCGTCCTCGGGGGTCAGGTAATCGGTCCCGGCGGCCCTCACTTGAGCCGGTCCAGCAGCTCGCGCCAGGTCTCCGCCTGCTCCACCGCCGTCCGCCGGACCCGCGCCCGGCGGTCGGTCGCGGACAGGTACTCGTCCACCGCGCGCAGGGCGGCGGCCCGCGGAGTGATGCCTTCGCGGCGGGCGCGCTCGCGCAGCGCCGCCGAACGGTCGTCGTCGAGGCGGAGGTTCAGGGACATGTTCGAACATTAGGGCGTCAACGGGCGGGCGCGGTACCGGTTTTCGGCTCGGCGCCGCCGGCCGGTCCGCCGCTCGCCGGCGCGCCGTCCTCCCGGACGGCCGTCGTCTCCGCCGCCGGCCGCAGCCGGGTGGTGATCCAGGCGCCGGCCAGGGCCACCGCCGCCAGCGTCACGTAGACGGAGACGAAGGCGGCCGGCGGGGCCGCGGTGTCGGCCGCGTCGCCGTCCGCGGCCACGGTCCCGCCGCCGAAGGCGCCGAAGAGGACCCCGCCCGCGCCGACCAGGACGATGTTGCCGAGGGCGTCGGAGAGCTGGAGGGCCGCCGAGTTGATCCCCTCCTCGCCGGGGCGGGACAGGGAGAGGACGAGGATGCCGCTGCTGGAGATCGTCAGGCCGATGCCGTAGCCACCGACGATCCACGCGACGGCCACCAGCCAGACCGGCACCCCGTCGATCAGCACCAGCGGCACCAGCGCGACGGACGCGCTGACGAGGACCATGCCCAGGCCCATCAACCGGTTCCGGTGCCGCTCGAGGCCGGAGCGGCTCTGGGTGAACGAGCCGAGGGCCCAGGCGAGGCCGCCGCCGGTCAGGGAGAGTCCGGCGGCCGTGGCCGACAGGTCGCGTTCGGTGACCAGCATCAGCGGGATGAAGCTCTCCGCGCCGAGGAAGGCGCCGGCCGCGACGCCGCGCAGCAGCACCACGGACGGCAGCCCGCGCGCGGCCCGGAAGGTGCCCTTCGGCACCAGCCGGACGATGGACGGCGCGAGCAGCGCGAGCCCGGCGGCGGCCGGGACCAGGGCGAGCCAGGTGCGGTCCTGCCCGGCGTACTGGAGCAGCCCGGCGCCGCCGGCGACGGCCAGCGCGAGCAGCACGCGCCGCCGGTCCACGCTGCCGCCTCGGTCGGTCCGCGGCAGCTTCCGCAGGGCCGGCAGCATGATCAGCAGCGGCAGGAGGACGAGGACGGGGATCGCCAGGAAGACCCAGCGCCAGCTCAGCCGCTCGGCGACCGATCCCGCGACCACCGGCCCGACCAGGACCGGCACCACCCAGGCCGCCGAGAACGCGGCGAGGATCTTCGCCCGCAGCCGCTCTGGGTAGGCGCGGCCCACGACCACGTACAGCGAGACGAGCACCATGCCGCCGCCCAGCCCCTGGACGAAGCGGGACCCCACGAACATCCACATGTCCTGCGAGCAGCCCGCGAGGACCAGCCCGGCGCCGAACGCGGCGATGCCGGTGAACAGCGGCCCGAGCGGGCCGGAGCGGTCGCTCCACTCCCCCGAGAGCGCCATGGAGAACAGGCTCGCCGTGAAGTAGGCGGAGAACGCGAAGGCGTAGAGGCCGATGCCGTCGAGCGCGCGGGCGGCGATCGGCATGGCCGTGCTGACCGCGCTGGCCTCGAAGGCGATGAGGGAGACCACGGAGATGATGCCGAAGGTGAGCCCGCGGTAGCGGCGGCCGAGCACGCCGCCCTCCTCGTCCGGCGGGTACGCGAGGGCGGCGGAGGAGGACGGCGACGGCGGCGGCGGGGGCGGGGGTATGGAATCGGCTGTGCTCATGCCAGGCAGCGTAGGGAGGGGCCGTTCGCACCGCCTCTGGCTCGGGAACCGTTTCGGCCTCATCCCTTCGCCCTACCTCCGGAGTCACATGGGCCCCGCGGGCCCGGGGGCTGGTCGGCCCCGGGGGACGCTCGACGCCGGGGGGCCGTTTGCTCCCGGGGCCGCTGACGCCGAGGGCCGGTCGCTCGGGGGACCGCTCAACGCCGGGGGCGGTTCACGCCGAGGGCTGGTCACTCGGGGCCGCCGACGCCGAGCGCCGGTCGCTCGGGGCCGCCGACGCCGAGGGCCGGTCGCTCCCGGTGCTGCTCACGCCGAGAGCTGGTCGCCCGGGTGCCGCTCACGCCGAGAGCCGGCCGCTCCCGGGCCGCCGACGCCGAGAGCTGGTCGCCCGGGGGCCGCTCACGCCGAGACCCGGCCGCCCTCCGGCCGCTCACGCCGTCAGCAGCACACCCGCGTAGGACACCCCCGCGATGACCACCCACGAGCACAGTCCCAGCGCCGCGACCCGCCCCCCGGTCCGTACCAGCGACGGCAGGTGGACGGCGCTGCCGAGCCCGGACAGGGCGGCGGCGAGCAGCAGTTCCTGGGCGTGCTGGGCACCGTCGAGCACCCCGCCGGGCACGAGCCCGGTGCTGCGCACGGCGACCATGGCGAGGAAGCCGAGGACGAAGAGGGGGACGAGCGGGGGCCGCTTGCCGTGCTCGGAGGGAACCGTCGCCGTCGGGTCGCCGGCCGCCGCCGCCCGGGCCTGGGCGCGCCGCCGGCTCACGGACACGGCGACGGCCGCCACCAGCGGTGCCAGCAGCGCCACGCGCATCAGCTTCACCAGGACGGCCTCGCCGAGCGCCGTCGGACCGGCCGTCTGCGCGGTCGCCACCACCTGCCCGACATCGTGCACGCCCGCGCCGACCCAGCGCCCGAACTGCGTGTCGTCGAGCCCGAGCGGGTGGTGCAGCAGCGGCAGCACGGCGATCGCGAGCGTCCCGCACAGCGTGACGAGGGCGACGGACGTGGCGACGTCCTCCTCGTCGCTGCCGGAGACCTCGCTGACCGCGCCGATCGCGGAGGCGCCGCAGATCGAGTAGCCGGTCGCGATCAGCAGCGGCTGGTCGCCGCGCAGCCCGAGCCGGCGGCCGAGCCAGAGCGTGCCGAAGAAGGTGGCCGTGACGACGACGAGCACCATCGCCACCGTCGCCCAGCCGACCCCGAGGACGTCGCCGATGCTCAGCTTCAGTCCGAGGAGCACGACGCCGACGCGCATCAGCCGCTTTCCGGCGAGCGTCAGCCCCGGCCGTCCGACGCCCCGCACCCGGGCCTTGACGCCCGGCAGGTGGGCGGCGGCGATGCCGAGCACCACGGCCGCGGTGAGCATCGGCACGGCGGGGACGAGCCGGTGCGCCGTCCAGGCCAGGGCGACGCCGAGGACGGCCATGGCCAGCCCGGGGAGCTTGCCGGGGGGCGCGGCGGCCGTTCCGGTGCGGGCACCGCCCGGCCGCGCGTTGATCACCGCCATGACGGCTGTTCCCCCTGGTGTTCCTGTTCCGGCTCGTACGGCCGGTAAACCCTATATGACCGGATCATCTGGTATATCCGGGCTGCTTCTTGCCGCTCCCGTCGCATCACAGCTCGTCGGCGGGCAGGTGGTAGACGCGCCGCACGCTGGAGCCCAGCCGCGCGATGTCCGCGCCGTAGACGTGGATCGAGATCGCGGTGGACGAACAGGCGTTGCGCACCCGGTGGATGTCCCCGGGCGGCGCGAAGCCGCAGACGTCGCCCTGCGCGTTGACGACGTCCTCGGTGGCGACCAGCCGGCAGCTGGTGCCGTCCGGGACGAGCCGGTACCGGCGCTCGCTCTCGGCGCCCTGGTGGACGCCGGTCACACACCACGAGACGTGGTCGTGGACGGAGGTCTGCTGTCCGGGCAGCCAGACCAGGGCGACGAGCGAGAAGCTGCCGTCCGGTTCCGCGTGCAGGATGTGCTGGCGGTAGCGCTCGGGGTCCCCCTCGCACTGCTCGGGGGTGAGCAGGTCGTCGGCGCCGAGGTGGCCGGCGAGCCGCTCGCCGACGAGGTAGGCCGTCGTGTCCGGCGGCAGGCCGCGGCCCACTGCCTCCCGGACGTCGTCGATGAGCCCGCGGAGGCGGGCGGTCGTCGGGGCTGCGGTAGGAGTGGTCATACGGGCAGGGTCGAGGGCGTGATCCATCACGTCCAACGACAGTTTGTTGGCCGGGGGCCAACTCCCGCTTATGGATCGCGGGAACGCGCCGGGGGGCGGGAGCGGGGGCCGGAGGGCGCGCGAGGCTCTGGGGCGCGGGGGCTGGGGGGGCGGGCGCGGGGCGCGGGCGCCGGGGTGCCGGGCCCGCGGGCGCCGGGGTGCCGGGCGCCGGGGTGCCGGGCGCCGGGGTGCCGGGCGCCGGGGTGCCGGGCGCCGGGGTGCCGGGCGCGGGTGTGGGGCCCCGGGGGCGGACGCGGGGCCCCGGGGGCGGACGCGGGGGCCCGGGGGCGGACGCGGGGGCCCTGGTAGGGGCGCCCGGTAGTGGCGCCCGCTGGTAGCGCCCGGCAGGCGCGACGCAGGGCTCCGGGAGCAGGCCCGCCCCCGCCACCCGAGCGCGAGCCCCCGCACACCCGGGCGCGAGCCTCCGGACCGGAGGGGCGAGCGCGGGGCCTCGAACAGCGGGCGCGGCAGCCCGCTCAGCACCCCACCCGCCGCGCCGCCGCGGCCTTGAGCTCGTCGAGGACCAGCGCGGTGGCGGGGACGCGCAGGTGGTCGCGGAGGACGTACGCCGAGACCCGGCGCCGGGAGGCGGGGTCGAGCGCCCGTCCGGTGATCCGGTCGTGGCGCAGGAACGACAGCACGAGCCCCGGCATCATCGCCACCCCCAGCCCCTCGGCGACGAGGGACTGCACGACCAGGTTGTCGTCGGTGGTGAAGGCTATGTCGGGGGCGAAGCCGACCTCGGCGCACTCGTGCAGGAAGTTGGTGCGGCAGCGCAGGCAGCCGGCGATCCACCGCTCGTCGGCCAGGTCCGCCAGGCCCACGGCGCGGCGGCGGGCCAGCGGGTGCCCGGCGGGGAGCAGCACGGTGAGCTGGTCCTCCAGCAGGGGTATCTCCGCGAGCTCGTCCGGGACCTCGTCGTGCAGCCCGGGGTAGGTGAAGGCGAGGGTGATGTCGCACTCCCCGCGCACCAGCCGGCGGAGCGAGTCGGGCGGCTCACCCTCCAGCAGCTCGACGCGGACGCCGGGGTGGTCGGCGGCGAGCCGGGCCAGGGCCTCGGGGACGAGGGTGGCGCCGGCGCTGGGGAAGGCGCAGACCCGGACCCGCCCGGCCCGCAGCCTGGTCAGCGAACTCATCTGCTGCTGGGCGACGGTGAGGGTGTCCAGGATCGTCTCGGCGTGCCGGGCGAGCGCCTCCCCCGCCTCCGTGAGCCGCATCCGGCGGCCGACGCGGGTGAACAGCGGGGTGCCGACCGACCGCTCCAGGGCCTTCATCTGCTGGGTGATCGCGGGCTGGGTGTAGCCGAGGGCCCGCGCGGCGGCGGAGTACGAACCGGCCGCGACCACCGCGTGGAACGTCTTGATGTGCCGGGAGTCGAACACGCCGGAATCATAAGCGGAATTTGGGGCAGCAGGCAGATCCGGCTTGAATGACTTCTGGATCAACGGACCTTTGGGGCATGGTGGACATATGGAGCCTCACGCAGCTCACACATCACGCTACGTCTCGTACGACGCGGCGGAACTGGCCTACCGAGTGCTGGAAGCCCGCACCACCGACGCCCCCGGCGCCTCCGGACCGCCGATCGTCTGCCTCGCCGGCGGCCCCGGCCGGGACGCCGCGTACCTGGGCGACCTCGGCGGCCTCGACGCCCGGCACACCCTCGTCGTCCCCGACAGCCGGGGCACCGGCGACTCGCCGCCCGCCGCCGACCCCCGCGGCTACGCCTTCCCGGCCCTCGCCGAGGACGTCGAGGCGCTCCGCGACCACCTCGGCCTCGACCGCTTCGCCCTCCTCGCCCACGACGCCGGCTGCGCCACCGCCCAGGCGTACGCCGCCCTCTACCCGCACCGGGTCAGCCACCTGGTCCTCGTCGCGCCCGGCTCCCGCCTCCAGGGCGAACTGCCCACGGACGCCGAGAAGATCTTCGAGTCACGCGCCACCGAGGACTGGTGGGTGGACGCCTACGTCGCCGTCCACTCCCTCGCCGACACCCACGACTTCACCGAGGCCCGCGCCCTCCTCCGGCGCGCCGCCCCCATGGGCTACGCCCGCTGGGACGCCCCGCAACAGGCCCACGCCGCCTCGGAGGACGGCCAGCTCCACCCCGTCCCCCGCATCGCCTTCTGGCAGGGCGTGGACGAACCCGCCCGGCTCGCCCTCCTCGACCACCTCCGCTCGGCCACCTTCCCCCTCCTGATCGTCACCGGCGACCGCGACGCCATCACCGGCGTCCGCGCGGGCGAACTGGTCGCCGCCTCCTTCCCCGCCGCGTCCCGCACCGAGGTACGGACGCTGTACGGGGTGGGGCACTACCCGTGGGTGGACGAACCGGAGATGTTCCGCCCGGTCGTCGAGGACTTCCTGGCCCGGTGACGGCCGCCGCCGTGAACGCCGTATGACCACTGTGTGGCAGCCGCTCCGGCACTGTTGAACACGTCGGGCACCCTTGCCTATGGTCGTGGAGCCGGTACAACACGGCCGTGTGCCCGAGTGGTTGAGGGGCTCGCCTGCAAAGCGAGTTACGCGGGTTCGATTCCCGCCACGGCCTCTCCTGTCAGTGTCCCGCCATAACCTGTCCTCCCTGATACCGCGCCACCAGGGAGGGTCGCATGTCGCATGTGCCGGAGAGTCGACGTGTCGGGCGAGTCGCCGTCAACAAGTTGCGTTCGTTGCTGGAGCAGCGGGGTCACATCGTCCAAGAGATCGACGGGGCGAATGACCACGGCGAGGACATGCTCGTCACCTTCGTCAGCAATGGCCAGAGAACGGAAGACACTGTCGCGATACAAGTGAAGGGCGGCAGCTCTCATCGCACACGAAGGGGCTACCGCGTTCGGGTCGACCAGCACGCGAGCAATTGGCGAAACAGCAACATCCCTGTCCTGTGCGTGGTCCACGATCCGGAACCTGACACGCTGTACTGGGCCAACGCGACCCGGCAGCTGCGCAGGGCAGCGGCTCAGCGAAAGGTCCTGAAGTCCGTCGTCATCAGCAGGGATACCGCGCTGACCGAGGGAACACTGGACGATTTCGTACGGCAGGCACGCCGCTGCGTAGACCTGGAACGACGGGGCATCGGCCGGTTGTCGGACATGGCAGGTGTCGAGTTCGGCGAGACCGATATCGTCAAGCCGTTCCGAACGGATGACGTCGGCGAAGACATGGTCTTCTGGCAACGCAAAGGCGAGCCCTTCGCAACCCTGTTGCATAACGACCTGGACTGGGCACCCGTACGCATAAGCGAAGACATGCTGAGATTCGGCCCCTTCTTCCCACACATCGGCGACGTCGTCCTCGCTGAAGCAGAGGCGCATTGGCTGATCGCATGTTTCAAGACAAGCGAATGGTGGCGGCGCCCGGAGAGCACGTGAGACCACCGCCGTTCCACCGGTTCGCTTCCAGGCTGTAGTCCCGTCCCCCCGACGAGAGAAGCCAGGAGCCTGAGTACCCGTACTCACGCCATGCCCCCGCCGTCGGGCAATCGTACGGATGCCCAGGTGAGATGCCCGTTCGTAACGTGACAGGCATGACATCGGCCGACACCCACCAGACGCCGGACAGCGCGTCCAGCACCGGCGTGGCTTTCCTGAAACTGCTCGGCGGCGTCGCCCTGTGGCTCTTCGCCGCGTTCACCTTCGCAGTCCTGCCCGTCTGCGTGATGGCGAGCGACGGTTGCGACGCCGGCGACACCAAGATGATCTGTACGGCGACGGGTCAGAACGCCGTGGTCTGGACACCGGTCCTCGCCGCTCCCGCTGCCGCCCTCCTCGGCACCTGGGGACTGGCCTCCCGCCGCGAGAACGGCCCGCTGGCCTGGATGATCGCCCTCATGATGCTGATGGCGACGTGGTTCGTCGTCCTCTCGATCGCGCGGTGAGGGAGATGAGCGCGGGGAGTGGCCCCCGAGACGCCCCGCCTGCCCGCCCACGGACGGCCGCCGGGAGAATCGGGCGTGCAAGAGGCGACCTCGTGTGCGCCGACCCGCTCGGACAGGCACGTCATCCCATGGATCCCCTCACCACCGGCGACCCCCTCCGCCTCGGCCCGTACCGTCTCGTCGGCGTGCTCGGCGCGGGCGGCATGGGCAAGGTCTACCTCGGCCGGAACGCCGCCGGGGGCACTGCCGCCGTCAAGGTGCTGCACCCGGAGACGGCCCACGACCCGCACATGGCGCAGCGCTTCGTCCGCGAGGCGCAGGCCGCACAGGCCGTGACGAGCCCGGGCGTCGCGCGGGTGCTCGGGGCGTGGACGGAGGGCGGCCGGCCGTGGATCGCCACCGAGTTCCTGGCCGGGCCGACGCTGACCGAGGCCGTGGAGCGGCACGGGCCGTTCGACGAGGCGGGGGTGCGGGCCCTGGGCGCCGCGCTGGCGCGGACCCTCGGGGACATCCACGCCGCCGGCCTGGTGCACCGCGACATCAAGCCGTCCAACATCGTCCTGACCTCCTCCGGCCCGCGCGTCATCGACTTCGGCATCGCCCGCCCCGAGCACGGCCTCACCCTCACCACCACCGGCACCAACCCCGTCACCCCCGGCTACGGCGCCCCCGAGCAGGTCCTCGGCCGGCGAGTCGGCCCGCCCGGTGACGTGTTCTCACTCGGCGCCGTCCTCGCCTTCGCGGCCACCGGCCGGCGCGCCTACGACGGCACGGACGTGGCCTCCATCCAGTACAAGGTCGTCCACGAGGAACCGGACCTGGCAGGCCTCCCCGCCCCGCTGCACGCCCTGATCGCCCCCTGCCTGGCCCGTGAACCCGGACACCGCCCGCAACCCGCCCTCGTCGCCACCGCGATGGCCCCGCCCAAGGGGGCCGACCGCGTCTGGCGCCGCGGCCCGCTCGCCGCCGACATCGCCCGCCGCGAGGCCGCCGCGCGCGAACTGACCATGCTGGCCGCCGCGCCCACCACCACCCCGGGACTCTCCCGGCGCCGCCTCGTCACGGCCCTGGTCGCGGGCGCCGCGACGGTGGCCGCAGCGGGCGGCGCCGGGACGTGGTGGTACCTCCGCGACGGCGCCTCGGCACAGCAGTCCCTCAAGGCCGACCCGCCACCCCCGCCCCAGCCCTGGGACGCCAAGCCCCTGACGGCCGGGCAGTACGAGGAGGGCCGCCCGCCCGCCGAACTCTGGGGCCCGGTCGGCACGTTCCCCTTCGCGCCCGCCCCGCTGCCCGTGCGCGACCTGGTCATCGCCATGACGAGCGACGGCCTGGCAGCCTTCTCCGTCCGGGACGGCATACCGAAGTGGCGGGTGAAGAGCGAGCAGTACGGCCGGTTCGCGGGCCGCTCCGGCATCGTGGCGACCCCGTTCGACGGCGGCCGGCTGGTCGGCCTGGACGCCACCACGGGCGACGAACGCTGGAGCGCGTCCGTCGACGCGGACCACGTCCTCGCGATGGACGACGAGGCGGTGTACTTCGTGAACGGCGCCGGGTCCCTGCACCCCAGCAAGATCACCGCTTTCGACTTCCGCTCCCGCGAGATCCGCTGGGCCGTCCCCCACCCGGACCGGGAACCGACCCACTCCGACGCCGCGCTGGCGGTCCCCGCCCGCGACCGCCTCGTCGTCTACGGCCGGAACGGCGAGGTCCGCGCCCTCGACACCGCCACCGGACGCACCGCGTGGAAGCTCACCCAACGGCCCGACGGACAGGACGCGGTCATGCCGGCGGTCCGCGACGACATGGTGTACCTCGGCGGAAAGACCCTGGCCGCGCACCGCCTGGACGACGGCGAGAAGGTCTGGTCCCTCCCCTCCGCCTCCTTCCGAGTCAGCCCGACACTCGCAGGCAGGGCCTCCTTCCAGGGTTGGTCCGGCCCGACCGTCGACGGTTCCTTCCTCTACGCCCTGGACTCACCGGTCCTGCACTGCCTCGACCGCCGCACCGGCAAGACCGTCTGGACCCACCGCCTGGACGACCGCGCCTACCCGCCCCTCACACCCCCCGCCGTCCAGGGCCGAACCGTCTGGACCGTCACCGGAGGCAGCGACTCCGCCGCCCTGGCCCTCGACAAACAGACCGGCAAGCCCCTCTGGTCCTACCCTTGGCGCGGCAGCGTCTCCCCGTGGCTCGTCGGCTCGGGCAACCGCGTGTTCCTCTCCTCGAACGGCTCACTGACCGCGATGCCGGTGGTGTGAGCCGGCACGGGACGGGGGCGCCGGCGGCTCTCGGCGCACCCGCCGGAAATCACCCAGAGTAAGGAGGCACATGCCGGCTTTCTCGCCCCAGCCGCCCATTCGCGGCGGGGCACCGGGCGCCGACCCACCTCTCGTCCGACCACTCCGCGCCCCCTACACCAAGCCATGCGCGGCTACCGACCGTCAGGCACGCAGCGTGTCACACGCCGACGCTAACTCCGGGCGCCCACACGAGTTTTGATTCGAGCATGAACCGACCACGCGTCACCTTCGGCATCGCCGCGACAACCCACGCGCACACTTCCGGGCGACATGGCGGGCGAGCGCGGACATGCGGCGAAATGCCCCCATGCACACACTCATGACAGACTCTGACAATTTCTTGCCGCCTCAGCAAAGTTGACTTACAGTCACCCGAGCGCGTGCCGGTGGACCACCGCACCCCCACCCGCACCCATGACGCGAACCGACCGACCAAGGAGGGGCGATGTCTGACTTCGGTCACGCCGACGACGGCATGGCGGACCTGCTGCGGAGACTGAACGAGGTGACGGAGCGGATGCACGAAGCCTGCGCCGCACTGAAAAAGGTCGGCCCGAAGGGGCTGGGGACACAGGGCCTCGACGCTGCTTGCTACCACTTCCAGGACAACTGGCACGACGGCATCAAGCGCATAGCCAAGGGGTCCAAGCACGTCCACAGCGCCCTGAAGGAAGCCTCGAAGGAGTTCACGGAATACGAACACGTCGTGCGTCAGGGGTTCAGCCCCAAGGGTCGGTAAGCCGCCGCCACCCCGCATCCGACAAGCGGATCCACACTCAGGAGAGACATGTCCGACTCCGCATGGCCTGGACTCGGCTTCAACCCCGCGAAAGGCAGCGTGAAAACGACCGACTGGCTTGCACACGATGTCGGCCGCGTCGCAGACGAACTCGAAGAACTCCACGGCCTGATAGAGAAGATAGGCAAGTCGGACAAGGTCTGGAAAGGTGAGGCGGCCACGGCTTTCAGAAGCCAGCTCGGCAAGCTGCCCACCTACCTGCAGCAGGGCAGCAAGTCCATGCATGACTGCTCGCGCGCGCTGAAGCAGTGGCGCGAGCACCTCCACGCCCACCAGGAAACAGCGAAGCGGCTGGAAGCCGACGCGGTCGCCGCGAGGTCACGGGTCAGGGAGACGGTCGAGGCCAGCAAAACCGTCAACCAGAAGATCGACGACATCAACCGCAACCATGTGCAGATCTCCAAGGCCGAAGCGGACAAGCTGACGAGCGAGAGCAGCAAGGCCGCCTCGGAGGCCAGCAAGGCCGTGCACGCGCTCGACCTGATCATCGCCGAGGCCGAGCGCCTCCGCGAGCAGTGGGAGCGGAACTCGGAGGCAGCGGCCAAGGCGATACGCGAGGCCGCCAAGAACCACCCGCCGGACATCAGCGTGTGGGAGCGAATATCCGGCCGCCTCAACCAGGCGTGGAAGGGCTTCAAGGACTTCCTCGTCAAGCACGCGGACCTGTTCTCCACATTGTCGAGCGCATTGGCCCTCGCAGCGATCGTGGCCAGCGTCTTCCCGCCTGCGGGAGCCGTTCTGGGCGGCTTGTCGGTCGCCTGCGCGAGCGCGGCGGCGGCGGGGCACTACATGGCGTGGAAGCGTGGCCTCATCGACAAAAAGACAGCTTTCACCAAGATGGGAATGGACAGTTTGGGCCTCTTTCCCACGTTCGGGGCCGGCAAGGGGCTCGTCCTGGGAATAAAGGCAGGCGCCAGGGGCGGAAGATTGCTCAACGGAGCCAAGGAGGCGCGTACAGGATTTTTGGAAGGCTTCACGAACCCCATCAGCACCAAGAGCATCAGCGCTACCGTGAACCGGATCAGCGGGAAGTTCGGGAAACAAATCATCGGAAAGCCTGGGGAAAGCATGATCCGCCCGGAGGCGGTCACCGGTCCGATCAAGGCCCTGACCACCATACACGGGCTGGAAAAACTGATCACACATGGCGAAAGTTCCAGCCACCACGAGAGGGAACCTCTCATCCAGGCACCCGCACCCTACACAGGCAGAAGAGGTACACCCACCGCGTTCCATAAGGCCCTGGCCGCCTGATCAAGCAGATGAAACCCTCCATGGACACCCCTGCTGGTGACGACCTCTACATAACCTGGCTTCCCCCCGCCTTCTTTCACCCTCTTCCGCTGGACTCCGTGGATGCCGAGGAGGCGGCCGACCAGCTTTACTCCCTGACCGAGAGACTCCTGCCGTCCGGTACCGACGAGGAGAGACTCCGGATGTGCGTGACCTACGGGTACCTTCTTGAGGGCCTCATTGAGGCAGGAGCCGAGTACGCGGCCTTCTGCGCTCTCGACATGGGCGGGGGGAGGCAGAGCACCGCTTCCTTGGCGATGTACCGACTCGCGCTTGAGGACTACGCGATCACGAACCCGCTCAGCCAGACGGCATCCGCCCTCAGAGAGGCCTACCCAGGCGATGACATACGTTTCGCCGACCTCCCCTGCGGCAAAGCCGTTGTGCGCATAGGAGACGAACCGTTCCTGGTCCCTTCGGAGTTTTCGGGCACCGGCACCCCGGTCGAGATGGTGAGGGGAGTGATCCAGGTCTACACCCCCTCACCTGACGAGTCGGACATGGTAGTGCTGGAACTCGGGACTCCAGCCATGGACGACTGGGATTTCTATTCCGAACTGTTCGCCAGTGTCGTGCAGACCGTGAGCTGGTCCACTGAGGACGAACTGCTCTTCCTCGCGGAACCGTCCCAGACTTTCGACCCCGTCGACAGCGCGTCCACCGCTGCCGCGCAAGAAATCTACGCGCATTCGAGCAATGTCCTGGACGCCTTGGCGATGCATGGATCGGTCAGTCCGGAGAACCGCTTGAGCGAGGTCGTCTGCCACGACTGCCGAGCGGTAAAAAGCCCTATTCCGTGTTCCCTCCTGCACGAGTGGTCCGTGCGCGTCGTGACGGCTCCCGACAACTCCATCGATGTGATGCGGCGCGCCGAGGCCGCTCTGCTGGATCACGGCTGGAACCGGACTCCTCCATCGGCAACGGCAGTCCATTCCTTCGCAGCCGTGCACGCCGCGGGCTACCGCCTTGGCCTGACCCCTCTTCCCGGCGGACAGCGGCTTCTCGTCAAGGTGCTCGGCCCTTGCCGGAGGCCGGTCGAGACGCCTGCGGGATGCCACCGGTCGGTCAAGAAGCCTTGAGAGGTCTCCATGCCAGAGAAATTCGACCAGGCCCCACGCAAGTCACAAGCCGTCGTCGACTATGAACGGATCGCCGGTAAGGGCGCGTGGTACGACGAAGCGGGGTGCACCCTCGCCCTCTTTCCCCTCATAGGAGCCCTGCTCGGCTTCGGCAGCGACTTCCCGGGAGGTTATGCGGTCCTCCTGCTCGTTCCCGTCGTGGTTTGGCTGTGGGCCCTCGCCATTCGGCGTGCCTTCCGTCTGCGGCCGTTGTCCGCCGACACCCGCGATTACGTGCGGCGCCTGGTGGACGCCGAGGAGAGAGGCGTATCGATCCCACAACCGTCCGCCGCCTTGCAGCCGTTGTATCGGGCAGAGAAAACAATGCGCGAACACCGGGTGGAGAAGCCGCGCAAGAAGCAGTGCTGACGCCGGGCCGGCCTGTACGCGCCTTCGAGACCCCTGGACACCCAAGAAGCGGGAGCCGTGCTGACCGAGTTGTCGCCGCGACTGAAGGAGTTGCTCACCAGCGAGAAGAAGGAACGGCGCTACCGCCGCCGGAAGGAAGCCCGGAAGCGGCGGTGAGTCGTGCCGGCGGGCTCCCTTCCACCCGTTCCGCCGTCACGCCCCCGTCGGCACCGCCACCGCCGCCTGCGGGCGGATCGGGAGGCGGTTGACCGGGCGGCCGGTGGCGGCGCGGACGGCCGAGGCGATGGCGGCGGGGGAGGTGACGACCGGGACGGCGCTGATGGCCTTGGCGCCGAAGGGGGCGACGACGTCGCGCTCCTCGACGAGCTTGACGATGCGGATGTCCGGCGCGTCCAGGGACGTCGGCAGGGCGTAGCCGCTGAAGTCCGGGCGGCGGACCTGGCCGGCCGAGGTGCGGAGGTTCTCGGTGAGGGCCGCGCCGAGGCCCTGGGTGAGGCCGGCCTCGATGCGGGCGTGCGCCTGGGCCGGGTTGAGGACGCGGCCGACGTCCTGGGCGACGGCCATCTCGACGACGCGGACGGAGCCGAGTTCGACGTCGACGTCCACCACGGCCCGTACCGCGCAGAAGGCGATGCCGACGAAGGCGTCGCCCTGGCCGGTCTCGTCCAGCGGCTCGGTGGGGTGGGGGCGGCACTGGGCGGTGGCCCAGAGCTCCTTGCCGTCGAGCGCCTCGGCGACGGTGGTGCTGAGCACGCCGTCGTACGACGTGATCTTGCCGTCGGCGATCGTCAGCAGCTCGGTGGACATGCCGAACTGGGCGGCCAGGGGCTGGAGCAGCTGGGTGCGGACCATGCGCGCGGCGCGCTCGACCGCGCCGCCGGAGACCCAGGTGTGCCGGCCGTGGGCGGCCGGGCCGCAGGGCGGCTGGTCGGTGTCGACGGGGGCCACGTAGACGTCGGTGATGCCCAGGACCTCCTGGACGATCTGCCGGGCGAGGGTGGCGAAGCCCTGGCCGGTCTCGACGGCGGCGCAGATGACGGTCGCGACGGAACCGCTGACCTTCACCGTCGCCGTGGACACCTCGTCCGCGCCCTCCGCGCCGAGCATGTGGACCATGCCGACGCCGTAGCCGACGCCGCGCCGGACGGCGCCCGGTTCCCCGGCGCCCTCCAGCCCGCCGGGGAGCAGCCACTCCTCCTCGGGGTCGTCCTTGGGGAGCACGGGCAGGGGGAAGTCGCGGACGGCGGCGAGGAGTTCGGCGACGGGGGCCGGGCAGGTGACCGTCTGGCCGGTGGGCAGGATGTCGCCCGTCGCCATGATGTTGCGCATGCGCAGTTCGGCGGGGTCGATACCGAGCCGCGCGGCGAGCTTGTCCATCTGGCCCTCGTAGGCGGCGCAGACCTGCATGGCCCCCTCGCCGCGCACATGCCCGGACGGCGGGTTGTTGGTGCGGACGGCCCAGCCCTCGACGAAGGCGTGCGGGACGACGTACGGGCCGCAGGCGAAGGCGACGGCGGCGGCCAGCGCGTCGGCGGAGGAGTCGGCGTAGGCGCCGGCGTCCATCAGGATCTGCGCCTCGACCTTGACCAGCTTGCCCTCCGCGTCCGCGTGGTGGCGGTAGCGCAGCAGCGTCGGGTGGCGGTGGGCGTGGCTGAGGAACGACTCCTCGCGGGTCGCCGCGAGCTTCACCGGGTGGCCGGTGCGCAGCGCGAGCAGGCCGAGCGGCAGTTGGACGCCGGAGTCCTCGCGGTCGCCCATGGCGCCGGGCACGCCGGTGACGACGATCTTGACGCGTTCCGGTTCGAGGGCGAAGCAGGCGGCGGCCAGGTCGCGGTCGGCGTGCGGGTCGGTGGAGGCGCAGTAGATCTCGACGCCGCCGTCGGGCCGGGGCACGGCGAGGCCGGCCTCCGCGCCGATGGGCGCCGGGTCCTGCCGGCCGATGCGGTACAGCCCCTCGACCACCACCTCGCCGGTGACCTCGGGGTCGCCGAAGCGCAGCGGGATGTGGCGGATGAGGTTGCCGTCGGGGTGCAGCGGCTCGGCGGAGAAGGCCAGTTCGGGGTCGGTGACCGGCTCCAGCACCTCGTACTCGACGGCGATGGCGGCGGCGGCGAGCCGGGCCGTGTCCGGGTGGTCGGCGGCGACCGCGGCGATCGGCTCGCCGTGGTGGCGCACCACGTCGGACGCGAACACCGGACGGTCCGCGACCCGCCGTCCGTGCGCGGCGTCGCCGGGCACGTCGGCGTGGGTGACGACGGCGTGCACGCCGGGCATGGCGGCGGCCGTGGCGGTGTCGATGGAGACGATCCGGGCGTGCGGGTGCGGGGACCGCAACACGGCCGCCCACAGCAGGCCCTCCGCCCACAGGTCGGCGGCGTACGGGAAGGTGCCCTGCGTCTTGGCCGCGGCGTCGGCCGCCGGGACGGACGCGCCGATGCCCTGCGGGGGCCCGTCGGGGACCGGCGCGGGCGCGGTCACGGAGGAGGTGACCAGGGCGCCGAGCACGCCCGTCACGTCGTCCGGCCCTCCCGAGCCGCCCGCTCCGGCGTTGCCGCCCATCCCCGTCATGCCGTCGCCTTTCCACTGCCGCCGTCGTGCGGCCCCGTCTGGTGCGGGATGCGTCCCGTCGCCGAGTCCTGTTCCCCGGGCGCCTGCTGGGCCTCTTCGAGCGCCGCGGCCGCCTCGGCACGCTCGTCGGCGACCTGGCGGACGGCGTCCAGGACCCCCCGGTAGCCCGAGCAGCGGCAGAGGTTGCCGCAGATGGCCTGACGGGTCTCCAGTTCGGTGGGGGCGTGGTTGCCCTCCAGGAGGTCGTGGACCGTCATGGCCAGACCGGGCACGCAGAAGCCGCACTGCACGGCGCCGCAGTCGGCGAGGGCGCGCTGCACGTCGGAGGGCTGCCCGTCCTGGGCCAGCCCCTCGACCGTCCGCACCTCGGAACCGGCGGTCAGCGCGGCGGGCACCAGGCAGGAGGCCACCAGCCGGCCGTCCACCTGCACCGAACACGCGCCGCACTCGCCCTGCGAGCAGCCGTCCTTGGCGCCGGCGAGACCGAGGCGCTCGCGCAGGACGTAGAGCAGGGACTCGCCGATCCACGCGTCGGTGACCGGCCGGTCGGTGCCGTTGACGCGCAGGACGTACGAGGCGCAGGGGTGCTCGGTGGCGGGCGCCTGCGGCTCGTCGAGCGCGGAGGGCTCAGAGAGACCAGAGAGACCAGAGAGACCGGAGGGACCGGAAAGGTCGGAGGAGGCCGAGAGGTCGGTGGGTTCCGTGGGGTCGGCGACGTCCGTGTGACCTGCGGAGCCGGTGGGTTCCGTGGTGTCGGCGGGGGCGCCGGGGCCGGAGCTTTCCGGGAGGGCGGAGGCGGCGTCGGCCGGGCCAGCCGGCTCGGTCTGTTCGAGCCGCTGCTCGTGAGGCGCGCCCGGGGCGCCCTCCTCGGGCAGGTGCTCAGCGGGCGCGGACGCGCCGTGCGGCGCGGAGGCATCGTGCTGTACGGAGGCATCGTGCGCTGCGGGTGCGTCGTGCGGCACGGAGGGGTCATGCGGTACAGGCGCTGCGGCATCCGGCCCGGGCGCGGGCGCGGGCTCCTGCCCGGCGGGCGGCTCGTGTCCCGCCTCCACCGGGTCACCGGCAGCACCGGCAGCACCGGCAGCACCGGCCCCATGCTCGCCAGGCTCCCCGTGCGCTCCACGCTCCACGGGCGCGTGCGGCTGCTCCGGGCCGTGGCCCGGTACGGACTCGGCGGCGTGCGCGAGGGGTTCGGCGTGCGGGACGGCCTCGGGGGCCGCGCCGGAGGGCACGCCGGGGGCGTCGTGCGGCGCGGCGAGGCCGTGCTGCCCGTACCCGTCGTACGCGCCCCGCGTGTCGTGCGCGTCCTGGCCCTGGTGTCCGTTCGGCTGCGGGACGGCGGCGGGGGCGCCCGGAAGGTCGGTCACCACCTCCCACGCGCCACTGACCACCTGTTCGCCCGTATCGGTGACGTTCGCGGCGTCCGTACCGGGCCGCGGCGTCAACCCGTCGCCCGGGTACGCGTTCACGCGGTACTCGCCCGACGCGTCGGGCGTGTCGCCCGCCGTCGCCGGGGCGGCCGGCACCGACCACTGCCCGGTCGGTCCGCCGTGCTCGGCCGCGTCGGCGGCGGGCGCCGGGGCCGTGGGCACACCGGCCCCGGCCGTCCCGTCCGTACCGCCGTCGACAGGCAGGTGCCAGCCCCCGGCCCCGGTGTCACCGGAACCGGGCGCGGAAGCGGGCGTGGGCGCCGGCACGGAAGCGGGCGCGGGAACGGGCCACTCCACCGCCGGATGCGCGGCGGCGGGCGTGGCACCCGTCCCCCGCGGCGCGGCGTGCAACGCGTACTCGCCGGACTCGTCGACCGGATCGTCCCCGGCCGCCGGAATCGACCACTGCCCGGTGGAACCGCCCTGCGCGGCGGCGTCCGGCTCCGCCCCGGGCGGGTACGGCAGCGGCCACTGCGCGGTGTCCTGCAGACCGGCGGAACCGTCGGGGCCGCCGGCCGCGGCCACGCCGGAACCGTACGTGCCGCCGGGCCCGTACGCGTCCGCCTGGTACGCCTCGGCGCCGTACGCCTCGTCACCGCGGCCCTCGCCGCCGTGGGCGTCGCCGCCGGGCACGCCGGAGCCGTACGTGTCGGACCCGCCGACCCCACCGGAGCCGTACGCGTCGGCGGACGCGGCCCACTCCGTCGGCCCGTCGACCATGCCGGAGACGTACGGGCCGGCCGGCCAGTCGTCGTGCTCGGGCTGCGCCGCGCGCCCGGCGTCCCCGGAGCGCGCGCCGGCCTGCTGCGGCACGGACGCGCCCTGGTGCGGCTGCTGCGGCCCCGCCTGCTGATGCTGCTGATGGGGTGCCACGGACTGGTGCGGCAGCGCCTGGTGGGGCACCGACTGATGGACACCGGGCTGATGCTGCACACCGGGCTGCTGACCGGCCTGGGGATACCCGGGACCGGGCGCGGGCGCGGCGCCCTGATGCTCCTGGCCGCCCGCCGGATACTGCGGCACCGCGTCCCATGACGACGCCGCCGCGGGCGGCGCGTACCCCGTACCGGGCGCGGCCAGCGGCGCCCAGCCGGCGTTCGCGCCGGTGCCCGGGTGTGCCAGCAGTTCGGGCGGAAGCTGGACGAACGCCGTGCCCTCCGCGTCGATCTCCGCTCCACGCGGCATGGGCTGCCAGCCGCCCTCGACGGGCGTCCGGGCGTGTCGCTGCTGATCGTCACTCACGCGAGTGCCCTCCCCAGTGCTCGGCGGGCCAGAGTCGCCACGGTACGCCGCAGATGCAGCACGGCCGGCGGCAGGGTACCTTCTCCCGGCGCCTGGACGGCGTGGCCGGTGCCGTCGTCGAGGCCCTGCGGGGCGGGCGGCGGGTCGGGGATGCAGGCGGCGGCCACGTAGTCGCCGAAGGCGGTCAGCGCCTCGGGGGCCAGGGTCCGTTCGCCGTCCCAGTCGATGAGCGAGGCCACCCAGTGCTCGGCGTCGTACGGGCGCAGCGGCATCGGCGCGACCGCGCCGACCGCGCACCGGACCATCCGCCGGGCCGGGTCCAGGACCACCGCGACGGACGCGGTGGCGCGGCCGGGGCCGGTCCGGCCGGTGGCCTTGAGGAAGGTCTGCGGGGCGTGCAGCAGCGGGACGCGGACGTAGCCGATGAGCTCGCCCGGGTGCAGCAGTTCGATCCCGGCGAGCAGCCTGCCGACCGGGATCTCACGCCGCCCGCCGGGGCCCGCGATGACGAGGGACGCCTCCAGGGCCGCGAGGACGGGCAGCGCGTCGCCGGTCGGCGCGGCGGAGGCGATGTTGCCGCCGAGGGTGCCCGCGTTGCGGATCTGCGGGGGTCCGGCGGCGCGGGCGGCGGCGGCGAGCGCGGGGATGAGGGCGGCGAAGTCCGGCCGGCCCATGCGGGCGTGGGTCAGTCCGGCGCCGAGCAGGGCGTGGCCGTCCTGGTACTGCCAGCCGCGGATCTCGCTGATGCGCCCGAGGCCGACGAGCCCGGCGGGGCGCAGCAGGCCCGAGTTGACCGCTGCCATGAGATCGGTGCCGCCCGCGACGGGCACGGCGGCGGGCATGGCGGCCAGCGCCGCCACGGCCTCGTCGAGCGAGCCCGGCAACGTCACCGTGTGCGCCGCCTGCGGTGCGTGCGTGGTCAACCCAGCTGCCCCTTCCCCGGTGGTCCCGGCTGTTCCGGCCGTCGCGCCGGCATTCCGCCGTACGGTACGTGCTCACGGTCCGGACGTGGCAACTCTGGCACATCTTCCGAGCCCGCCGTCGCGAGGGTCCGCGAACCGCCGCCCGTCCCCGGCCGGTCCGGGTGCCCCGGAGCGGACGCGACCCGCACGCGGCGCGGGCCACCGGGCGGCGGCCCACCACGCGTACCGGCCGGACGCCCCGGCCCCGCGGACGCGTCACGCCCGGAGGGGCGAACGCCCGGGCGCGTCGCGGGGCGGAGCGGCGCCCGGGAACTGTGCGGGGCGCGCGGCCCCGGCGGTCGGCGACGCGCACGGCCGGGTCGACCGGACCGGCCGGGCCGAGCCGTCGCCCCGGGCCGTCACCCCACGGGCGGGACGCCCTCGTCCCCGCCCACCATGGCGCCATATGACCGACTTTGACCACTCCTTGTATGACTTACGGCGGTGTGCGGAGTCCACCGTGCCAGGGCCGCACCGGGCGGACCGGGGCCTTCCACTCCACGTCACACGATCGGGGGCGTCCCCTCGATCGGGCGTCCGAGCAGGCCGGGCCGGCGCTGCCAGGGCAGGGGGCCGCCGGGCGGGCGGTAGGCCACGCCCAACGCGTCCAGCCGCCGGTAGTGGACGGCCATGCGCTGTTCGAAATGGGCGAAGTCCCGCTCGGCGGGCGGCGGGAGGGCCGACCACACCGCCTCGGCGAACGCGGCCAGCCGGGGAAACGCCTGGTAGTCCAGGCGCTGCTGGTCCTCCATCACCTCCGTCCAGAGGTTGGCCTGGGCCCCGAGGACGTGCCCGGCCTCCTCCGGCGTGAGTTCGGACGGCACCGGCTCGAAGCGGTAGACGTCCTCCAGGGTCCGGACCCAGCCGATGGGCACGGGCTCGTCCGGGCCCGGCGCCTGCCGGTGGTCGAGGTAGACCTGCTGTTCGGGGCACATGACGACGTCGTGTCCGGCCCGGGCCGCGGCGACGCCGCCCGCGTAACCGCGCCAGGACGCCACGGCGGCGCCCTCGGCCAGACCGCCCTCCAGGATCTCGTCCCACCCGATCAGCCGCCGCCCGCGCGCGGCGAGCCAGCGGTCGAAGTGCCGGATGAACCAGCTCTGGAGCTCCTTCTCGTCGGCCAGCCCCTCGGCCGCCATCCGGGCCCGCGCCGCCGGGGACGCCTTCCACTGGTCCTTGGGGCACTCGTCGCCGCCGATGTGGACGAAGCGCGAGGGGAAGACGTCGAGGACCTCCGTCAGCACGTTCTCGTAGAAGGCGAGGGTGGTGTCCGTCGGGGCGAGCACGTTCGGGCTGACGCCCCAGGTGTCCCGGACGCCGAGGGCGGCGGTGTCGACGACGTCGGCGTTGCCGAGTTCGGGGTACGCGGCGATGGCGGCCTGCGAGTGGCCGGGCAGGTCGATCTCGGGGACGACGGTGATGTGCCGCTCGGCGGCGTACGCGACGATCTCGCGGAGGTCGTCCTTGGTGTAGTAGCCGCCGTGCGGCCGCTCGTCCCAGAGCGGCGAGGCCCGGTGCCCGAGCTTCGTACGGGACCGCCAGGCGCCGACCTCGGTCAGCCGCGGGTAGCGCTCGATCTCGACGCGCCAGCCCTGGTCGTCGGTCAGGTGCAGGTGCAGGACGTTGAGTTTGTGCGCGGCGAGCAGGTCGAGGAAGCGGAGGACGCCGTCCTTGGGGACGAAGTGGCGGGCGACGTCGAGGAGCGCGCCGCGCCAGCCGAAGCGCGGGGCGTCCTGGATCGTGACGCACGGGACGTGCCACTCGTCCCGCGCCGCGACGGGCGCCCGCCGGAAGGCGTCGGGGCCCAGCATCTGACGGAAGGTCTGGGCGGCCCAGAACAGCCCGGCCGGGTCGGCGCCGTCGAGGAAGAGGCCGTACCCGTCGATGACGATCCGGTAGCCCTCCGGGCCCAGCTCGCCGGCCACCCGCGGATCGATGCGCAGGACGAGGTGGTTGTGGTGGCCGTCGCCGTCGGGCAGCGGCAGGCCGGTGGCGGCGCCGACCGTGGCGCGCAGCCACCGGGCGGTGCTCTCGGTGCCCGGGCCGGCGTTGATCGCCGTCTCCTCGTCCAGCACCTCCAGGCCCTTGCCGGGCGGGACCCAGGCGAAGCGGCGCGGTGCGGGGACGAGTCCGGTCTCGGTGTCGCTCATGGCAGCCCTTCCGGCAGGCGGTCCTGGTCCGGTTCCGGGACGGATCCTCCCCCGGCCGGGCGGGCGGCGGCCACCCCCGGGGCGCTGCCGCTGCCTTCACGGTCGCGAACGCGCGACGGCTCCCCGGCCGCGTGGTCGACGCGTCCGGGGAGCCGTGGAAGTCAGAGGGAGATCAGAAGGGACCAGAAGGGCTCGGGTGCTTCCGCGCGGCCGGGCGAGGCGCGCCGGGAGCTACTTCTTGTCGCCGCCCTTGCCGCCCTTGTCGTCCCCGCCGGCGCCCATGCCCTCGAAGATCTCCTTGCACATCGGGCAGACCGGGTACTTCTTGGGGTCGCGCCCGGGCACCCAGACCTTGCCGCAGAGGGCGACGACCGGGGAACCGGAGAGCGCGCTCTCCATGATCTTGTCCTTCTGGACGTAATGGGCGTAGCGCTCGTGGTCGCCGTCGCCGTGCGACACCTGCGGTGTCGGCTCTACGAGGGTGCCTGTACCTGCCCCGCGCTCGGGCTCGAGAGTGCTCATGGTCCCCAAGGGTACTGGGGAGCGGCACGGTCGGCCGAGGCTCGGGGGACGCGGCGTCCGGCCGCCGTCGCGCGCACGTCCCGCGCCTCAGTTCAGACTGGGATCGTCCGGATAGGTCGCGACCATGGCCAGCTCGTTCCGCTGCCGCCGGAGCACGGACCGCCAGAGCCGGGACGGGTCCGGGGACGAGATGTCGCCCGGCTCGGACTCCACCACGTACCAGGCGCCCTCCACCAGCTCCTCCTCCAGCTGGCCGGGCCCCCAGCCCGAGTACCCGGCGAAGATGCGCAGCGAGCCGACGGAGGAGCCCAGCAGCTCGGGCGGGGCCTCCAGGTCGACGAGGCCGATGGCGCCGTGCACCCGGCGCCAGCCGACGGGGCCGCTCCGGCCGGGGCGGCGCGCGGGGCCGGAACCGGGCGGACCGCCGGCGGGGGCGTCCTTGCCGGGCTCGTCCCCGGGGACGACGGCCACGCCGAGCGCCGAGTCCAGCGAGACGGGACCGCCCTGGAACACCACGCCCGGCTCGCCGGCCAGCGCGGCCCACGACTCGAGGATGTCGCCCACGCCGACCGGCGTGGGCCGGTTGAGGACCACGCCGAGCGAGCCCTTCTCGTCGTGGTCGAGCAGCAGCACGACCGCGCGGTCGAAGTTGGGGTCCGCCAGCGCCGGGGTCGCGACCAGCAGCCGCCCTGTGAGCGAGGACACCTCCGTCATGGCGACATGATCCCGCATTCCGGGCCCACGAGAGCCCCCGGAAGGGACGAAAAACCGGCCGGTACGAAGCGTTCCGGGGCACGGGGGCGGGGAGCGCGCCGGAAGGGGCTCCCGGCGCTAACCGGTAGCGACCACTCCGTTAACGCAGCGTGTTGTGACAAACCCATGACGTGCCAAGGCCCCCCTCGGGGCGGCATCGGGCCCCTCCGGTCGCATTACCCTTTCTTCTTGCCCCCTGCCCAACTCCAGGAACGCGAGATCCATGACCGGCCCTGACGATGTCCTGCTTGTCCACGGCGGTACCCCGCTCGAGGGCGAGATCCGTGTCCGCGGTGCGAAGAACCTCGTGCCGAAGGCCATGGTCGCCGCCCTGCTCGGCAGCGGCCCCAGCCGCCTGCGCAACGTCCCCGACATCCGTGACGTGCGGGTCGTCCGCGGTCTGCTGCAGCTGCACGGCGTGACCGTGCGCCCCGGCGACGAGCCGGGCGAGCTGGTTCTCGACCCCTCGCACGTGGAGAGCGCGAACGTCGCCGACATCGACGCGCACGCCGGCTCCTCGCGCATCCCGATCCTCTTCTGCGGCCCCCTGCTGCACCGCCTCGGCCACGCCTTCATCCCCGGCCTGGGCGGCTGCGACATCGGCGGCCGGCCCATCGACTTCCACTTCGAGGTGCTGCGCCAGTTCGGCGCCACCATCGAGAAGCGGGAGGGCGGGCAGTACCTGGAGGCCCCGCAGCGGCTGCGCGGCACCAAGATCCAGCTGCCGTACCCGTCGGTCGGCGCGACCGAGCAGGTGCTGCTGACGGCGGTGCTCGCGGAGGGCGTCACCGTCCTGTCCAACGCGGCCGTGGAGCCCGAGATCGAGGACCTCATCTGCGTGCTGCAGAAGATGGGCGCGATCATCTCCATGGACACCGACCGGACGATCCGCATCACCGGTGTCGACTCGCTCGGCGGCTACAACCACCGCGCGCTGCCCGACCGCCTGGAGTCCGCCTCCTGGGCGTCCGCCGCGCTCGCCACCAAGGGCAACATCTACGTCCGCGGCGCCAGCCAGCGCGAGATGATGACCTTCCTCAACACCTACCGCAAGGTCGGCGGCGCCTTCGAGATCGACGACGAGGGCATCCGCTTCTGGCACCCCGGCGGCGAGCTCAACGCCATAGCGCTGGAGACGGACGTCCACCCCGGCTTCCAGACCGACTGGCAGCAGCCGCTGGTCGTCGCCCTGACCCAGGCGTCCGGCCTGTCCATCGTCCACGAGACGGTCTACGAGTCCCGGCTCGGCTTCACCTCCGCCCTCAACCAGATGGGCGCCCACATCCAGCTCTACCGCGAGTGCCTCGGCGGCTCCGCCTGCCGCTTCGGCCAGCGGAACTTCCTCCACTCGGCGGTCGTCTCCGGCCCGACGAAGCTGCAGGGCGCGGACCTGGTCATCCCCGACCTGCGGGGTGGCTTCTCCTACCTGATCGCGGCGCTCGCCGCGGACGGGACGTCGCGGGTGCACGGGATCGACCTGATCAACCGCGGGTACGAGAACTTCATGCAGAAGCTGCAGGATCTCGGCGCGAACGTGGAGCTTCCGCAGGGGGTGTGACGGAGCGTCCGTCCGTGGGGGCGGGACGGGGGCGGGTTGCCCCGGTCCCGCCCCTTCGCCGCTTCCTGGGGCTGCGCCCCAGACCCCCTTTTTCGCGGCTTCGCCGCTCGTCCTCAAACGCCGGACAGGCTGAATAGCCCGTCCGGCGTTTGAGGACAGCGCGCGCAGCGTGCTGCGGGGGTCCGGGGGCTCGCCCCCGGGAATCGGCGAAGGGGCGGGACCGGGGCACCAGCCCGCCGCAGGCGCCCGCGCACGCGAAAGGGCGGCCGCCCCCACCCGGGGAACGGCCGCCCTCCGGCGTCCGAAGGCTTACTTGCCCTTCGCGGCTTCCTTGAGCTTGGAGCCCGCGGAGACCTTCACGCTGTAACCGGCAGCGATCTGGATCGGCTCGCCCGTCTGCGGGTTACGGGCGGTGCGAGCGGCACGGTGGGTGCGCTCGAAGGTCAGGAAGCCGGGGATGGTCACCTTCTCGTCGCCCTTGGCGACGACCTCACCGACGGTCTCGGCGAGGGCGGCCAGAACGGCGTCGGCGTCCTTGCGGGTCACCTCGGCACGGTCGGCCAGAGCGGCCACCAGCTCACTGCGGTTCATGTTGTACTCCCGTGTCTTTCTTGCCAATGAGGCGTGAGATCGAAGCCGATGCTGCCAGGGCCCTCGGACAGTCCCCGGACCCGGGTCCGCCACTAGATCCCTCGCGCCCCGGGGGGTGCCCCCTGGACGGAGTCCTCGGGGGAGCATCCTGCCCCCACCAGTGGTGGGAAAGCCAATCCGGCACCCTGGAGAGTCACACGGAAAGCGCCACAGCCTCGGAGGGGGCCGCGTTTCCGCGGCCCGTTCACTGCCCGACACCCTATGGGGGCCGTAGGAGCGCCGCGCCACGCGACGCGCCGTGCTCAGGCCGTCGTGGCGGCCGTCACAGCCACTCCGGCGGCCTTCGCGGCCTCGCGGACGGCGCCGGCGACCGCGCCCGCGACCTTCTCGTTGAAGACGCTCGGGATGATGTAGTTCGCGTTCAGCTCGTCCTCGGCGACGACGTCGGCGAGGGCGCCGGCGGCGGCCAGCATCATCTCGGTGTTCACGGTGCGCGACTGGGCGTCCAGGAGGCCGCGGAAGACGCCCGGGAAGACCAGCACGTTGTTGATCTGGTTGGGGAAGTCGGAGCGGCCCGTGGCGACCACGGCGGCCGTCTGACGGGCGATCGCCGGGTCGACCTCGGGGTCGGGGTTGGCGAGCGCGAAGACGATCGCGCCGTCGGCCATGGCGGCCACGTCCTCGGCGCCGAGGACGTTGGGGGCGGAGACGCCGATGAAGACGTCCGCGCCGCGCACGGCCTCCTTGAGGGTGCCGGTGATGCCCTCGGGGTTGGTGTTGTCGGCGATCCAGCGCAGCGCCGAGCCCGGGTCGGCGGAGACCAGGTCCTCGCGGTCGGCGTGCACGACGCCGTGGATGTCGGCGACGACGGCGTGCTTGACGCCGGCGGCGATCAGCAGCTTGAGGATGGCCGTACCGGCCGCGCCGGCGCCGGACATGACGACGCGTACGTCGCCGATGGACTTGTCGACGACGCGGAGCGCGTTGGTGAGCGCGGCGAGCACGACGATGGCGGTGCCGTGCTGGTCGTCGTGGAAGACCGGGATGTCGAGGGCCTCGCGCAGCCGGGCCTCGATCTCGAAGCAGCGGGGCGCGGAGATGTCCTCCAGGTTGATGCCCGCGAAGCCGGGGGCGATGGCCTTGACGATCTCGACGATGGCGTCGGAGTCCTGGGTGTCCAGGCAGATCGGCCAGGCGTCGATGCCGGCGAAGCGCTTGAAGAGGGCCGCCTTGCCCTCCATGACGGGCAGCGCGGCCTTGGGGCCGATGTTGCCCAGGCCGAGGACCGCGGAGCCGTCGGTGACCACCGCGACGGAGTTGCGCTTGATGGTCAGGCGGCGGGCGTCCTCGGGGTTCTCGGCGATGGCCATGCAGACGCGGGCGACGCCCGGCGTGTAGACCATGGAGAGGTCGTCGCGGTTGCGGATGGGGTGCTTGGACGCCATCTCGATCTTGCCGCCGAGGTGCATCAGGAACGTCCGGTCGGAGACCTTGCCGACGCTGACGCCCTCGATGCCGCGCAGCTTCTGCACGATCTCGTCGGCGTGGGCGGTGGACGTCGCGGCGACGGTGACGTCGATCCGCAGCTTCTCGTGGCCGGAGGCGGTGACGTCCAGGCCGGTCACCGAGCCGCCGGAGGACTCCACGGCCGTGGTGAGCTGGCTGACCGCGGTACCGCCGGCGGGCACCTCCAGTCGGACCGTCATCGAGTACGAGACGCTAGGCGCCGTTGCCATGGCCGCTTTCCCCTGCTTTCGCTGATTGCGTTGTTCCGCGCGCCCGGGTGTGCGGTCCGGCCGGAGGCCGTCCCACGCCGGGCGACGTCCGATCGTCGCACCTACCGGCCGGTAGACGGTAACCAGCACCGTCTTTCCGGAAGGTGGGTTTCACCATATGAGAGCGCTCGAGCCGCCCACCTGGGCGGATCCCGCCTTCCCATCATGCGCCGCCCCTGTTAAACCGCAGGCAAAGCCCGCACGGACGCGACCGCACACGACTGAACACGACCGAAGACGAACGGGCGGTTCCCTCCGAGGATTCGGAGGGAACCGCCCGTTCGCGGAAGGTTCAGCGGCACCGACCCGCCATGCTCGCCTCGCGGCAAGTGGTCGCTCGAAGCGACTAAGGTTGGGCCCGGGGGCTTGGATCGAGCCGGTGCCGTATTCAGGCTAACAAACGCCTCCCGGAAGTCATTCCCGGTACCGGGGGTTCCGGCGGGAACCGGCCGGACGACCATCCGGGCGGCGTACGGCACTTGCGGTCCCCCGGCCCCGCCAGCCCCCGGACGGCTTCAGTCCCGCAGCAGGTCCGGCACCCCGTCCGCGTCCGGCTCGTCCCGCTCCCCCGCGAGCACCGTCAGCCGCTGCGTGGCGCGCGTCAGGGCCACGTACAGGACGCGCAGCCCGGCCGGGGACTCGTCGGCGATCTCGGCCGGCGTGACGACGACCGTCGCGTCGTACTCCAGGCCCTTCGCCTCCAGGCTGCCCAGCGCCACCACCCGGTCGCCGAGACCGGCCAGCCACGCCCGCGCCTCGGCCCGCCGGCCCATGGGCACGACGACGCCGACCGTCCCGTCCACCTCGGCCAGCAGGCGCTCCGCCTCCGCGCGGACGGACGCGGCGAGGTCGGGGCCCGCGACCGCGAAGCGCGGCTCGACGCCCGTGGAGCGGACCGCGGACGGGGACTCCATCCCCGGCATGGCCAGCGCCAGCACCTTCGACGCCAGTTCGGCGATCTCGGCCGGGTTGCGGTAGTTCACGGTGAGCCGGAAGCGACGGCGGGGGCGGGTGCCCAGCGCCTCGTCGCGGGCCGCCGCGGCCTCGTCCGGGTCGGACCAGGACGACTGGGCCGCGTCGCCGACGATCGTCCAGGTGGCGTGACGGCCCCGGCGGCCGACCATCCGCCACTGCATCGGCGTCAGGTCCTGCGCCTCGTCCACGATGACGTGCGCGTAGTCGCGGCGCTCCTGCGCCAGCCGCTCCGCCCGTTCGCGGCGGCTCTCCATCCGCTCGGGCATCAGCTCCTCCAGGCCGGTGAGCTGGTCGAGCGGGTCGAGCTCGCGGGGTCTGCGGGGCCGGGCCGGGGCGCCGAGCAGCGTCTCCAGCTCGTCCAGCAGCGCCACGTCGTGCACCGAGAGCGGACCCTTGCCGTCCGCGTCCAGCCGGCCCAGCGAGCGGGCCAGCTGCCGCACCTCGCGCGGGTTGAGCACCCGGCGGGCCCAGCGCCCGAGCCGCCGCTCGTCGGCGAGCAGCGCCAGCACCTGACGGGGCGCCAGCTCCGGCCACCAGGCCGCCAGGAAGGACAGGAAGTCGTCCTCGGTGGTGATGTCCTCGTCGAACGCCGCGCGGGCCTCCGCGGCCATCTCCGGGTCGGTGTACCGCTTGGGGCCGCCCGCGCGCGACCACAGGGCGTCGAGCAGCAGCCGGCGCGCGCGGGGCCGCAGCAGGTTGACGGGGGCCGTGCCGCCCAGCGCGGACTGCCGGATGCGGTCCAGCTCCTCCGGGCCCAGCTCGACGCGGGCGCCGAAGGCGACGACGCGCAGCCGGTCGGGGACGGCGCCGCCGCGCGGCACGTCCAGGGCGCCGCGCGTGGCCTTGCGGAGCACCTTGAGCATGCGCGAGGAGCCCTTGATCCGGGCCACGGCCGGCTCGTCGTAGGTGTCCGCCTCCGCGCCGTCCACCAGCGAACCGAGCGCCCGGATGGCGACCTGGCCCTCCTCGCCCAGCGACGGCAGCACGCCCTCGGTGTAGGCGACGAGCAGCGGCGTCGGCGAGACGATCAGGATGCCGCCCGCGTACCGTCTGCGGTCCTGGTACAGCAGGTAGGCGGCACGGTGCAGGGCCACCGCGGTCTTGCCGGTCCCCGGGCCGCCCTCGACCTCGGTCACCGAGGCGGCGGGGGCGCGGATCACCAGGTCCTGCTCGGCCTGGATCGAAGAAACGATGTCCCTCATGGTGTGGCTGCGGGCCTGGCCGAGCGCGGCCATCAGGGCGCCGTCGCCGACCACCGGCAGCGCGGCGCCGTCCAGGGTCGCCCGCAGCTCCGGGCGGAGCAGGTCGTCCTCGACGCCGAGCACCCGGCGGCCCTTGGAGCGGATCACCCGGCGGCGCACCACACGGCCCGGCGCCACCGGCGTCGACCGGTAGAAGGGCGCGGCGGCGGGCGCCCGCCAGTCGATGACGAGCGGCGAGTAGTCGGCGTCCAGGACGCCGATGCGGCCGATGTGCAGCGTCTCGGCGATCTCCGCGCGGTCGTCGCGGACGGCGTCGTCCGCGGGCTCGACGGAGGTGTACGCGCCGTCGGGCCCCTTCTTGCCGTCCTTGCCGCGCAGCAGGTCGATGCGGCCGAAGAGGAAGTCCTCGAACTCGCTGTTCAGCCGGTTGAGGTGGACCCCGGCGCGGAACACCTGGGCGTCCCGTTCGGCGAGCGCCCCCGGCGTCCCCACCTGGCCGCGCTTGGCGGCGTCGTCCATGAGGAACTCGGCCTCGTGGATCTTCTCCTCGAGGCGCCGGTACACCCGGTCCAGATGGTGCTGCTCGGCACCGATCTCTCGGTCACGGATCCCGTCCGGATGCGTGGTTCCCCCACCGTTCCCGGCGTTCTGCGGATCCGTCGCCACCTGCGCGCGTGTGGCGTTCTGCGCGGCCACCCAGGCCCCCTTCTGTGTGCGTAGGGCAGCCTTCAACCGTACGCGAACTGGGGTACCTAGCGCACCTGTCAGGACATGAGAGGTTTGGCACGGTCGGTCACGGCTTGACGGGGCTGCGGTGACGGCCTGACGTCCGCGCCGCCCGGTCCGTTCGCGGACTTTCCGGCGCTCCCGCCGGCCCCTTGGGACCCGTCCTCCCCTTGCGTTCCCTCGCCGTTCATCGCCCGGCGGCGGTGCCGGGCCACCCGCTCCCGGTTGCCGCACACCTCGCTGGAACACCAACGGCGCCGCCGGCCCCGGGAGGTGTCCAGATAGAGGAGGGTGCAGCTCTCGCCCTCGCACTGGCGCAGCAGACCGCGGACCGCCGGGTCGGTGAGGAGTTCGACCGCGTCCCGGGCCACCAGCGACACCAGCGCCGCGCAGTCCGGCGGGGCGGCGACGGTACGGACGAGAGCGCCGTCGGCGCCCCGGACGGCCCGCGGGGCGGGCGGGGGTTCGGCGGCGAGGGCGTTGACCTGTTCGAGGTCCGCCGCGGCGGCGTGCTCCGGGCCGTCCACGGCCTCCGCGCGGACGACGCGGTGCAGCAGGTGGCGCAGGGCGTGGAAGCGCCCTAGCCAGCCGGCGTCGACGGCCTCCAGCGGCGTGCCCGGCGGCACCACCCGGGCGCCCAGCAGCCAGGCGCGCAGCCGCTCGGGGGTGCCGAGCCGCTCCCCAGGACCGTCCCCGGGCCGCCCCACCCCGGTGGCCACCAGGTCCAGGCAGAGCCGCCCGGAGTCGAACCGCAGGTCGTGGGAGGCCGCCGCCATCTGCCTGTCACCTTTTCCCTGGGGGAGCCCTGTGCGGAGCTGCGCCGCGCGGAGATGCGCCACCCCACAGGGTGCCCGGCCGGACGCCCGGCCGGAACCCCCACGACCGGCGGACGCGCCACCGCGCGGAGGGGCCTCCGCCCCGGCGTCAGCCGCGCAGGAACCCGTCGCCGTGGACGGCGATGTGGGCTTCCAGGGCGTTGAGGGCGTCCTGGGTGGCCTGACCGGTGCCCTTGCCGCGCTGCTCGGCGTAGTAGGCGGCGCCGAGCTTCTTCAGCAGTTCGCCGCCCGCCCGTTGGGCCTGCACCTCGTCGACCTTCTGCTTGCCTTGCTGCAACGCCTGCTGGGCCTGTTCCTTGGCCCGGTCGAGGAATCCCGCCATGTCGGCCTCCGTGGCACGAGTGGAGCACGCTTCGGTCCGGCGGCTCCGGCCGGACGGTTCGGCTCCCGGACCGGATCACCGGACCAATTGTCGGCCGCCGCGGTACGGGGCGGCAACCGCCCGTGATCACCCACGGGAGTACGCGGCCGGCACCGCGCCCCCGCCCGCACCACGAGTCCAACCACCCCCGCTCGCATCACGAGCCCACCCGGCCCGGCCCGCACCACGAGCCCGCCCGGTGGCCGTCGCCCGCCTCACGAACCCGCCCGAGGGCCCCCGCCGTCCGAAGCCCCCGCCGACGCGCCCATCAGCGCCGCGTCCTCCGCCGGCAGCCACGCGCCGGGCGGGCGTTCCAGCCACCGTTCCTCCGGGAAGCCGGAGGCGGCGGCGTGGAGGGCGTCGAGGCCGGGGTGGCGGAGGCCCTTGCGCCAGACCATCGAGACCGGGGAGAGGGGGACCGGGTCGGTGAGGGGGCGCAGGACCATCCCGGGCACCTTCAGGAACTCGGTGCCCGCCAGCACCGACCACCCCCGCTTGCGCACGACGCGCACGAACTCCTCGTCCCCCTCCAGTTCGGGGAAGGGCTCGGCCATCGTGATGCCGCGGCCCTCGAAGAGGCGGCGGGCCAGGTCGGTCCACTCGGCGGTGGCCGGGTTGCCCGCGGCGGCGTACAGCGTCTCGCCGCGCAGGGCCGCCAGCGGTACGGTCGCGCGGGCCGCCAGCCGGTGCCCCACGGGCAGCAGGACGGCCATCCGCTCGTACCGCACGGGCCGGTGCTCCAGCGCCGTCCTGACCTCCACCGGCAGCCCCGCCACCCGGCCGAAGGCGACGTCCAGCCGCCCCGCCAGGATCGCGGCGGCGGCGCCGGTGAGGCCGCTGTGGTGACGGGCGACCAGCTCCACCCGGGGCGCGGCGGCGCGGGCCCGGACGACGATCCGGTGGGCGGTGCTCGCCGGGGAGACGACGTCCACCAGCAGCGGGCGCTCCTCCCGCGCCCAGGCCGCCGCCAGTTCGTCCTGCGCGGCGAGCACGCGCAGGGCGTACGGCAGCAGCCGCGCGCCCTCCGCCGTCAGCGTCACCGCCCGCGTCGTCCGGCTGAACAGCTGCGCGCCCAGCCGCTGTTCGAGCCGGCGGATGTCCCGGCTGAGCGCCTGCTGGGCGAGGTGGAGCCGTGCGGCGGCCCGGGTGAAGTGCAGTTCGTCGGCGACGGCGGCGAAGGCTCGCAGCAGGCGCGGCTCGATGTCGTGCGGCATGCGGCGCAGTCAACAACAAGAGTGCGTGAATGGCCACGGACCAGGTGTTGGACCGGGCCCGGCACCCGGCGCGACGCTGGTCACATGACCGCCCACCTCCCCTTCCTCCTCGTCCCGCCCCGCCACCACGACGCCCCCGCCCCGCGACCGGACTCCGCCGCCCCGCCGGCTCCGCCCGCCGCGCGCCGACGGGCGGAAGTCCGCTCCGGCCGACGGAAGGAGATCCGCCCGGCGACCTGAGGACGTCCGCCCCGGCCGGCCCCCGCTAACCGATCGCCCGCGCCCGGCGCCGCCGGACCAGTACGGCGCCCAGCGCCGCGGCACCGGCCACGCCCCCGCCGGCCCCCGCCAGCACGGCCACCGGGACGCCGGACGCGCCGGATCCACCGGCCTCCGCGGCCCGTACGCCCCGGTCGTCCGCCGCGCTCGCGGCGGCCCGCACGCCACCGCCCGGCCGCCCGGCGGCGGCGTTCCCCGGAGCGGTACCGGTCGAAGCGCCGGTGACCAGCAGCCGCCCCGTCTTCCGCACCCGCCCGTGGTGGCTGACCACCGTCACCGGGTACGCGCCCGGGCCCAGCGCCCGGCGGATGCGCGCCGGGCCGACGTAGCGCGGGTCGTCGCCGTCGCCCGCCTTGCTGTCGTCGCGCCGGAGCGGGACCGGCGTCTCGAAGGCGGGGGACGTCGCCGTCAGCCGGCCGTCCTCGCCGGGGTCGGGCGACGCGTCGCGCCACAGGACGTTGACGGTGCCGCCGGCGCCCACCCGCTGCCCGTCCGTGCGGGCCCGCTCGGGCGTCCCGGGGACGGTGAAGAAGGCGGGGCCGCGCGCCCGGCCCACGTAGTCGCCGTCGCCCGGGCGGGCGGCGCGCACCACGAGCCGCGCCTCGCGGAGCGCCCGGCCGCCCGGGCCGGTGAGCGTCAGCTTGTAGGTGCCGTCCTTGGCGCCGGACGGCAGCGTCACCGAGGCGCCGAACATCCGCGGATTGTTCCAGTGGCTGCCCCTGGGGTCGTGGACCAGCCGCACGGGCGCCGGGAAGACCGGCGAACGGACCGTGAAGGAGGTGCCGCGCTCCCCCGGGTAGAGATCGTCGTACCAGAGGCCGACCCGCTCCCCCGGCCGCAGCGCCCCGCCCCCGTCCGCCACCTGGAACAGCGGCGGCCTCGGGGCCCGCACCCGCACCAGGTCCTCGGCCACCGTACGGCCGCCGACCCGGACGGTCAGGGGGTACGCCCCGGGGCGGGCGGACGGCGCGACGGCGGGCCGCGCGTGGTGCCCCTGCCCGGCCTCCGGCGTCCGGCCGCCGTAGGGCGCGAGGCGCACCGGTCCGCGGAAGGCCGGCGAGTGGGCGGTCACGGCGGCGCCCGACCGGACGCCCTGCACGTCGATGTCGACCAGCTCCCCCGGCCGGTTCTCGAACGCCCCGTTGACGAGCACGTGGACGGTGCCGCGGCCGGGCCCCTCGGCGGCCGCCGCCCCGGCGCCCCCCACCAGCAGCACCGCACCCGCTCCGGCCGCGACCGTGGCGGCCGCTCGGACGATCCTCTTCATGGCGCCACCCCCCTTTGTCTGTGGAAGAGGGCCTCCGGGGCCCTCCGGTTGCGCTGCTCCCTGCCATGGAACCACTCGGGTACGACAAAGGCCCCACCGCCGGGGCGGTGGGGCCTCTGCCTCACATGGGTGATCTGTGGAGATGGCGGGAATCGAACCCGCGTCCAACGGTGCGGAATCAGGGCTTCTCCGAGCGCAGTCCGCTGCGATTTTCTCGGCCCCGGAGATCACGCGGACAAGTCTCCGACGGGCTCAGCCACTGTTTGGTTTCCCACCAGGCCCCGTGGCCGGGCCTAGTGGTTTAGTTCCCTAGCTGATGCCAGGATCCGGGTCGGGAACATCCCCGGGCTGACACTTCGCGAGTCGCTACTTAGGCAGCGAGGGCGAAGGAATCGCGCTTGGTGTTGGCGATTATTGGTTGCGACATATGGTTTACGAGATCATTGCCGCTTCCTCGGCTCGCTTCCCCTGCTTCGACATCCGCTGTCGAAACCGATCATCCCCATGTTGTTTTTTCAACGTGCAACCCACGGTGGGGCGTGCGCTTCCCATCGTACGTGACCAACGCGGAGCGGTGCCAGCGTATTCCCGGGCGTCCCCCGGGGGAGCTACCTGGCCGCCTGCGCGCGCTGACGCCGGCGGGCGGCGGCGATGGCGCGGTCCGCCTCGCGGCGGTCCGTCTTCTCGCGCAGCGTCTGCCGCTTGTCGTACTCCTTCTTGCCCTTGGCCAGCGCGATCTCGACCTTGGCGCGGCCCGCCTTGAAGTACAGCGACAGGGGCACGATCGTGTGACCGGTCTCGTCGGCCTTCGAGGACAGCTTGTCGATCTCCGCGCGGTGCAGCAGCAGCTTGCGCTTGCGGCGCGCGCTGTGGTTCGTCCACGTGCCCTGGGCGTACTCGGGGATGTGCACGTTGTGCAGCCACGCCTCGCCGCCGTCGATCTGCACGAAGCCGTCCACCAGCGAGGACCGGCCCTGCCGCAGCGACTTGACCTCGGTGCCGGTCAGCACCATGCCGCACTCGTACGTGGTGATGATGTGGTAGTCGTGCCGCGCCTTCTTGTTCTGCGCGACGAGCTTGCGCCCGGGTTCCTTGGGCTGCTTCTGCTGCTTTCCCATAGTGCGGTCATTCTCGCACTAGGCCCCCGGGCCGAGGCCACCCAATACCGCGCGGGCCCGGGGCTCCGCGTCCCCGTGGACGACCAGGTCCGGGGTGATCCCGCGGCCCTCGACGGCCTGTCCGGAAGGGGTGCGCCAGTGGCCGACGGTCTGCTCGGCGACCGAGCCGTCGGGCAGCGGCCGGGGCATCTGGACCGTGCCCTTGCCGAACGTCCGGGAGCCGACGACGACGGCCCGCCCCCGGTCCTGGAGGGCGCCGGCCAGCAGCTCGCCCGCGCTCATCGTGCCGCCGTCGACCAGGACGACGAGCGGGCGTCTCGTGTCGCCGCCCGGACGCGCCTCCAGGACCCGCTGCCGGCCGTGGACGTCGTACGTGGCGACGAGCCCGCCGTCGAGGAAGGCGGAGGCGCTGGTGACGGCCTCGGTGACCAGCCCGCCCGAGTTGCCGCGCAGATCGAGCAGGACGCCCTCGCGGGGCCCGGCGCCGCGCACCGCGGCCCGGACCTGCTTCCCGGTGCCGTGGGTGAACGACTCCACCTTGATCCGGGTGCCCGCGGCGGGCCCGTCCCGGAAGCGCTCGGCGACGACGCTGCGGGTGCGCAGCCGCGCGCGGCGCAGGGTGCTCTCCCACTCCCGGCCGCCGTCCCGCGCGAGGCCGAGGGTGACGGGCGTACCGCTGCCCGACGGGCCGCCGCGCAGCCGCGCGACGACCTCGGTGACCGGCCGCCCGGTCACCTCCGTACCGTCCACCGACCGCAGCCGGTCCCCCGGGGCGATCCCGGCCCGGGCGGCGGGCCCGCCGCGCTCGACGCCGTCGACCTCCATCCGCCCGTCGGCGGCCCGGCGCACGGAGAGCCCGACGCCGACGTACTCGCCGTGCAGGGCGCGCTGGAAGCCCTCGTACTCGGTGGCGCTGTAGACCCCGCCCCAGCGGTCCGCGGAGCGCCCGGTGTTCCCGGGGCTGCGGGGGGCGCGGACGGTCGGCCGACCGCCCTTCGCGTGCGGTGCCGAGGCGGACGGACGCGGGGCGCGGGCCGTCGCGGGCAGCGGCCCGCCACGGGCGTCCGCGCCCCAGGAGCCGGTGGCCGCCCCGGTCGCCAGCGCCCCGGCGAAGACCAGCGTCAGGACCGCGCCACGCCGGTGACGGCGGTGCGGTACGAACATCGTCGGGCCGGGCATGCGCGAGAGTCTAGGACACCGCCGGGCGCCGTACGGGGAGTTGACCGCCTCCCGGGCCGCACGGAGCCCGGCGCCCCCGCCTGGCGCGCTACACCTTCAGGTACTTCCACAGCGCCGCGAACGCGGCCAGCGCCGGCATCAGCAGGCCGGTCGCCAGGATGAGCGGCAGCTTGGTCAGCACCGCGCTCCAGCCGATGAACTGGATGACGTCGATGTGCGTCGCGAGCAGGTCGTTCACCAGGAACTGCTGGCCGCAGACGAGCAGCACGCAGGCGAGCCCGCCGCCCAGCAGCCCGGCGACGGCCGCCTCCGCGATGAACGGCACCTGGATGTAGAAGCTGGACGCCCCGACGAGCCGCATGATCCCGGTCTCCCGGCGGCGGCTGAACGCGGAGACCCGGACCGTGTTGACGATCAGCAGCAGCGCCACGACGAGCATCAGGAACATGACGCCCAGCGCGCCCCAGTTCATGTACCTCAGGAGGTTGAACAGGCTCTTGAGGGTGTCCTTCTGGTCCTCGACCGTCTGCACGCCCGGGCGCTTCTGGAAGGCGCTGGAGATGACCTCGTACTTGGTGGGGTCCTTGAGCTTGACGCGGAAGGACTCCTGCATCTGGTCGGCGGTCACCACAGTGGCCAGCGGCTGGTTGCCGAACTGCTCCTTGTAGTGCTTGTACGCCTCGTCCGTCGTCTCGAACTGGATGCTCTGGACGATCGGCATCTTCTCCAGATCGGCCTTGATCTGCCTCTTCTGCTCATCCGTGACCGCGCCCTTGGCACAGGACGGGAAGTTCGCCTTGTCCGTCTTGTTGCAGAGGTAGATCGAGACGTTGGCCTTGTCGTACCAGTAGCCCTTCATCGAGTTGACCTGCTCGTTCATCAGCAGCGAACCGCCGAACAGGGCGAGCGAGAGGGCGACCGACACGATCACCGCGAAGGTCATCGTGAGATTGCGGCGGAGACCGACGCCGATCTCCGACAGAACGAACTGGGCGCGCATGGCGTCCTTTCACTGCCTTTCAGTGCTGGTAGCCGTAGACGCCGCGCGACTGGTCGCGCACGAGACGGCCCTGGTCGAGCTCGATGACCCGCTTGCGCATCTGGTCCACGATCTGCTGGTCGTGGGTGGCCATGATGACGGTGGTGCCGGTCCGGTTGATCCGGTCGAGCAGCTTCATGATGCCGACCGAGGTCTGCGGGTCGAGGTTGCCGGTCGGCTCGTCGGCGATCAGCAGCATCGGCCGGTTGACGAACGCCCGGGCGATGGCCACCCGCTGCTGCTCGCCGCCGGAGAGCTCACCGGGCATCCGGCCCTCCTTGCCGCCGAGCCCGACCAGCTCCAGCACCTGCGGGACGGCCTTGCGGATCTCGCCGCGCGGCTTGCCGATGACCTCCAGGGCGAAGGCCACGTTCTGGGCGACCGTCTTGTTGGGCAGCAGCCGGAAGTCCTGGAACACCGTGCCCAACTGGCGGCGCATGTGCGGAACTTTCCAGTTGGAGAGCCGGGCGAGGTCCTTGCCCAGGACGTGCACCCGGCCGTGGCTGGCCCGCTCCTCGCGCAGCAGCAGCCTGAGGAAGGTGGACTTGCCGGAACCCGAGGAACCGACCAGGAAGACGAACTCGCCCTTCTCGATCTCGAGCGAGACGTCCCGGAGCGCCGGGCGGCTCTGCTTCGGGTAGGACTTGGAGACGTTGTCGAATCGAATCACGAGTGCACCACGTGCGACCTGGAGAGCGGCACGGAACGCCACGGCCGTGGCGCCCGTCGGTGAGCGTGACCATACGCGAACGACCCGTGTACGCGCAGTCGGCGTCCTGTGTCGGGAGGCCCGTGGCCGCCGGCCGGCCCCGGGAGCGGGGAAGAAAACGGGACAATCGTCTCGCCCGGGCGTCAGCGGGACGTGCGGAGGTACCGTTCGGGGCGGCTCCGGGACACCGGTCGCGCCGAAGGGCGGGAAAGCTGGCACAGTGGTAGGGGGAACCGCACGGCTCTCTCTCGCGTTGGACGTACCGGAGGAGGAATTCGCATGACATGCGACCGACTGGTGTGCGCCAACTGTGCATCCCCGGTCAGCGAGGGACGGTGCCCGGTCTGCCGGGCGAGCCGGGAGCGGCTGCAGCACCAGGAGGGCCTCTTCGCCGGCCTGACCCCGGCCGCGCTGGTGGCGCTGCTGGTGGCCCTGGTGGCGGTGGCGGTCGTCGCGCGCAGTTTCACGGCGTGAGCGGGCGGTTACGAGACTTCGACGACGAGGCCCGGGGTGCGGTGCACCCCGGGCCTCGTCGCGTCGACGCCTCCGCCGGGCCGCGCCGGAACGTTTCGGCGCGGCGGTCGGACGATGCGGTGGTCAGGCGACGGTGTTGCGGTTGATCGCCCGGGGCAGCAGCCGGAAGCCGATGCCGCCCGCGATCATCGTCGCGGCACCGGCGACCAGGAACTCGGTCTGCCCGGCACCGGTCTGCGCCAGCTCCTCCTTGGGCTTGGCCTGCTGAACCGGCTTGACGGCCCCGCCGTCCGCACCGGTGTTGCAGTTGCCGCTGCTGGTGTCCACCGGGCACGCCTTGTCGGTGGCGCCGGTGCCACTGCCCGTGGAGGGCGAGCCGGTGGAGCCGGGGGTCGGCTCATCCGTGGGCTCGCTCGTCGGGTCGCCCGTCGGCTTCGGGTCCTTGGTCGGCGGCTTGCTCGTGTCCGAGGTCGGCTTCGGGTCCGTCGTCGGGGGCTGCGGGTCCGTCGTCGGCGGCTTGGGATCCGTGGTCGGCGGCTGCGGGTCCTCCGTCGGCGGCTTGGGATCCGTCGTCGGGGGCTTCGGGTCCTCCGTCGGCGGCTTGGGATCCGTCGTCGGAGGCTGCGGGTCCTCCGTCGGCGGCTTCGGGTCCGTGGTCGGCGGCTGCGGGTCGGTCGTCGGCGGCTGCGGGATGCTCGTCGGAGGCTGCGTCGTCTCCGTACCGCCCGGCGGCGGGGTCTGGCCGTCGCCCGGCCCGTCGGGCACCGACACGGACTTGCCCTTCTTCAGGCCGTCCAGCGGAACGTCCACGCCGGCGGCCGAGGCCACGCCCGCGGCCGTCAGCGACGCACCTGCCGCGATCACCGCGCCGGCGGTGATGCGCGCCACGCGCAACCGCGTCTTGTTGGTCATATGCCTGCTACCCCCAGTAGCTGGTCTCGTCGATGGAGCAGCTATCCACGGGGCGGCGGCTCCGGGGAACCGTGCGCGACGACTCCGGCCGTACGGCCGGGTCCCACGCCCCCCGCCACACGCACCCCAGTGATACGCATGCCGCTCGCCAGCCTTCCGAGATTCCAGGGCAGCGTCAAGCGAGATCCGGGCGTTATGCCCGGATCCTTTAGCGTTTGCTACTGGTTTTGTCTTACTTTTCCTGCTGCTTGCGCCAGCGGATGCCGGCCTCCAGGAAGCCGTCGATGTCACCGTCGAGCACGGCCTGCGGGTTGCCCACCTCGAACTCGGTACGCAGGTCCTTGACCATCTGGTAGGGGTGCAGGACGTACGACCGCATCTGGTTGCCCCAGGAGCCGCCGCTGTCGCCCTTGAGGGCGTCCATCTTGGCCTGCTCCTCCTGGCGGCGCCGCTCCAGCAGCTTGGCCTGGAGGACGTTCATCGCGGTCGCCTTGTTCTGGATCTGCGAGCGCTCGTTCTGGCAGGAGACGACGATGCCGGTCGGGATGTGCGTCAGGCGCACCGCGGAGTCGGTGGTGTTGACGCCCTGGCCGCCGGGGCCGGAGGAGCGGTAGACGTCGACGCGGAGGTCGGACTCGTCGATCTCGACGTGGTCGGTCGTCTCGACGACCGGCAGCACCTCGACGCCCGCGAACGAGGTCTGGCGGCGGCCCTGGTTGTCGAAGGGCGAGATGCGCACCAGGCGGTGGGTGCCCTGCTCGACGGAGAGGGTGCCGTAGGCGTAGGGGACCTGGACGGCGAAGGTGGTCGACTTGATGCCGGCCTCTTCGGCGTACGAGGTCTCGTAGATCTCGGTCTTGTAGCCGTGGCGCTCGGCCCAGCGCAGGTACATCCGCTGGAGGCGCTCGGCGAAGTCGGAGGCGTCCACGCCGCCGGCCTCGGCCCGGATGTTGACGACCGCCTCACGGGCGTCGTACTCGCCGGAGAGGAGGGTGCGGACCTCCATCTCGTCGAGCGCCTTGCGCACGGAGACGAGCTCGGCCTCCGCCTCGGCGAGCGCGTCGGCGTCGTCCTCGGCCTCGGCGAGCTCGAAGAGCACCCCGAGGTCGTCGATGCGGCCGCGCAGCGTCTCGGCCTTGCGCAGCTCGGCCTGGAGGTGCGACAGCTGACTGGTGATCTTCTGCGCCGCCTCCGGGTCGTCCCACAGCGACGGGGCTGCCGCCTGCTCCTCGAGCACGGCGATGTCGGCCCTCATCTTGTCGAGGTCCAGGACGGCCTCGATCGACCCCATGGTGGAGGAGAGGGACTTGAGCTCTTCGGATACGTCAACGACTGCCACGCGACCAGCCTAACCGGTGCGCGGGGCGGTGGGGGACGCCCTGCGGGACCGGGGTGTCCGGCCGGGAACCGGGGCGCGCGGGGCGGCCCCGGCGCCCCCCCGGACGACCGGGCGCCCCTCCTCGGGCGGGCGGCGCGCCCCTTCCGGGGCGGGCGGCGCCCGCTACGGGAGCTCGCCCTGGGGCGTGTCCGTGCGGTGCACGCCCGGCTTGGCGTCGCCGGAGTCGTGGTCGGCGGTGGCCAGCCAGCCGCCCACGCCGGCCGCGGCGGCCAGGGCCGCCGCCGCGGCGCCCAGCTTGATCCGGCGGCGGCGCCGGGCCTCGGCGGGGGTGCGGTGCCGGGCGGAGCCGGCCCGGGGCTCGCCGGCGGCCCGGGGGGCGCGGGCCGTGCCGTGGGCGCCGCCCGCGAGCTCTTCGGGACCCGGTACGCGCATGCTCGTATGCGTGTCCCGGGTGGAGTCGAAGGCGGGGGTGGGCACGAGGGGGACCGCACCACGGCGACGCGGCGCGGGCGCCGTCCCGGCGGGCGCGCCCTGCCCGTCGTACGCCGTGCCGGGCGCCCCGGCGCCGTCGGCGGACGCCGCACCGGCCTCGCCGTGCCCGGCGTACTCCGCGTGGACCCCGTCTTCTTCGGCGCCCGGTTCGTCGATGTCCAGCGGCGGCAGCCCGGCCAGACCGGGGAGCAGCTCCCGCAGCCGGGAGGCCAGCTCGGAGGCGCGCAGCCGGGAGGCGGGCGCCTTGGCCAGACACTGGACGATCAGCTGCCACAGCTCGTCGGGGATGCCCGGCAGCGGCGCCACCGTCTCGGTGACGTGCCGCCGCAGGACGGCCCCGGGGTGCCCGCCGCCGAACGGCGTGAAGCCGGCGAGCAGCTCGTAGAGGACGGTCGCCAGCGCGTACACGTCGACGGAGGCGCGCGGCGGCAGCCCCTCGATGATCTCGGGGGCGAGGTAGTCGGGCGTGCCGATGACGCTGCGCTGCACGGCCCCCCGGCCGCCCGCGGGGGCGCCCGGCTGCCGCTCCCGGGCCGGGCGCGGGGCGTCCACGAGGCGGGCGATGCCGAAGTCGGTGAGCAGCGCCGGGTGGGCGCCGCCGGGGCCCAGCGGGCCCTGCATGTCGAGGAGGACGTTCTCCGGTTTGACGTCGCGGTGGACGACCCCGGCCTTGTGCGCGGCGGCCAGGGCGTCGGCGACGTCCGCGACGATGGCGACGGCCGCCTCGGGGGCCAGCCGGCGCTCGTGGTCGAGGCGGGTGCGCAGGTCCGTGCCCCGGACCAGGTCCATGACGAGCGCGAGGTCGGCGCCGTCCACGACGAGGTCGCGGACGCCGACCACCCGCGGGTGGTCGAGGCCGAGGAGGGCGGCGCGCTCCTGGACGAACCGGCCGACGAGCTCCTGGTCGGACGCGAGGTCCTCGCGCAGGAGCTTGATCGCGACCGGGCCCTCGGGCCCCTCGCCGAGCCACACCGTTCCGGCGCTGCCGCGGCCGAGGACCTGGTGGGCGGTGTACCGGCTGCCGATCTTCCGTGCCAAGACTGTTCCCCGACTCCTCCGACATCCGACAGGCGCGTCACCGACAACCTACGCGGCCGAGGGGATGCTAGGGGCACCGGCCGGTGCCGGACCCCGATTCCGCGGCACAAGCCACCCTACGGGTGGCGACCCGTTCCGGACCCCGGTCGTCCGCCGGTCGTCCGCCGACCGTCCGCCGGTCGCGTTCCGCCCGGGGTCATCCGTTCCGGATCATGCCTTCGATCCCAGCTCGGACACCCAGTCCTTGACCTTGGAGATCCAGTCCGATGCGGCGTCCCAGAAGTTCTTGCCGTCGGCGACCCAGTCCTTCAGCGGGGTGAACTCCCACACCGCCCAGGAGCCGATGACCAGGATGACGATCACAAAAAGGCAGCCCTTGAGGCACCCGAGACCAGGGATGCGCATGGGGTTCGCGCTGCGCTGCCGGGGCGGGCGGGGCTCGCGCCGGGGCGCGGGCTCCGGCTCGGGGGGCGCGTACCGCTGCGGCTCGGGCGCCGGCGCGGGCTGCTGCCGGCGCGGCTCGGGGCGACGGCGCTCGGGCCGCTGGGGGGCCGGCCGCTGAGGCGCGGCCTGCCGCTGCTGTTGCGGCTGCTGCGGCGGGTACTGCTGCGCCTGCTGGGGGTACGGCGGCTGCTGGGGGTTGGGGTACGGCGGGTTCGCGTAACCCTGCTGGTCCGGGTAGCCCTGCTGCGGGTACGGCGGCTGGTGGGGCTGCTGGTACGGCTGCTGCGGGGCCGGGCGCCGGGTGGGGCGCCGGCGCAGCGGGTCCTCGCTAGGGTCGAGGTACTGGACCTGCGTCTGGTCGTTGCGGTCGCGGGCCGCGCGCAGCTGCGTCTGCCAGGGGTGCGGGCCGTCGGCCTGCTGCTGGTCGGGGCCGACGGGCGGCATGGCGCGCGTCGGGTCCGCCCCGCCGTACCCACCGGAGCCGGTGGGCATGATCCGGGTGCCGTCGGGGCCCGGCGCGGAGCCGGTGGGCAGGATCTGGGTCGGACCGGCGTCCGGGCCCGGCGCGGTGCTGGGCAGCACGCTGGTCGCCGCGTTCGGGTCGTACGCGCCCGGGCCCTGGCCGGCCGACGGGTCGACGGTCGGTGGCAGCACCTGGGTGGGGTCCGCGTCGCCGAAGCCGGCACCGGGCCCGCCCTGCTGACCCGCCAGGCCCGTACCGGGCACCGGGGCCGGCTGCGGGTCCGGGGCGAGCAGCGCGGCGACGCCGAGCGCCGCCTCGGCCTGGGCGGGGCTGGCGTGCACGCCGACACCGGCGGCCACCACGCGCAGGGCGCGGGCCAGGTTCTCGGCGCTCGGCCGTTCCTCCGGGCGCTTGCGGAGACAGCGTTCGATGACCGTCCACAGCGGCTCGGGGACGGTGGTGGGGCGGCGCGGCTCGGCGCTCAGATGCTGGTGCAGCACCTCCAGGGCGGTCGCTCCGGCGAACGGCGGACGGCCGGTGACCAGCTCGTACAGCAGGATGCCTGCGCCGTAGATGTCGACGGCGGAGGTCTGCGGGCGGCCCTCGGCGGACTCCGGCGCGACGTACGCCGGGGTGCCGACGAACTCGTGGGTGCGCGTCAGGCCGGGCGAGTCCGCGAGGCGCGCGATGCCGAAGTCCGTGAGCATCGGGTGCATCCGGCCGTCCTCGTTCTTCAGGAGGACGTTGGCCGGCTTGAGGTCGCGGTGGACGATGCCGTCGGCGTGGCTGGCCGCCAGGGCGTCGGCGATCTGGGCGGTCAGCAGGGCCGCGGCCACCGGGGTGAACGGGCCGTTCTCCCGCAGGTAGCGGTGCAGGTCCGGGCCGTCGACCAGGTCCATCACCAGGGCCAGCAGGTCGCCTTCCACGACGAGGTCGCGGGTGCGGACGATGTTGGGGTGGGTGAGCCGCAGCAGCACGGAACGCTCGCGCAGGAAGCGCATGACGACGTCCGCGTCGTTGGCCAGCTCCTCCTTGAGCACCTTGATGGCGACGGTCTCGCCGGGCTGTCCGGCGACGGCCGCCTCGGCACCCGCCGCCTCCCTCTGGCTCGCCCGCCAGACGGTGCCCGTCGCTCCGCGTCCGAGCGGCTCTTCGAGCAGGTATTTGCTGCCTACCGGCCGCACGTCATGCGCTCCCTGGTCGTGTGCTCCGGCCCGGTGGCCGGCCCGCGGTCGTGCCGCGAACCGGATGCCGGGCCGCCTCTTCGTTCCGGTTTCTTCCCGGAATCGCCGGTTGTTCCCGGTTTTCCGGTCAGCCGGTTCTCCGGTTCCGCCCGGCCTTCCGGCTCCCGGTCTCCCGGGGGCCGGCCCTCCGGCCCACTGTAGTGCGGCCCCACGCGCCGCCGTCCTGGCGAATCGGTGGGGCATGAGGGAAAGACGCACCGCCGGGACGGTTGGTTGCCACGGGCGGCGGAGGGAGTTCCGGCGGCGCGTCGGCGGATGCCGGCGGGCATCGGCGGACGTCAGCGGACGCAGCCGGGGGTCGGCAGGCGTCGAGCGGACGCCGAGAGGGGCCGGCAGACGTCGACAGCCAAAGGAAAGCGAAGAAGAAAGGAAGGAAACACCCGGATGACCGAACGCCCCTCGATCACTATCGGACGTTTTCGTCATCACACCGTGCGGTCCGACCGGTTTTCAAGATCACGAATCGGCCTGCGCCGGGCGGGCTGTCAGTGGCAGGTGCGAGGATGCTCGCAGCACGGTGCGGTGGGGGCGGAGCCGAGGCCCCGCGCTCCGTGGTGACCTGTACGTGCCGAAGCGCCCGTGCGGCCGGTGGGGGAGCGTCCTGCCCCTGTCGGCGCGCCAGGGCAGGAAGGGACTGTGGACGCCGATGCAGATCCGGCTGACCGTCCTCGGGCCGTCGCTCGGCGGCCACGCCGCGCACGCCTGCGACGTTCTGGTGACCGCCCCGGCGGGCACCGCCCTCGCCGGCGTGACCAGCGGCCTGGCCGCCGTTCTGGCCGCGGCCGGTTCCGACCTCGGTACCGGAGCCGTCGCCGTCTACGCGGGCGCCGAGCGGCTGGACGCCCAGCGCTGTGCGCTGGGCGAGCCCCCGCTGATCGACGGCGCGGTGCTCTCCCTCGGCGCCCCCGCCGATCCCGAGCGGCACCCCACCACACCCCTCGCCCTGCTGGCGGAGACCACCGCCCGGCTCCACGTGGTCTCCGGGCCGGACGCGGGCGGGGTGCACCTGCTGCACGGCGGCGAGGTCCGCGTCGGCCGCTCCTCGGCGGCCGACATCCCGGTGGACGACCCGGACGTCTCCCGGCTGCACTGCGCGGTCACCCTGGGCGACGACGGCCGCGTGACCCTCCACGACCTCGGTTCGACCAACGGCACCACCCTGGACGCGACCCCGGTCGACGAACGGCCCGTGCCGTTCCGCCCCGGGGCACTGCTCCGCGCGGGCGAATCGACCCTCGTCTTGCACGGTCCCGACGGCACGGACGGCCGCTCCGCCCATACCGCCGCCGCACCCGGCGGAACGGCGGGGGAGCCCGGCTCGCCCTTGCTCCTGCCCACCTCACCCGACGGCGAGGGACACCTTCGGGTGACGCCCCGAGCACACCGTCCGACGGCCGTCACCCGGACGGATGCTCCCGGGGCCCGGGGCGCGGACACGGGCCACCGTCCGGGTGGGCACGCGGCGACCGGCATGGGCGGGACAGCCGCGACTGCCGGGATCACCAGGGCTGCCGGGGCCGCTGTGACGCACGCGCCGCCGCGTGCCGCCGCGGGTGCTGCGAGTGCTGCGATTGCCGGGGCGGCCGGGGGGAGCGCGCCGGTGCTGCCCGACGGGCGGTCCGCCGACACGGGGACGGACGCGCGCGGGGACGCGCAGGAGCACGCGGCGACGCCCGGCCGCACCGCGCGCTCCGCTGGTACCGCCGCGATGGGTACGGGCGTTGGAACACACGACCTGCCGCACGGCGGCACCGGCTCCGCACCGGCCACGCCCGGCGGGCAACCCGCCGCCGCCTTGGGAGCGGACACGCCTGAAGACGCGCGGGAACGTACGGAGACACTCGGCCGCGCTCCGCATCCCGCCGGGACCGCCGGGACCGCCGGGACCGCCGGGACCGCCGGGACCGCCGGGACCGCCGGGACCGCCGGGACCGCCGGGACCGCCGGGACCGCCGGGACCGCCGGGACCGCCGGGACCGCCGGGACCGCCGGGACCGCCGGGACCGCCGGGACCGCCGGGACCGCCGGGACCGCCGGGACCGCCGGGACCGCCGGGACCGCCGGGACCGCCGGGACCGCCGGGACCGCCGGGACCGCCGGGACCGCGAGTGGAACGGCGTTCGCCGGGGCGGGTTTCGCCGATTCCCTGCCGAATCCCCGCCCCCGCACCACCGGTTCCCAGAGCGACCACGGCCCCGGCACGGCGCAGTTGTCCGTAACCGCCGGCACGCCTCACGGGCCCCGTGCCGCCGACTCGGCGCCCGGCACGCGGCCCGCCACCGCCCGCACGGACGCCGGCTCGCGGCCCGGCGCGCGCGGTGACACGGCGGCCGAAGCCGGGCACAACCTCGCGGCGGGCACCGGGGACGGCCGGCCGCAGACCGCGGCGGGGCGCCTGCCCGGCGAGGACCACGGCACACACGGCCGCGGAGTGGCGGTGCACGCCCAACGGCACCTCGCTGCCGAGCACTTCGGAGGTTCCCGGAGGGAAACCGCCGAAACGGCGGCATACCCGACCCAGGGACGGGGGCGCGGTACCCGCGACGGCGCGACGACCGCACCGGACGCCCCCCGCGAGGACCTGCTCGCACCGGACGAGGTACGTGAGGCGAGCCGCACAGGAGTGACGCCCGGGGCGACCGGGCAGCGGCAAGGGACGTCGGCGCAGGGTGCTCACACGGCACGCCCCGACCACGCCGCCCGCGTGGACGGCCAGGCACCCGGTGCGGCGCCCCACGCGGGCTTCGAAGGCCGTGCGGCGCACGCCGGCGGGCCGACGGTCGGCGGGTCGGCACCGTCGTACGGGCCCACGGCCGCCGACGGCGGCGGACGGACGACGGCCCCGGTCCACTCGGCAGGGCCCGGGACCCCCACCGGGCACGGTGGCGCATCGGCACCGTCCGCGCCCCGAACGAGCGGATCCGCTCAAGACGCGTCGGAGCGTACGGACACCGGTGGCCGGACGCCGGACACGGCCGGGCATGGGCACCGACCGTCCGCGCCGGACGGGAGGCGCGGCCTCGACCGTGCCCAGGCAGCCGGCCCGGGCGCGTCCCCGCGAGCCGAGTCCCGGCGGGAAGGCGGACGAGGCAGGGAAGCCGGAACCGACGCCGACCCCCGTCCCGGTGCCGGCTCAGGCGCAACACCGGCCGACAGCCGTACCGACGGCGCGACTTCACGCACGGACGGCCCGGCTCCGGCCGGTCACGGCCACGGGGCCGACGCCCCCACGCCGCGACGAGGAGCCGCGGGCTACGACGGCCCTTCGGCGGGTGCGCCGACTCAGGACTTCCACTTCCAAGGAGCCCCCGACGGGTCGAACAGCCCCTCCTCACGCCACACCGCTCCGGCGTCGGCCGGGACGCGAGGCGCGCAGGGCGCCCGTCCCGCCCGTCCGTCGGACGGGCAGTCGGCGAACACCGGAGCGTCCTCGGCGGTGTTCGACGGCCGTGGCCCCCGCGTCCCCGCGGCCACCGACTCCTCCGAACGCAGCACGCACGCGCGCGGATTCAGGGCTGAGAGCGGCGTCTCCGGGAGCGGTTCCTCGGCGGGCGACGCGGAAGCGCTCGGCACCGCTCGGCGCGCCGTCGCGCACCACGGCGACCTCACGACGGCCGACAGCCGCCGCACCGCCTCGGGCACGAGCATCCCCGGGCAGGCCACGCCCGCGAACGGCACCGAGGCATCGGGGCGCACCGCGTCCACCTCCTCGGCTGGACACCGGGCCGACGGCTCGTCAGGCGTCGTGGAGGGCTCCGGAGGCGGGCGACGCGCGTCAGACGCCGGGCTGTCGGCGTCCGGCCGGCCGGACGCCCGAACAGCGGAGATCGCCACGCCCGCGAGCGGCATGCGGCAGAACACGGGTACGCGCACGGGCACGACGAGCACCGGTACCGCCCGCTTCGCCACGGCGCCCACGGCCGACGAATCCCGCACCACCACTCTGCCCAGCCACTCCGGCCACACAACGCCTCACGTCCCCCAACAGCCCCGCACAGAGCACCGGGACGCCGCGCCCGCCACCACTCCGGACGCACCGTCCGGGGCCGGCCGCCCCTCCTGGGCCTCCGACCACCTCCGGCCGCACACCACGTCGGCCTCCGCAACCGGCCACGCGTCGGGCACCGATCACGCGCCGAGCACCGCCAGGGAAGCGGGCCCGGCGCACGCCCCGGCCTCACCGACCACGGACCACCGGGGAGCGGCACACCTCCGTTCCTCGTCGTCCGAGCCCGCCACTGCCGCCCCCACCCCCGGCGAACCCGGCAGAATGCAGCACCGGACCGACGCGCTCGCGGCACCCGCGCCTCGGGTCACCGCCCGCGTCCCCGCCGGACAACCGGAGGCCGCCGAACACACTCCGTTCCCCGGCCCCCGTCACACGGACGGAAACCCCACCGCCCCCGCACCGGCGCCGACCCCCGACGCCACTGACGCCGGCTCCCCCGCACCCGCGCCCGGGAAGCGACCCCGCGGCCGTGGCATAGCGGCCTGGGCGCGCCGTCTCACCGGCGGCCGCGGCGACCGTCATCCGCAGGCCGCCGAAGCCGACGGCGGCGCCGACGAGGCCGCCCTCCCCTCGCCGACCGGGACGGCCGCGCCGGCGGCCACCGGCCGCGCCGATGCCCGCGGCGCCGCCGCGACCGCCGCGAGCCTGCGCGAGCGCTGGCCGGACCCGGCCGCCGTGCTGCTCACGGCGCTCGGCCCGGGCCCACGCCTGTGGGAGCGCGGCCCGGACCACGCGGACCTGCTGACCGTCCGCCTGGGCACGGCCGACCGCTACGCCCCCGCCCCGGACACGCCCACCGGGCGCACCCTGCTGCCCGCCGTCCCCGTCACCGTCGCCCTGCGGCAGACGGGTTCGCTCGGGCTGGCCGGACCCCGGGGACGGCTGGCCGGGCTGGCCCGCTCGGCCCTCGCCCACCTCGCGGCCCTGCACTCGCCGTCGGTGCTGGAGTTCGTCCTGATCGCCGCCGACCCGGCCCGTCCCGCGGACCGGCGGCAGGCGGAGTGGGCCTGGCTGGGCTGGCTCCCGCACCTCCGCCCGGCGCACGGCCAGGACTGCCGGCTGCTGGTCGCCTACGACCGGGAGCAGGCCGCGGCGCGCGTCGCCGAGCTGGTGCGCCGGCTGGACGACGGTCCGCTCGGCCCCGGCTGGCCGACCGCGCCCCCGGAGGACGTCGCGGCGGCGGCCAACCGCCACCCCGGGCCGTACACGGTGGTGATCGTGGACGGTGACCCGGGCACGTCCGCGCTCCGCGAGACCGTCGCCCGGCTGGCCGCCCGCGGCGCCGCCGCGGGTATCCATCTGGTCTGCCTCGCCGAGGCGCCGGCGACGACGGCCAGTTCCCCGGTCTCGGCCGCGCTGGAGACCGCCGCCGCCGGCTCCCCCGCGTTCCCGCACTGCGGTGCGGTGGCGCTGCTCGGCGGCGATGTGGCCACGGTGGTCCAGGTCATCGAGCGGGCCGCGCCGCCGGGCGACCGGTCCGGCTCCACGCCGCCGCCCGGCGGCTCGGTCGTGGCCGCGGTGGACGCCGTGTCCGGCGCCTGGGCGGAGCGGTTCGCCCGGGCCCTCGCGCCGCTGCGGGTCACCGACGCCGACCCGACGGGCCGTTCGGCGCGCGTCGCCGCCCTGCCCAGGACCGCGCGGCTGCTGGACGAGCTCGGCCTGGCCCGGGCCACCCCCGCCTCGCTGACCGCCCGCTGGGCCGAGGCCACCGACCCGGGCAGCCGCCCCGGCGGCCACGCCGTCGCCGTCCTCGGCGCGGGCCCGCACGGTCCGCTCGCCGTCGACCTGGCGGCCGACGGCCCGCACCTGCTGGTCGAGGGCGGCCCGGGCAGCGGCAAGACGGAGCTGCTGCGCTCGCTGGCCGCCTCGCTCGCCGCGGCCGACCGGCCGGACCGGCTGTCCCTCGTCCTGGTGGACGGCGCGGCGGCCGAACGCGGCGAGGGCCTGCGCGTCTGTACGGACCTGCCGCACGTCTCGACCTACCTGGCCGCCTCCGACCCGGTCCGGATGCGGGAGTTCGCGCAGGCCCTCGGCTCGGAGCTGAAACGCCGCGCCGAGCTGCTGGGCACGCTCGACTTCACCGCCTGGCACGAGCGGCACGCCCCGCCGCCGCCCCAGGTCGTGAGCCCGCGGCGGTCCGGCGAGCCGTCCTCCGGCGACCTCGACTCGCCCCCCACCGGCACCCTCCGGCTGCGCCCCGCGCGGAGCGGCGACACCGCCGCCCGGACGGCGGAGACCGCGCTGCCACGGCTCGTCGTGCTGGTCGACGACTACGACGCGCTGGTCGCGCCGGCGCTCGGCAGCACCGGCCGACCGGCCGCCGGTTCGGTGGTCCGGGCCCTGGAGGCCGTCGCCCGGGACGGTGAGCGGCTCGGCATCCACCTGGTCGCCGCCTCCGGCCGCCCGGACCGCACCGAGGGCACGGAGGCCGCCGAACGGGCCGCGCTGCGCGTCGCGCTGGAGATCGCCCCGGCCGAGGCCGGGGCCCAGGGCGACGGCGGGCCGGCGCCCGGCCGGGGCCGGCTGCGCCGCCCCGACGACGAGGCCGCGACCCCGTTCCAGGCGGGCCGGGTCACCGGCCGCATCCCCCGTACGGCGACGCTCCGCCCGACCGTGGTCCCGCTGGACTGGCAGCGCATGGGCGATCCGCCGACCCGGCGGCCGGTGCGCGAACTGGGCAACGGCCCGACGGACCTGGCCCTGCTCGCCAGCGCCCTACAGCGGGCCGCCCAGTCGGCGGGCGCCGGCCCGGCGCCGTCCCTGCTGTAGGCCGGGGCGACTGTGGGCCGGGGGGCTCGGCTTCGGGCCGGGCCTCCGGTGCGATCCGGCGGTTCCGCTGCGGGCGGAGGGGTCCCGCTACGGGCGGAGGCGCCCCGCTGCGGCCACCGGTGATCCGGCGCGGCGCCGTGCCGGGACCGGACGGCACGGACGGGAAGGCACGCACCACCACCGGAAGGACGGACACGCCCCACCACCGGAAGACCGGCACGCGCCACCGCCGGAAAAACGGGCACGCCCCACCTGCGGAAGGGCGTTCACGCGCCGTCGGCGCAAGGGCAGGCACGCGCCGACACCGGGAGGACGGACACGCCTCAACGCCGGAAGGACGGGCAGGCGCCACCGCCGAAAGAGCGGGCACGCGCCACCACCGGAAAGATCCGCCCGGATCACCGGCACCCACCCCGGTGAACGCCCGTCGCCGCCGCGCACCCCGTTCCCGGCCCGGGAATCGCCCGCCACCCCACGGCCCGCCCCCGGAACGGGAAGCCCCGCCGACACCCCGGGCGGAACCGGCGCCAACGGCACCTTCCAGCCCCTTCCGGACCCTTCCGCCCCACCGTTCCCGCTCCTCCCCGGCCGTTCCCGGCCGTCGTCCACACGACATCACATCCCGGTCACGATCGGCGAGTTGACACCGGAGCCGCTATTGCGGGCACCTCCGGGGCGGCGTAGGACTGTCGCACGGGAGTGCGGTCGTACGGGGGACGACGTACGGGGCGGCCGTCCGCTGCGACCGGGCACGGAAGGGACGGCAATGCGTACAACGCTGTGGAGGAACCGCGTGGCGCGCGGCGCGCTGGCGGTACTGGCCTCGGGCGCCCTGGCCCTGTCGGCGGCGGCCTGCGGCGGTGACGGGGACGACGGCGGGAAGAAGGACGAGGAGAAGCCGAACGCCACCGCGTCCGGTTCGTCGGACGTCATACCGAACACCGTCCGGCTCCCCAAGCTCGACGGGCAGAAGATCAAGGTGACCGCCGTCTGGACCGGCGCCGAACAGGCCAACTTCACCAAGGTCCTGGACGAGTTCGCCAGGCGCACCGGCGCCTCGGTCTCGTACGTCCCCAGCGGTGACGACATGTCGGCCTTCATCGGTTCGAAGGTCGCGGGCGGTGATCCGCCGGACGTCGCGCTCCTGCAACAGCCCGGCGCCCTGCGTGAGTTCGCGGAGAAGGGCTGGCTGAAACCGCTCTCCACCGAGGCCGCGGCGGAATTGCGGAAGAACTTCGCCAAGGGCTGGGTGGACCTCGGCTCCCACCAGGGCAAGCCGTACGGCGTCTACTTCAAGGCCAGCAACAAGTCGCTCGTCTGGTACAACACCAAGATCTTCGACGCCGCGGGCGTCAAGGAGCCGGCGACCTGGCCGGAGCTGATGAAGACGGCCCAGGCGATCGCCGACTACGGCGTCTCCCCGGTCTCGGTCGGCGGCGCGGACGGCTGGACGCTCACCGACTGGTTCGAGAACATCTACCTCTCCCAGGCCGGTCCCGAGAAGTACGACCAGTTGGCCGCGCACAAGATCAAGTGGACGGATCCGTCCGTCAAGGACGCCCTCACCACGCTGGGGCAGCTGCTCGGCAAGAAGGAGTTGCTGGCGGGCGGCAACAGCGGCGCGCTCCAGACGCAGTTCCCCACCTCCGTCACCCAGACGTTCAGCGGCGGCGAGAAGGCGAAGGCCGCCCTGGTCTACGAGGGGGACTTCGCCGCCGCGAACATCACCGCCGCCAAGGCGAAGATCGGCACGGACGCCAAGGTCTTCCCGTTCCCGAAGGTGGGCGACCGGGCGCCGGTGGTCACCGGCGGCGACGTGGGCGTGGCGCTCAAGGACGGGCAGGCCGCGCAGGCGCTGCTGACCTTCCTGGCCTCGCCGGACGCGGCGCAGATCTGGGCCCACCGGGGCGGCTTCATCTCGGGCAACAAGAACCTGGACCTCGCCGCCTATCCGGACGACACCCAGCGGAAGATCGCCAAGGCGCTGGTCGACTCCGGCGACGCGTTCCGGTTCGACATGTCCGACCAGGCGCCGGCGGCCTTCGGCGGCAAGCCGGGCCAGGGCGAGTGGAAGGCCCTCCAGGACTTCCTGCGGAACCCGGCGGACGTGGCGGGCATCCAGCAGCGGCTGGAGGCCGACGCGGCCAAGGCGTTCAAGAACTGACGGGCCCGGTCCCATGAGCTCCGTCACGACGGGGGTCCCACCGGGCCCCGGCACCGTGCCGCCGGCGCGCGAGCGGCGGGGGCGGCGGACCGTCCTGGGCACGCGCCCCTGGGTGGCCGCCCTGTTCCTGCTGCCCGCGCTGGCCCTGCTGGGCGCGCTGGTCGTCTACCCGATCGGCTGGTCCGTCCACCGCAGTCTCTTCGACGCCTCGGGCGACGGCTTCGTAGGGCTGGACAACTACCACGAGGTCTTCTCCGACGACCGGATCCGCACCGCCCTGAAGAACAACGTCATCTGGGTCGTCGTCGCCCCCAGCATCGCCACCGTCCTCGGTCTGATCTTCGCCGTGCTGACCGAACGGGTGCGCTGGGGAACGGCGTTCAAGATGATCGTCTTCATGCCGATGGCGATCTCCATGCTCGCCGCGGGCATCATCTTCCGCCTGGTGTACGAGCAGGACCCGGACCGCGGCGTCGCCAACGCCGTGTGGGTCGGCATCCACGACACCTTCTCGGAACCCGCGCCCTACCCGGGCGCGCGCCCCCGGCCCAACGGCGACCTGACCGCCGCCTCCGACGGCTCGTTCACCTCCAAGTCGGTACTGCGGCAGGGCAGCCCGACGGCGGTGCCGCTGGTGGCGGTGAAGCCGGAGGACGCCAAGGGGGCGCGGGACGCCGTGCCCGCCCGGCCCGAGCCGGGGAAGGTGACGGGTACCGTCTGGCTGGACTTCGTCCGGGGCGGCGGCGGCACGCCGGGCCGGATCGACCCGGGCGAGAAGGCCCTGTCGGGCATCACCGTGCGGGCCGTGAAGGACGGCCGGACGGTGGCCTCCGCCACCACCGCCGCCGACGGGACGTTCACGCTTCCCGCGCAGGCCGACGGCGCCCGGCTGTGGCTCCCCGCGGACAACTTCGCCGAACGCTACCGCGGCGCCGAATGGCTCGGCCCGACGCTGGTCACCCCCTCGATCATCGGCGCGTACATCTGGATGTGGGCCGGCTTCGCGATGGTGCTCATCGCGGCGGGCCTGGCGGGCGTGCCCCGCGAACTCCTGGAGGCCGCGCGGGTGGACGGCGCCAATGAATGGCAGGTCTTCCGCCGGGTCACCGTGCCGCTGCTGGCGCCCGTGCTCGGGGTCGTCGTCATCACGCTGGTGATCAACGTCTTGAAGATCTTCGACCTCGTGTACATCATCGCCCCCGGCTCCAGCCTGCCGGACGCCAATGTGCTGGCGCTCCAGCTCTACCAGTCGTCCTTCGGCACGGCCGTCAACCAGGGCCTGGGCAGCGCCATCGCCGTGCTCCTGCTGTTGCTGGTGCTGCCGGTGGTGATCGTGAACATCCGGCGCATGCGTAAGGAGCGGCGGCGATGACCACTGCGGACCCCCTCACCGGCGCACCCGCGCCCTCCGTCGCCTCCGTGCGGCCCCGGCCGTCCCTGCCCGCCAGGTTGGCCTCCCGCCTCGGCGGCGGCGTCACCCGGTTCTTCCTCGTCGCCGTCGGGCTGTTCTGGCTGATGCCGACGGTCGGCCTGCTCCTCTCCTCGCTCCGCGACCGGTCGGACATCGCATCCTCCGGGTGGTGGAAGGTCTTCAGCCACCCGGGGCAGCTGACGACGTCGAGCTACGACACGCTGTTCCACAACGACAAGGTGATGCACTCGCTGCTCACCACCACCTTCATCACCGTGCCGGCGACGGTCCTGGTGATCCTCGTCGGCGCGTTCGCGGGCTACGCCTTCGCCTGGCTCGACTTCCCGGGCCGGGACTGGTGGTTCATGGCCGTCGTCGCCCTCCTCGTGGTGCCCGTCCAGGTTGCCCTCATCCCGGTGGCGAAGCTCTTCAACACCCTCGGCATCTTCGAGACGACCGCGGGCGTGGTGCTCTTCCACACGGCGTTCGGACTGCCGTTCGCCATCTTCCTGTTGCGCAACTTCTTCGCCGAGATCCCCCGCGAGCTCCTGGAGGCGGCCCGGCTGGACGGCGCGGGCGAGTTCCGCCTGTTCTTCCGGGTGGTGCTGCCGCTGGGCGGGCCGGCCATCGCCTCCCTGGGGATCTTCCAGTTCCTCTGGGTGTGGAACGACATGCTGGTCGGCCTGATCTTCGCGGACAGCGCCAACCCCCCGATCACCGTGGCACTCCAGCAGCAGGTACGGCAGTTCGGCGACAACGTGGACATCCTCGCCTCGGGCGCCTTCCTCTCCATGATCGTGCCGCTGGCGGTGTTCTTCGCCTTCCAACGGCAGTTCGTCAGCGGGGTGATGGCGGGCGCGGTGAAGTAGCGCGACACCCGGCGGCAGGGGGCGGACGGACGAGCGCCGGCCGCGCCCCTCCCCCGCCGGTCACGGCCCCCGTGCCGGACGCGGGCCGCAGTGGTACTCCGAGACCGCGCCCCCGCGCACGTACACCGTCGACTCCGGCCGCTCGCGGCACAGTTCCGTCAGCACCCGCGTCTTGGCGACCTCCGCACGCTGGGCACGGAACCAACGGCCGCCGACGGTCGTCGTGTCCGACACCACCCACACCGGCCGGCCGGCCGGCTGCGCGGCCAGCCGCCCGCGCAACTCCGCCGCGCCGACCTCCTCCCCGTAGAGGGTGCCGGAGGCGGCGGCCGAGCGCTTGAGGGTGAGGTCCCGCAGGCCGGTGAACTCCTGCGGGTAGAAGAGGGCTATCCGCCGTTCGTGGTGCGGCAGGAACAGCACCGCGTCGCCCGGTCGCGCCAGCCGCCCGAGCGCCCGGGCCACCGCCGCCGGTTCGTCCCCGCGACTCCCCGGCAGCCGCTCGCGCTGCTGCTGGGGCAACTGCCACAGGAACCCGGCCGTCACCAGGAGCACCCCGGCCCCCGCCACCGCCCGCCGCCCGGGCAGTACCCCCAGCACCCGCTCCAGCCCCGCCGCGGCCAGCAGTGGCACGCCCGCCAGGCTGAACAGCAGGTACCGGTCCAGGAACAGGGGCGTGCGCTGCGACGCGGCGTAGAGGAGGACCGGCGGGACGAGCGCCAGCGGCAGGGCCACCGCGTTCAGCGGGAGCCGCCGGGCCCCGGGCGGGCCGCTCCGCGGCAGCGGCGCCACCAGGGCGAGCACGGCCAGCGCCAGTGTCACGCCGGCGACGAGACCGGTGGGGCCCGCGAAGGCGAGCACAAGCCCCTTCGCCTCCGCGTAGCCGGGCGTCCGGATCCAGGAGACCTGCGCGCTCTGCCGCCGGGACAGCATCGCCAACGGTGCCGCCGCCGCACAGACGCCGAGAGCCGCGCACAGCCACCCGCGCCAGGTCCGCCACGGCACCCGGGAGACGAGCAGGGTCAGCCCGTGCGCCGCGAGCAGCAGGATCGCGAACTCGTGCAGCAGGGAGGCGACGGCGACGACGGCGCCGTAGCCGGCCCAGCGGAGCCCGGACCCCTCTTCGACGGCCCGCACCAACAGCCAGGTGGCTCCCGCCGCCCCCGCCGCGACCAGCGCGTAGGAGCGCCCCTCCTGGGCGTAGTGCCCGGCGAACGGAGTGACCGCGTACGCCAGCCCGGCCCACAGCCCCACCCGGGGCCGGGCGAGCCGGCACCCGATCGCGGCGACGAGCGCCGCCGTCCCGGCCGCCGCGGCGACCGAGGGCAGCCGCAGCGTCACCTCGTCGTCGTGCACGGCCACGACGGCGTGCATCAGCAGGTAGTAGAGGCCGTGCACGAGGTCGACGTCGCGGAGCAGCCGGACGATCTCCGGCAGCGACCGGCGGGCCACCTGCAGGGTGGCTCCCTCGTCACGCCACACGGTCCCGCGGTCCAGCCCCCACAGGCCGAGGACGAGCATCACTCCGGCCGGCAGCAGGACGGCCGCCGCCGTCGCCCGCGAACGGCGCACGCCACGGGCGCCGTCCCCCCTGCCCGGCCGCCCCCGCGCCCGCCCGGGCGGCGCGCCACCCCCGCCGCCCCGAGCCCGGGGCACCGGGCCGACCGCCGCACCCGCGCCGCCATCCGTTCCAGCACCACCCGCCCCGACGCCACCGCCGACGTCCGTACCCTCACCGGCCGCACCCCCGGAACCTCCCCGCCCGGTCGGCACCGCGCGCAATGGCCCCCGCACCATCGCCTCCCCCTTCCCGTCCACGATCAGCGCCCCCGTCCCCGATCAGCAACTCGCGCCCGGCACACCCGGGACCAGGATCACCCGATTCATCACTCTTAACCGATAAAAATGTCTTTCGTGACAGTGAACGAGAGCGGAACCCCTGCCCTGCCACACGCTCCCGACGCCCTGCCCACCGGCCTCGTCACCGTGATCGTCATCGGCTACGACGACGCCACCCACATCGCCACCGCCGTGCGGTCGGCCCTCGCGCAGGGTCCCGCCGTCGCCGAGGTCATCGCCGTCGACGACGCCTCCACGGACGGCACCGGCGCCGTCCTCGACCGGCTGGCCGCCCGCCACCCCCGGCTCCGCGTCATTCACCGCACCGTCAACAGCGGCGGCTGCGGCACCCCGCGCAACGACGGCGTCCGGGCCGCGGGGACGCCCTATGTGATGTTCCTCGACAGCGACGACGTCCTCCCGGACGGCGCCGCGGAAGCGCTCCTGGCCGCCGCCCTCCGCCACGACGCGCCCGTCGCCGCCGGCCTGTGCGTGCGCAGGGAACTCCCCCAGTGCCTCGACACCCGCTGGCAGCCCGGCCTCTACCGCGCCGCCGCCCTGCACCCCTCCCCCGAACACCATCTTGCGCTCCTCCACGACACCCTCTGCGTCAACAAGCTCTACGACCGCCGCTTCCTCACCGAACACGGCGTCACGTTCCCCGAAGGGGCCTATCCCTACGAGGACTTCGTCTTCAGCGCCCGCCTCCTCGCCGCCGCCCCCCGCATCGCGACCGTCCCCGACACCGTCTACGTCTGGCACGTGCGGCGCGGCGCCCACCGACCGTCGATCTCCCTGGACCGGGACCGGATCGGCAACTGGCACGCCCGGCTGCGCGCCCACCGGCGCGGGGTGGAGATCTACCGGACGGCCGGCCGGGACCCCCTCGCGCACGCCGCCCGGGTGAAGTTCCTCGACCACGACCTGCGCATGTACGTCCGGGAGCTGCCCACCCGCGGCGACGGCTACCGGCACGCCTGGTGGCGCGCCACCCGCGAGTGCCTGACCGGCTACGCCGAGGCGGAGCTGGCCGCGGCCCGTGCCCCCGCCCGCTGGATCGCCCGGGTCGTCCTGGCCGCCGCGGACCCGCGCGACCTGGACCGCCTCGCCCAGCTCGCCGCCCACCCGGCCCGGCTGCTGCCGCCCTACGCCCGGGCCGGCGGCCGGCCCGTCTGGGCGGACGACCTGCCCGTGGTCACCCTCGACGGCCTCGTCGGCCCCGGCGCCGCACCCGCCCGCCGGCTGCCGGTGACCGTCGACGCCACCCTCCGCCTGCTGACCGGCCCGCCCCGGGCCGAGCTCCGGCTGCGCGTCCACGAACTCTACGGACGGCTCGCCCAGGCCCGCCCGCACACCGTGGACCTCGAACTCCGGCCGCGCGGCGGCGGCACGGCGCTCGAAGCGCGCGCCGCCCTCTCCCCCGACGGCCCCGACTGGACCGCCCGGCTGTGGATCGGCCTGGCCCCGCTGGCCGCGCCGGGGGCCGGTCACCGGCCGCGCACCTGGGACCTGCGGGTCCGGCTGCACTGCGCGCACGGCGGCGTCATCCGCACCGCCGTCCGGGCGGCCGACGGCACCCTGGGCCGCCGCGCCCTGCCGAGCGCCCGCCACGGGCTGCTGCTGGTGCGCCCCTACGCCACGGCGAACGGCTCGCTCTCCCTGCGGACCGCCGCCGGGCTGCGCTGCGCGCTGCTCCTCGCCGCCCGCCGGCTGCGCCGCCGCCGAACCTCCCGTCCGTAACCCGCGGAACAACCGGAACAGACCCACCGCACTCCGCCCGGGCCACATCCCCGCTCTCCCGTCCCGCCACAGGCAGAAACCGCCCAAGGAACCCGCGTTCCAGCGCCCCCGAACCCCCCTCCCCCACCCCGCACTCCACCGGGAACCACTCCCGGCCCCCGCCTTCCGAACCTTCCGGCGGCACCACCGGCCACCGCACCCACGCCCCGCCCTCACCGGTCCACCTCCTCGAACAGCTCCTCCCACCGGTCCAGCACCCCCGGCAGCGCCAGCGGCGCCACATGCTCCCGCGCGGCCCGCCCGTACCGCTCCCGCAGCGCCGCGTCCCGCACCAGCTCCCCCAGCGCCGCGGCCAGGGCGTCCCCGTCCCCCGGCGGCACCAGCACCCCGGTCCGTCCGTGGTCCACCAACTCCCGCACACCGCCGGACAGGTCGAAGCTCACGCACGGCACCCCGCAGGCGGACGCCTCGGCCAGGGCCATGGGCCGGCCCTCGCACTCGCTGGTGAGCGCCACCACGGACAGCTCCCGATAGGCGGCGGCCATGTCCCGGACGGTGCCCCGGAAGCGGACCCGGTCCGCGATCCCGTGCCGTACCGCGCGTTCCCGCAGGGCCGCCTCCTCCGGGCCGTCCCCGAAGAAGTGCAGCTCCCAGTCCGGCCGGCCGGCGCAGGCCGCGGCGAACGCGTCGACGAGGCGGTCGAGCCGTTTGACGGGGTCGAGCCGGCCGACCGCGCCGACGCACCGCGTGTCCAGCGGCGCCGGCGGCCCCGGAGTGAACGGGAGCGGGTTGGGCACCACCGCCGCGTTGGGCAGGCGCCGGCGGCGGAACTCCTCGGCGTCCGGCTCGCTGAGGAACACCGCCTTCTCCAGGGCCGGGTAGTGCCGCAGGATCAGCCGGAGGTTGGCGGACGCCGCGGCCTGCGCGAAGGACTCGTGGTACTGGCCGACGGCCTTCAGGTGCCGCCGGTCCACCGACCGCAGCCAGTCCGCCGCCCACGGCGACCCGATGACGACATAGCCGTGCGGCACGGCCGCGAACCGCCGGGCGAGCCGCTCCCGGGCCCGCTCCCCGTCCTGCCGCGCGGCGCGCAGGGCCCGCAGCCGGGACGGCCGCAGCCGTTCGGCCGGGGTGACGGCGTCCCGGGCGGGCGCCGCCGGCATGCGGTGCAGCGTGGCCCGGCGGTACGCCGGGCGCGCGTGGTAGGTGTGCGGTTCGGGGCTGGGCCGGATGCCGATCAGCTCCACCCGGTGCCCTCGGTCCGCGAATCCCTGGGCGAGGGTGTGCAGCACCCGCTGGGAACCGCCCATCGAGTCCACGTCGATGCCGACCAGGAACAGGTTGCGGCGGGAGGCGGCGGAACCCCGGTTCCCCGGCGGCCGGTTCATCGCGCGCCTCCGGTGAAGAAGAGGTCGACCACGGCCTTGGCGGACCGCCCGGTCTCGTACGGGTTGAACCGCGCCCGGAACCGCTCGTACGCCCCTGCCCACTCCTCCCGTACGGCGCCCAGGTCCCGCAGCGCCGCGGCGAGTTCACCGGTCCCGGTGAGCAGCGGCCCCGGAGCGATGTCCGTCAGCTCGTAGTAGGTGCCGCGCAGGGTGGACCGGTACGCCGGGTAGTCGTCGGCGTAGAGCAGCACCGGCCGGCCCAGGTTGACGTAGTCGAACATGACGGACGAGTAGTCGGTGAGGAGCGCGTCCGAGGCCAGCAGCAGATCGTTGAGGTCAGCGAACTCCCGACCGTCGCGCACCGCGTGACCCACCTCGCGGGCGACCGTGAACCGCTCGTAGTAGTGCGGCCGGACCACCACCGTCCACTCCTCGCCCACCCGGTGCACCAGCTCCGCCAGGTCCACCCGGATCGACTCGCCGCTGGCCCGCGCGCCGTCGCGGAACGTCGGCGCGTAGAGCAGCACCTTCTTCCCATCGGGGATTTCGAGCCGTTCGCGGGCGGCGGCGGCGCGCTCGCGCTGGGCGGGCTCGTTCCAGAGGACGAGGACGTCGTTGCGCGGGAGCCCGGTGCGCAACAGCTCGCCCGTGTACGCGTTACCGCGCACAAAGGTGCGTTCGAACTCCTCGCTGGGGGCGATGAGGGCGTCCCAGCGGTCGACCATGGCCCGGTGCCGTGCCCGCCGGGCGGGCCCGGCGAGCCGCAGCTCGGGGGCGTCGTAGCCCATGTGCTTGAGCGCCTGGCCGTGCCAGGTCTGGAGGTAGCGGGTGCCGGGGTGCTTGGGGACGTGGGCGGGGAAGCCGTGCGAGTCGATCCAGTAGCGGGCGCGGGCGACCGTCCGGACGTACTCCCAGCTGCCGCGCCGGACCAGCGGTACGCCCTTCGGGTAGCCGGCCCGGCTGCCGGTGTAGGACCAGACGGCGTACAGCGGGAGGTCGCGGCGGAGCAGCTCCTCGTGGATGTAGCGGGGGCTGTCGGCGTAGCCGCGGCCCTCCAGCGCCTCGAAGACGACGAGCTGTTCGTCGACGGGGAGCCGGTGGAGCTCGTGGGAGACCAGGGCCTTGGCGCCCGGGCCGGCGGCCCGGCGGACCAGCCGCGCGCACCGGGCGCGGACGGGCTCCAGGTGCGGGGCCAGGGCTTCGGCGCGGGCCCGCGGGCCGGTCCGCTCCCATCGGATCTCCAGCCGTCCCGGGCCCCCGTCCTCGCAGCCGACGCGGACGTCGTGCCCGCCCACGCGGGCCCGCAGCCCGGGCCGCCCGGTGGGGGCGAGGACGGGATCGGTGCGGCGCAGCCCCAGCCGGCCGAGGGTCACCACCGGATGGCGCCGGCCGGTGAACCCCTTGGGGCCGAGCGGCACCCGGGCCAGGTCGAGGACGAGCACCGCGCTGCGCACACCGGCGTCGTCGGGCGCCGGGGCGTAGCCGAAGGGGACGACGAGGGGGGCGGCCCGGGCGGCGACGCGGAGTTCGGCGGTGACGTCGGCGGGCCCGGCGAGCAGCCCGCCCGGGTCGTAGGTGCGCAGGGTGATCCGCAGCCGGGTGCCGTGCGGTTCGACGAGCGTCACCTCGTGGCGCAGCGGGCCGGTGGCGAAGGGCTGGGCGTCCAGGTGCCAGTCGGTGACGTCGAGTTCGGCGGCCTCCCGGGCGTTCGCGGGGGCGGTGGCGCCCCAGTAGGTGCGCCCCTCGTGCCGGACGACGCGGCGCGGGGCGATCCGCGGGCGGTCGAGGGTGCGCGCGCACTCGGCGGCCTCGGCCAGGCGCCCGGTGCGCAGCAGGTACTGGCAGATCCGCTGTTCGCGGGGCAGGGCGGCGACGGCCCGCGGGTCGGCGTCCTCCAGGCAGGGGGTGACGACGGCGGCGAACTCCTCGGCCCACCGCCGGTCCCTGAAGGGCAGGTCGCCCAGGTAGAGCCGCAGGTCGTGGCGGAGGAACGCCTCGTCCTTGGCCGGTCTGAGCGCGGTGCGGCCGGTCTCCGCCAGGAAGGCGTCGGTGAGCCGGGAGACGGCGATCCGGTCGACCACGTTCCGGATGCGGTGGCGGCTGGACGAGATGGAGAGGGTGGTCGGATCGGCCGCCAGTCGCCAGGTGTAAACGGACCAGGGGACGACGGCGAAGCGCTCGGCGAGCGTGTAGGCGCGGGCGCTGAAGTACTGGTCCTCGTAGTGGATGTCCTCGGGGAAGCGCAGCCGGTGACGGGCGAGGAAGTCGGCGCGGTAGAGCTTGTTGGTGGAGAGGTGGTCGAGGAAGTACTCGGGGGCGGACGCGATGCCCTCCACGACGCGGGGCTCGGCGAACAGCCGGGGATACCAGAGGCCGGTGGTGCCGTTGGCCTCGTAGAGCCGGGTGACCTCGCCGGCCACCAGGTCAGCGCCGGTCCGCTCGGCGGTCAGGAGCAGGGATTTGCAGGCGTGGTACGGCAGTTCGTCGTCGCTGTCCAGGAACATCAGGTACGGCGCGCGGGCGGCCTCGATGCCCGCGTTGCGCGGCGCCCCGCAGCCCCCGCTGTTGACGGGCAGCCGGAGGCCGCTCACCCGCGGGTCGGCGGCGGCCAGCCGGCGCACCCGCTCGGGGGTGCCGTCGGTGGAGCAGTCGTCCACGACGATCACTTCGAGATTGCGCAGCGACTGGCCGAGGACGGACCGCACGGCGCGCGGCAGCCGGTCCTCGTCGTTGTGGACGATGACGACGACGCTGACGTCGGGGACGGGACGCGGGGGCGCGGCGGGCACAAGTCACCTCATCTCGGAAGGATCCCGGGGAGCCGGATCACTACTCAGAGAGTAGACGGCGCCACTGACAGTCACCGTCCGGACGGTCCGCGGGCGGCTCCGCCAGGCGTCGGCCGCGAGCACCGTCGCCATCCCGGTGAACATCACGATGTCCTTGAAGGCGTGCCGCCGCGCGCTGCCCAGCTCCGGCCAGGCCACCCCGGCGAGCTGCGGCAACAGGGCCATCCAGAACCACACCGAGCGCGCGGCGGCGCCCCGCACCACCACGGACGCGACGAGCGCGGGCACGATCACCAGGGCGTAGTGCAGGAAGGACGGCCGGGACACCAGGAACGCGGCGAGCATCAGCAGCGCCCCGCACTCGACGAGCCGCAGTGCCTCGTCACCCTCCTGCCGCCAGCGCAGCCGGGCGACGGCGAGCACCGCCGCGGCGGCGCAGGCGGCGAGCACGAACGCCAGGTGGTGGGGGACGCCGAGGCGGGGCAGGACGGCGGTCCACGAGGCGTCGAAGGGTGCGGCGTAGTCGTCCTGGCCGTGCAGCAGGAACGGCAGCGTCTTGGTGAGGAACAGGCCCGGCCGGGGCATGGCGAGCGCCGCCGCCAGGGAGATCGCCGTCGGCAGGGCCACCGCCCAGGCCAGCGCCCGCCACCGCCGGGCGAGCACGAAGAGCAGCAGCAGCGGGACGAGCATCGGCTTGAGCGCGACGGCCAGACCGACGGTGACGCCGGCTGCGGTCCAGCGGCCGCGGAGGGCCAGCAGCAGCGCGGCGGGGAAGGCCACGGCCGAGGCGGCCGTCCAGTTGCCCAGGTGGACGATGCTCTGGAAGGGGAGGAAGAGGCCCAGCCCGGCGGTCAGGGCGGCGGCGAGCCGGCTGTCCGCCCGGATGTCGAAGATCCGCAGGGCGAGCACGACCCCGGCGAGGACCAGGGCGGCGGTGGCGAACGGCACCACGCGGGACAGCGTCGCGTCGCCGAACGGCGCCTGCGGCAGCGCCGCGAACACCGCGCCCGGCAGATAGAGAAACCGTTTGTCCGCGTACGGCGAGCCGCCGTCCAGCAGGGCGCGGGCGGCCCGGACGACGACCGCGTTGTCCATGCCCGCCCGGCGGACGCCCAGCATCCGCCCCGTGCTGAGCACATAGACCAGCAAGGCCGCCGCCCGTACGGGCCACGAGGCCCGGCCGGCGATCCAGCGCGCGAAGCCGTCCCGGGACGGAGACCCGTCGTCCGGCGCACTCATCGTTCCACCTCCAGCAACATCAGTCCTCCGGGGCCCCGTGCGGCACGCCGCAGGGCCGGGTCGTCGGGCGACAGGCCGGGCCCGCCGTCCCTCTGCAGCACCCATCGCGCCCCGTACTCCCGGAGGGCGCCCAGCCGTTGCGCGCGTGTGGCGGAGGGCGCGTAATAGCGGCGTGTCACCGCCCTGCGCTCCCGTTCATCGGTGAGGAACACGTCCGGGTAGGCGGGGGCGACGGTGTACGGGCCGTAGGCGGGCAGCATCCGCAGCGCGTGGTAGTCGTCGGTCATGACCGTCTCCCCGGCCGGCACCCGCCCGGCCGCCCAGGCGAACGACGGCCAGGGGGCGATGGACGGGACGTGCGCCCGGACGAACCGGGCGGCGCGGGCCGGCAGGGCGTAGGCCACGGCCCCGGCCTGGACGTACGCCCCGGCCAGCAGGGCGGCGGCGGTCGCCCCGGCGAGCAGCGGCCCCGCCCGGCGGCCGGTCCGCCCGGCCGCCTCCACCGCAAGCGCCAGTTGGGCGGGGAGCAGCACGGCGGGCAGGATCCGTCCCCACGACCAGTGGCCGGTCAGCCCGCCCGCCGCGAAGACCGCCGCGCCCAGGGCGAAGAGGAGGACCAGCGGATCGCGCCGATCCCGCCGGCAGCGCGCACCGAGCGCCACCAGCCCCAGGGCCACCAGGCAGAACTTGGACACCAGGTGCTGGTAGAGCGGCCGGTGGATCGCCTCCAGGCCGTCGGCCCCGGACAGCGCGGTGAACGGGTAGTACGGCCAGGCCGCGAGCGCCGCGCCGGCGAGCAGCACGCCGGCGCCCACCCGAAGCCAGACGGCGCGTACAGGCAGGGGCCGCGCCCCCAGAAGCACCGACACCACCCCCAATACCGCCACCGCACCCGTGAATTGGTGCACCAGCAGCACCACGGCGAGCAGCAGCCCCAGCCCCAGGAACCGGACCGTCCCCCACCGCTCGCCGACCGCCCGGCGCAGCAGGGCCCACAGATGCAGCGCCAGCCCCAGCGCCAGCGTGCTGGGATAGGCAACGGTCAGGGCCAGCGAGGTCAGGCCGGGCACCCCGCTCCAGGCGAACAGCCGGGTGCCGTACAGGAAGAGGACGCACAGCAGCGCCAGCGGCACCGCCGCGCGCCGGCCGGTCAGCGTCCGGACGAACGCCCGCACCCCGGTGCCCAGCGCGACGAGCCCGGCGAGCGCGGCGAGGTGCAGCACGGCCAGCGCGCTCGCCCCGGTCGCCGCCGCGAGCAGCGCCAGCAGCACCATCCAGGGCGAGTAGTAGGGGCTGGGCACGTCCGCGTCCACCAGCGGATGCCCCGGGTGCAGCGGGTCCGCGCGCAGCCGCTCCACCACGGCCGCGTGCATCCCCAGGTCGCCGGCCCACGGCAGCCGCACCACGGCGGCCAGCAGCAGCGCGGCCGGGACCAGGGTGACCAGCAGCAGGGCGCGGTACGGCAGGTCCGTCGCGGCGCCGGCGGCCGGCGGGGCCTCCGTCCGGGTGGTCACGGCGCGCGGCTCAGCGGGCCCGCCCACCGCTCGAACGCATCTCCTTGGCCCGCAGCCGCCACGGCATCGCGACCGATTCGAGCTGCACCGCGAGGCTCATCTTGGACTCCCCCACCGTCCGGTCCTCGAAGTGGATCGGCACCTCCACCACCGTGAACCCGGCCCGCAGCGCCCGGTACTTGGCCTCGACCTGGAAGCTGTAGCCCGCGCTGTCGATGGTGTCGAGGTCGAGGGAGCGCAGCGCCGCCGCGCTCCACAGGTTGAAGCCCCCGGTGATGTCGCGCAGCCGGGTGCCGAGGATGGTGCCGGCGTAGGCGTTGGCCCAGCGCGAGAGCAGTCTGCGGTGGGCCCCCCAGGCGGCGGACAGCGTTCCGCCGGGCACGTACCGGCTGCCGACGACGACGTCCGCCCCGGTGGACAGGGCGACGCCCAGCATCTCGGAGACCTTCCCGACCGGATGGCTGCCGTCGGCGTCCATCTGCAGGACGTACGCGGCGCCGTCCTCGACGGCCCGCGCCATCCCGGCCGCGTACGCCCGGCCGAGGCCCTCCTTGGTGGTGCGGTGCAGCACGGAGACGCGGGGGCGGCCGGGTTCGTGGTACTTCTCGGCCAGCTGGTCGGCGACCCTGCCGGTGCCGTCCGGACTGTCGTCGTCGACGACCAGCAGCCGCAGCCCCTCCAGCGGCAGCGCCATCAGCGCCTCCGCCATCATCGGGAGGTTCTCCGCCTCGTTGTAGGTGGGCATCACCACGGTGGTCACCGTGCGGGCCCACTCGGCGGGCAGCGGGGTCAGGACGGCGGGGGTGTGCGGAACGCTCATGGGCTGTCCTCTTCGGTAGGGGGCGGTGGCGGGGCCGTACGACGACGGGTCCCCCGGTCAGGCGGCGCCGAAGCGGATGGCGGCGTCGGGGATGGCGGTGCCGCACCAGACACGGGCCCCTTCACGGAGCTCGTTGTCCGCGCCGATTTCAGCGTGATCGCCGATGACGGCACCGTCCAGCACGGTGCGCGGCCCCACCCGGGCGGCGTTGCCGATCATGGACGCCCGGATCCGCGCCCCCGCCTCGATCCGGGCCCCGTCCAGCACCACGGATCCGGTGATCTCGGCACCGGCCCCCACCCGCGCCCCCGCGCCGACGACCGTCCCCCCGGCCAGCCGCGCCCCGGGCTCGACATGGGCGCCGGGCAGCACCAGGTGCTCGCCCGGTTCGCCCGGCACCGCCGGGGATCGGACGATGCCGCGCACCAGGTCGGCGCTGGCCTGGATGAACGAGGCGGGCCGGCCCAGGTCCAGCCAGTACGACGCGTCGACGAGGCCGTGCAGCAGCGCGCCGCCGTCCAGCAGTCCGGGGAAGGTCTCCCGCTCGACGGAGACCGGGCGGCCGGCCGGGATGGTGTCGATGACCTCCCGCCGGAAGACGTAGCAGCCGGCGTTGATCTGGTCGGTGACGATCTCGTCGGGGTGCCGGGGCTTCTCGGTGAAGGCGAGCACGCGGCCGTCGGGGGCGGTGGGGACCAGGCCGTACGCCCGGGGGTCGGCGACCCGGGTGAGGTGCAGGGTGACGTCGGCCTGGGCCCGCTCGTGGCGTCTGAGGAGGGCGGGGATGTCGAGACCGGTGAGGATGTCACCGTTGAAGACGAGCACCGGTTCGTCCGGCCGGGTGGTGAGCGCCTCGGCGGCGCCCCGGATCGCCCCGCCCGTGCCGAGCGGCTGGTCCTCGGTGACGTAGGTGAGCCGCAGGCCGTAGGCGGAGCCGTCGCCGAAGTACGGCTCGAAGACCTCGGCCAGGTACGAGGTGGCCAGCACGATGTGCTCGACGCCGGCGGCCCGGGCCCGGGCGAGCTGGTGGGCGAGGAACGGCACCCCGGCGGCGGGGACCATCGGCTTGGGTGTGTTCAGCGTGAGCGGCTGGAGCCGAGTGCCCTTGCCGCCGACGAGCAGTACCGCCTCTGTCATGCCACTGTCCTCGCGCATCGTCGTCGCATCGTCGCACTGCGTTAGTTTTCGCGGGAAATTACACTACAATCGACTGTCTGCGTGCAATGTCCGCTATGCGTGGCGACCGTATCGGGAGATGCCCTTGCGACAGACGACGGCAAGAGGGAGACGCCTGCCCGGTGCGGCGAGGCTGTTGGCACTCGGACACGAGTTCGCGAAATTCGGCACCGTCGGGGTGCTGGGGATCTTCGTCAACTTCGGCGTCTTCAACCTGTGCCGGGGCATCACCAGGCTCCCCGTCGTGCGGTGCAGCGTGGTCGCCACCGTCGTCGCCATCGCCTTCAACTACCTGGGCCTGCGGTACTTCACCTACCGCGACCGCGACAAGGGCCACCGCAGCCGGGAGGTCGTGCTCTTCGCGGTGTTCAGCGCCCTCGGCCTGGTCATCGAGAACGGCGTCCTCTACGTCGCCACCTACGGCTTCGGCTGGGGTTCGCCGTTCCAGAGCAACCTCTTCAAGTTCCTCGGCATCGGGACCGCCACCCTGTTCCGCTTCTGGGCGTACCGGGCCTGGGTCTTCCGGACGCTGCCCCACCACGGGCCGCGGCACGGCCGCCCTCATGCCACGCCCGATCACGATGTGCCCGCAGGAGCCGCCGGGCCCGACCCGGCCGCGTACCGACCCGAGACCACCGCACCTCCACCGTAGGAACCACCGGCCCCCAGGACAGCAGCACCGGGCGGCCGGGCCGCCAACGCCGGCGGAACCGGCAGGAACGCGGGGATGAAGAAGGACGAAAAGGGGCGGCCCCGGGGTTCTGGAACCCCGGGGCCGCCCCTCGGCGACGGACGATCAGCTGTGCGTCCGCAGCAGGGTGCGCATCGTCCGCATGGCCACCGACAGGTTGGCCAGGTCGAACGAGTCCGAACCGCGGATCTCGTCCAGCGTGGTCCGCGCGCGGGCCAGGATCGGCGCGTTCTTCTCCTCCCACGCCGTGAAGCGCTGCTCCGGCGTGGAGGAACCGTTGCCCACCGAGAGGATGTCGGCGGTGAGCGCGGCGTGGCACGCGTACAGGTCCTCACGGATGGAGGCACGGGCCATGGACTGCCAGCGGTCGGAGCGCGGCAGCTCGATGATCTTGTCCATCAGCTGGGTGATGTGCAGCCGGTCGCCCAGGTCGTAGTAGACCTCCGCCACGAACAGCGGCTCCTTGCCGGTGCGCTCCGCGATGGCGACGATGTCCAGCGCCGGGAAGACGGACGAGAAGCCCGCGACCCGGACGGCCAGCTCGCCGGGGATCCCGGCCTCGGTCAGCTCGTCGTGGATGGACTGCCACCAGTCGAGGTCCGCGCCGCGCAGCAGCTTGGGCAGCTCACCCCAGACCGTCGCCACCCCGTCGCGGAAGTACTCGATGGTCTCGGCGAGCTGGAGCGGCTGCGGACGGTTGTTGAGCAACCAGCGGGTGCCGCGCTCGACCAGCCGCCGCGAGTGCAGCCGCACCCGGGTCTGCACGTCCGCCGCGACCTTGTTGTCCAGCGCCTCGACGGCGTCCCAGACCGCGCCCAGGCCGAAGATCTCGCGGGCCGCGGCCTGCGCCCGGACGATCTCCTCCAGCGACGCCCCGGTCTCCTCCCGCAGCCGGTGCAGGAAGGTCGAACCGCCGGTGTTGACCGTGTCGTTGACGAGGACGGTCGTCACGATCTCGCGACGCAGGGCGTGGTGGTCGATCTGCTCGCCGAACGACTGCCGCAGGGCGCCCGGGAAGTAGGCGTAGAGCAGGCGCTGAAGGTACGGGTCGTCCGGCAGGCCGGTGGTCAGCAGCTCCTCGGCGGTCGTGATCTTGATGTAGGCGAGCAGGACCGCCAGCTCCGGCTGGGACAGGCCGCGCCCGGCGGAGAGCCGCTCGCGGATCTGCCGGTCGGTGGGCAGGAACTCCAGCGCGCGGTCCAGGTGGCCGTCCCGGCTGAGGCGGCGCATGATCCGCTGGTGCGCGTGGAGCAGGCTGGGCGCCTGGGCCACCGCGTTGGCCAGCGCGACGTTCTGCGCGTAGTTGTTGCGCAGGACCAGCTCGCCGACCTCGTCGGTCATCTCCGCCAGCAGCTTGTTGCGCTGCTTGACGGTCATGTCGCCGTCGGTGACCAGCGCGTTGAGCAGGATCTTGATGTTCACCTCGTGGTCCGAGGTGTCCACGCCGGCGCTGTTGTCGATGGCGTCGGTGTTGACCCGGCCGCCCGCGAGCGCGAACTCGATCCGGCCGAGCTGGGTGAGACCCAGGTTGCCGCCCTCGCCGACGACCTTGACCCGCAGGTCGCCGCCGTCGACGCGGATCGCGTCGTTCGCCTTGTCGCCGACGTCCGCGTGGGACTCGGTGGACGCCTTGACGTAGGTGCCGATGCCGCCGTTCCACAGCAGGTCGACCGGGGCCCGCAGGATGGCCTTCATCAGCTCGGCGGGGGTCATCTTGGTGATGCCCGGCTCGATGCCGAGGGCCTCGCGGACGTGCGCGTTCAGCGGGATCGACTTGGCCGTCCGCGGGTGCACGCCGCCGCCCTTGGACAGCAGCGAGGTGTCGTAGTCGGCCCACGAGGAGCGCGGCAGCTCGAACAGGCGTCGGCGCTCGGCGTACGAGGTGGCGGCGTCCGGGGTCGGGTCCAGGAAGATATGCCGGTGGTCGAAGGCGGCCACCAGACGGATGTGCTCCGACAGCAGCATGCCGTTGCCGAACACGTCGCCGGACATGTCGCCGACGCCGACGACCGTGAAGTCCTCGGTCTGGGTGTTGTGGCCCAGCTCCCGGAAGTGGCGCTTCACCGACTCCCAGGCGCCGCGGGCGGTGATGCCCATGCCCTTGTGGTCGTAGCCCGCGGAACCGCCGGAGGCGAAGGCGTCGCCGAGCCAGAAGCCGTACGACTGCGCGACCTCGTTGGCGATGTCGGAGAACGTCGCCGTGCCCTTGTCGGCCGCGACCACCAGGTAGGTGTCGTCCTCGTCGTGCCGCACGACGTCCTTCGGCGGCACGACCTCGCCGCCGACCATGTTGTCGGTGATGTCGAGGAGACCGGAGATGAAGGTCTTGTACGAGGCGATGCCCTCGGCCAGCCACGCGTCACGGTCCACCGACGGGTCCGGCAGCCGCTTGCCGACGAAGCCGCCCTTGGCGCCCACCGGCACGATGACGGTGTTCTTCACCATCTGCGCCTTGACCAGGCCCAGCACCTCGGTACGGAAGTCCTCGCGCCGGTCGGACCAGCGCAGACCACCGCGGGCGACCTTGCCGAAGCGCAGGTGCACACCCTCGACGCGCGGGGAGTAGACCCAGATCTCGAAGGCCGGACGCGGCGCCGGCAGGTCCGGGATGGCCTGCGGGTCCAGCTTGATCGACAGGTAGTCGTGCGGCCGGCCGTCGGCGTCGCGCTGGAAGTGGTTGGTCCGCAGCGTCGCCTTGATGACCGTGAGGAACGCCCGCAGGATGCGGTCCTCGTCCAGGCTCGCGACCTGGTCGAGGGCGCCGTCCAGCTCCTCCAGCAGCCCGTCGGTCAGCTCCCGGCCCGCCCGCTGGAGCGCCGGCGACATCCGGGCCTCGAACAGGTTGATCAGCAGGCGCGTGGTGTGGACGTTGTTGCTGAGGGTGTCCTCCATGTACGACTGGCTGAACGTCGTACCCGCCTGCCGGAGGTACTTGGCGTACGCGCGCAGCACCATCGCCTGCCGCCAGTCGAGACCGGCGCGCAGCACGAGCTTGTTGAAGTTGTCGTTCTCCGCCTTGCCCGTCCAGACCGCGGCGAACGCGTCCTGGAAGCGGCCGCGGGCGTCGTCGCCCTCGACGTGCTCGGGCATCCGCAGCCCGAAGTCGTAGATCCACGCGGTCGTCCGGTCCGAGCAGCGCAGGTCGTACGGGCGCTCGTCGACGACCTCGACGCCCAGCCGGCTGAGGACCGGCAGCACGGCGGAGAGGGAGACCGGCTCACCGGTGCGGTAGATCTTGAAACGGCGCTCACCGGGGGCGGCGCCGACCGGCTCGTAGAGGCTGAACGCGAAGTCGCGGTCGCCGCCGGCCGTGGTCAGCTGCTCCAGGTGCTGGAGGTCGGCGACGGCGCTGCGCGGGCTGTGGTCGGCCTTGTAGCCCTCGGAGAAGGCATGGGCGTAGCGGCGCAGCAGCTCTGCGGCGCGCTCCTCGCCGACCTCGGCGGTGAGGGTCTCGGCGAAGCCGTCGGCCCAGGAGCGGGCGGCCTCCACCAGGCGGCTCTCGATGCGCTCGGCGTCGGCGTCGCTCAGCTCCGGCAGCGTGGAACCGGGCTCGACCCGGACGACGAAGTGCAGCCGGGACAGGACGGACTCGGTGTTCCAGGCCGTGAAGTCGACGCTGGTGCCGTTGAGCTCTTCCTTGAGAATGTCGATCAGCCGCAGCCGGACACCGGTGGTGTAGCGGTCGCGCGGCAGGTAGACCAGGGCGGAGTAGTAGCGCCCGTACTCGTCGCGGCGCAGGAACAGCCGCAGCCGGCGGCGCTCCTGGAGGTAGAGCACGCTGGTGGCGATGGAGCGCAGCTGGTCGGCCGGGGTCTGGAACAGCTCGTCGCGCGGGTAGGTCTCCAGGATCTGGAGCAGGTCGCGCCCGTCGTGGCTGTGCGGCGTGAACCCGGCGTCGGACAGCACCTGGGCCACCTTGCGGCGGATGACGGGGACCCGGCGCACCGACTCGGTGTAGGCGGCCGAGGAGAACAGGCCCAGGAAGCGGCGCTCGCCGACGACGTTGCCCTCGGCGTCGAACTTCTTGACGCCCACGTAGTCGAGGTACGAGGGGCGGTGCACGGTGGCGCGGCTGTTGGCCTTGGTCAGCACGAGGAGCTTGTGCTCGCGGGCCTTGGCCCGGGCGTCGGCGGGCAGCCGGCTGAAGGACGGCGAGGCGGGCCGGGCGAGCGGCGCGTGCGGGCCCTCGTGGTGCCCGTCGGCCGTGTGCGCGGGGTCGGAGCGGAGGATGCCGAGGCCGGTGCCGGGGACGGCGGTCAGCGCGTCCTCCTCGGCGCCGTCGGCGGGCACCTTGGTCAGCTCGTACTCGCGGTAGCCGAGGAAGGTGAAGTGGTCGGCGGAGAGCCAGCGGAGCAGCTCGCGGGCCTCGTCGACCTCGGTGACCGGCAGGTCGGCGGGGGCCGGCTCGTCCTGCAGGCCGTCGGCCAGCCGCAGCGCGGCCTCCCGCATCTTCTCCCAGTCCTCGACGGCCTCGCGGACGTCGGAGAGGACGCGCAGCAGGTCGGCGCCGATCTGCTTGAGGTCGTCGCGGTCGGTCTCGCGGTCGATCTCGACGTGGATCCAGGACTCGACGAGCGCGTCGTGCGGCAGCTCGGCGTCCTTGCCGGTGCCGTGCGCGTCGCAGTTGGAGCCGAGGACCTCCAGCAGGCGGCCGGTCAGGTCGCGGCGGACGATCATCTGCGGGTGGATGACGACGTGGATGCCGCGGTTCTGCCGGGACAGCTCGTTGGTGACCGAGTCGACCAGGAACGGCATGTCGTCGGTGACCACCTCGACCACCGAGTGGCTGCACGTCCAGCCGTTCTCCTCGACCGTGGGCGTGTGGACCCGCACGTTCGCGGTGCCCTGCGGCCGGTTCTCCGCGAGCCGGTGGTGCGACAGCGCGGCGCCGAAGACGTCGACGGGGTCGCGGCCCGTCAGGTCCTCCGGCGCCGTGTGCAGGTAGTAGCGCTGGAGGTACGCGGTCAGGGTGTCCTGGTCGAGCCCGCCCTCACCGTTCGGCCCGGTCGGGTGCTGTCCCCCGGCCGGCGTGTTCTCGGCGACGCGGGCCGCCCGCGCGAGCAGCTCGGCCTTGGCTTCGTCCAGCTTGGTCTGCATGTCCTCTGGCTCCTGTCGCGCGCCGTTGCGTGACATAGGTGGTGAAGGCATCACGCCGCGACGCCGGTTCTCCGGTCGACTTCGACGGTATGCCGGGATGAGGGGCGACCGGGCCGTTCTCGGACAACTCTGTCAGAAACGTCAGAAGCGTCGGACGGACCCGGTTCCGGGGACCAGCGGTGGCCCGGGCGCCGTGACGCTCCGGGCGGCGCACAGAGGCGTCGTCGCCTCCGCGGGATATCGCGCTGATCACCCGGTAAGGCTATCGCTCTTCCGGGGGACCGCGTCATGAGCCGATTGTGTACAAAAGACGGCCCCTGTCTTTGACGGTCTGGACAGCGACCCGTCACCGGCCGCGGCCCGGCACCCCTTCCCGGCGCTCCCCTCACCGCTTTCCCCCGTTCACCTCGGCATTCGCCCGACACCGACGGCCCGTCGGCAGCCGCCGGCCTCACGCCACCAGACGCTCCGCGAGCTCGACCGCCTCCGTCAGGGTGTCGACCACCGGCACCCCGGCGGCGGACAGGCTCGCCCTGCTGTGCGACCCGCCGGTGTACAGCACCGCCTTCGCGCCCACGTGCGCCGCGGCGAGCGCGTCGTCCACCGCGTCCCCCACGACGACCACCCGCTCCGGAGCCGTGCCCTCCAGGGCCGCCACGTGCCGGGCCATCTGCTCGGCCTTGCCCCGGTCGCTCCGGCCGGTGCGGCCGTCGACCCGGACGAAGTGGTGCTCGATGCCGTACGTCCGCACCAGGGGTATCAGGTCGTCGTGCGACGCCAGCGAACAGAGCGACTGGGTGCGGCCCGCCGCCTGCCGGTCCGCGAGCAGCTGCCGGGCCCCCTCCGCCAGCTCGGCCTCCACGGCGTACTTCGCGTAGTGCCGGTGGAACGCCGCGTCCATCACCTGCCACTCGGCGTCGCTGGGCAGCCGACCCATGAGCCGCTCGTAGAACCGCGGCACGGGCACGCAGTACAGGTCCCGGTACCGCTCCAGCGTGATCGGGGCCAGCCCGACCTCGGCGAACGAGGCGTTCGTCGCGGCCATCACCGCGTCGACGTCGTGCAGCAGCGTGCCGTTCCAGTCCCAGACGATATGAGCTCCGTGCCGTGTCATGGGAAGACCGTACCGGCCCCCACTGACAACGCCCCGGGCCACCCGTCCGACCAGGGCCGAAGCCCTCGCCGGGCCCACTCAGACGAGGTTGGGGATCTCCTGCACGCCGAACCACATCAGCTCGTGGTCCTCCGCGCCGTCCACCGTGAAACGGGCGTCCTCGTCGCCCTGGTCGGCCGCGCCCAGCGCCGCCGCGGCGGCCGCGACGTCCGCCTCGGCGTCGTCCGCGTCCACGTGCACGGCCGCGGCCTTCGCCAGCGGCACCGGCCGGGACAGCCGCACCTCGCCGAGCGCCGACTCGTCGAGCCCCCGGTCCGGGTCCACGGCGGCCTCCCGGTCCGGCACGTCGACCGCGACGACCACCCGGCGCCGCGGCGCCTCCGGGTCGGTGGCGATCCGGCGGAGCGACGCCTGCGCGGCGCGCCCGAGCGCCGCGTACTCCAGCTCCTCCATGTCGTCGGAGACGTACCACTCGCGCAGCGCGGGGGTGACGGCGTAGGCGTCGAACGGAGCCGGGCCGAGCTCGCCCGTCCGGTGCGCCTCGGCGAGACCGGGGAGGGTCAGAGGGACGTAGACGCGCATGTCCGCCGCTTTCCGGAGTACCTGTGGATGGGTGCGCTGCCAGCATACGGTGGCCTGCCGCACCGGGGCGCGTCCCCCTTCGAAGTGCCGGGCGCCGGTCGGCCGGTACCCGGCTTCCGCCCGGCCCACGGCCACGACCAGCGAAAACCGCGTAGCCCTCACTCGGATAGGTGAACCGCCTCCGACCGCCGGAGGTCCTTGCCGGGCCCTTCGGCCCGCCGGTAGAAGATCCCCGACCGAAGGGGGCGAACAGCGTTGAACAGGACCACCGGACCGGGCCGGGACACCGCCCGGCGCACCGCACCACCGCGGCGGACGGACGCCCGGCGCCCGAGCGCCGGGCCGGCCGCCCGGCAGCTCCGCGCGGGCCTCCCGCGCTACTGGTTCGCCGAACAGCTCCTGCTGACCCTGAGCGGGCAGCGCCCGGTGCACCGGATGCTCGGCCACACCCTCCCCGCCGCCTACGACCTGCTCGTCGAGCTCGCGCCGCAGGCACCCCTGCGCCCGCCGGCCCCCGGCGGCGGCACCCCGGTCGTACACCGCTGCGACCAGTTCCAGCCGCGCCCCGGTGTAATCGAGGCGTACGCGCGGATCGGCTCCGGCGACCGGGTGCGGGCCCTGGCCTTCCGGCTGGAGCGGGGCACCGACCAGCGCTGGCGGTGCTCCGCCGTCGAACTGGGCGGCGCCCGGGCCTGAGCACGCCGGAGGGGCGGGACGCACCCGCGTCCCGCCCCTCCGCACGGCCTCTCAGGTCACTTCTTGCGACGCCGGCCACCGCCGCCGTTCCGCTGCGCCTTGCGGCGCTCGGCCCGGGTCAGCCCGTCCGCCGCGGAGCGGACCGGACCGTCGTCGTCGTTGGTGAAGTCGCCCTCCACGACGCCGCCCTCGCCGTCCACCGTCGGGGCGGAGAAGTGCAGCCGGTCGGGACGCTGCGGGGCGTCGAGGCCCTTGGCGCGGATCTCGGGCCTGGCGGCCGGCACCGCGTCGGCCGGGGTCTTCTCCAGCGAAGGCGCCTCGCCGGCCTGGACCGGGACCTCCTCCAGCTGCTGGTCGACCTGGACTTCCAGGTTGAAGAGGTAGCCGACCGACTCCTCCTTGATGCCCTCCATCATGGCCTGGAACATGTCGAAGCCCTCGCGCTGGTACTCGACCAGCGGGTCCTTCTGGGCCATCGCGCGGAGGCCGATGCCCTCCTGGAGGTAGTCCATCTCGTAGAGGTGCTCACGCCACTTGCGGTCCAGGACCGACAGGACGACGCGGCGCTCCAGCTCCCGCATGATGTCGGAGCCGAGCTGCTCCTCGCGGGCCGCGTACTGCTCGTGGATGTCGTCCTTGACGGACTCGGCGATGAACTCGGCGGTGATGCCCGCGCGGTCGCCGGCCGCCTCCTCCAGCTCCTCGATGGTGACCTTGATCGGGTAGAGCTGCTTGAACGCGCTCCACAGCCGCTCCAGGTCCCACTCCTCGGCGAAGCCCTCGACGGTCTCCTGGCGGATGTAGTCGTCGATGGTGTCGTCCATGAAGTGCATGATCTGCTCGCGCAGGTCCTCGCCCTCCAGGACGCGGCGGCGCTCGCCGTAGATGACCTCGCGCTGGCGGTTGAGGACCTCGTCGTACTTGAGGACGTTCTTGCGGGTCTCGAAGTTCTGCTGCTCGACCTGCGACTGGGCGGAGGCGATGGCCCGGGTGACCATCTTGTTCTCGATCGGCACGTCGTCGGGCACGTTGGCCATGGCCATCACGCGCTCGACCATCTGCGCCTTGAACAGGCGCATCAGGTCGTCGCCGAGGGACAGGTAGAAGCGGGACTCGCCGGGGTCGCCCTGACGGCCGGAACGGCCGCGCAGCTGGTTGTCGATACGGCGCGACTCGTGCCGCTCGGTGCCCAGCACGTAGAGCCCGCCGAGCGCCTTGACCTCCTCGAACTCCGCCTTGACCGCGGCCTCGGCCTTCTCCAGCGCGGCGGGCAGGGCGGCGGCCCACTCCTCGACGTGCTCCACCGGGTCCAGGCCGCGCTGGCGCAGCTCCGCCTCGGCGAGGTCGTCGGGGTTGCCGCCGAGCTTGATGTCGGTACCGCGGCCGGCCATGTTGGTGGCGACGGTGACGGCGCCCTTGCGGCCGGCCTGCGCGACGATCTGCGCCTCGCGCTCGTGGTGCTTGGCGTTGAGGACCTCGTGCGGGATGCCGCGCTTGGCGAGCTGCTGGGAGAGGTACTCCGACTTCTCCACCGAGGTGGTGCCGACGAGGATCGGCTGGCCCTTGGCGTGCTTCTCGGCGATGTCCTCGACGACGGCGTCGAACTTCGCGACCTCGGTGCGGTAGATCAGGTCCGACTGGTCCTTGCGCTGCATCGGACGGTTCGTCGGGATCGGCACCACGCCGAGCTTGTAGATCTGGTGGAACTCGGCGGCCTCGGTCATGGCCGTACCGGTCATGCCGGAGAGCTTGTTGTACAGGCGGAAGAAGTTCTGCAGGGTGATCGTGGCGAGCGTCTGGTTCTCGTCCTTGATGTCCACCCCTTCCTTCGCCTCGATCGCCTGGTGCATGCCCTCGTTGTAGCGGCGGCCGGCGAGGATACGGCCGGTGTGCTCGTCGACGATCATGACTTCGCCGTCCATGACGACGTAGTCCTTGTCCTTCTTGAACAGTTCCTTCGCCTTGATGGCGTTGTTCAGATACCCGACGAGCGGCGTGTTGACCGATTCGTAGAGGTTGTCGATGCCCAGCCAGTCCTCGACCTTGGTGACACCGGCCTCGTGGATGCCGACCGTGCGCTTCTTCTCGTCGACCTCGTAGTCGCCGGTCTCCTCGATGCCCTTCTGCGGGTTGGCCGGCTCGCCGCGCTTCAGCCGGGTGACCAGCTTGGCGAAGTCGCCGTACCACTTGGTGGCCTGGTCGGCCGGGCCCGAGATGATCAGCGGGGTACGGGCCTCGTCGACGAGGATCGAGTCGACCTCGTCGACGATCGCGAAGTTGTGCCCGCGCTGCACGAGCTCGTCCTGCGACCACGCCATGTTGTCGCGCAGGTAGTCGAAGCCGAACTCGTTGTTCGTGCCGTACGTGATGTCGCAGTTGTACTGCTCGCGGCGCTGGGCCGGCGTCATGTTCGCCAGGATGCAGCCGACCGACAGACCCAGGAACTTGTGGACCCGGCCCATCATTTCGGAGTCGCGCTCGGCGAGGTAGTCGTTGACGGTGATGAGGTGCACGCCGTCGCCGGAGAGCGCGTTCAGGTAGGCGGGCAGGGTGCCGACGAGGGTCTTGCCCTCACCGGTCTTCATCTCCGCCACGTATCCGAGGTGCAGGGCGGCGCCGCCCATGAGCTGGACGTCGTAGTGGCGCTGGCCGAGCACGCGCTTGGCCGCCTCGCGGACGGTCGCGAACGCCTCGGGGAGCAGGTCGTCGAGGCTCTCGCCGTCGGCGTACCGCTGCTTGTACTCCTCGGTCAGGGCGCGCAGCTCGGCGTCGGAGAGGGTGAGGAAGTCCTCTTCGATGGAATTGACCTGGTCCGCGATGCGGTGCAGCTTGCGCAGGATCTTGCCTTCTCCTGCACGCATGATCTTGCCGAAGACGGACACGTAGGCTGACTCCTTGCCGGTCGGGCCTGGCACTGGCTGTCCCCCGCCACCGGCGGGGAGAGGGTGCGCGGGCACGACGGGACAGTCCCCGCCGCAACGGCCATCGTAAGCGAGGACCCCACCGCGCCGGGAGGTCCGTCATCCCGGAGGCCGGGGATCACCCGCACGGTGAACGCCCGGGGCGCCCGAGAGGTGCCCGGCGGGGGTAACCAGGATGCGGAATGTTGCCTTCCGTTCCGTTGCCCCCCCGCACGCACCGCTTCCCGGTACCTCCCCCGCGACGCGGCGGCGCCCACCCACCACACTCTCGGATCATGGAACCCACATCCCTCACCACCGAGCGCCTGCTCCTGCGCCCCTTCACCCCGGACGACATCCCGGCCGTGCACGCCGCCTGCCAGGACCCCGCCATCCCGCGCTACACCCCGGTGCCCTCCCCCTACACGCTCGAGGACGCCCGGGCCTTCGTCGAGGACCGCTGTCCGGCGGGCTGGCGCGACGACACCGCGTACACGTTCGGGGTCTTCACCCGGGACGACGGCCGGCTCGTCGGCTCGATGTCCCTGATACAGCTCAAACTGGCCGCCCCCGAACGGCAGGCCGAGATCGGTTATTGGACCGCCAAGGAGCGGCGCGGCCGCGGATACACCGTCGAGGCGGCCCGCGAGGTCGTCCGGTGGGCGTTCCGGGACCTCGGCGCCGAACGGCTGGAGTGGATCGCCGAGGCCGGGAACGAGGGCTCCCGGGCGGTCGCGTCGAAGGTCGGCTTCCGGATGGACGGCACGGTCCGCGCCCTGATCCCGCACAACGGCACGCGCCGCGACGCCTGGACGGGCACCCTGCTCCCCTCGGACCTGGGCCTGCCGTCCGGAACGCCCTACCTGCCGTACCCCGGACGGGACCGGGCGGCCGGAGACTGACCGCGGGGGCGTTGTCAGTGCCACGGCCTAGGGTGATCGCATGACAACTGCCGCCACCGCGAAGGGCCGTAGGGCCGACATCAGTCTCTCCGCCGACGAGGCGCGCCGCATCGCGCTGCGCGCCCAGGGCCTGCTCGGCGCGCCGGACCGGCGGGCCGGGGTGCGCGGGGTGCTGCGGCGGCTGGGCGCCGTCCAGTTGGACACCATCTCGGTGCTGGCCCGCTCGCACGAGCTGGTCCCCTACGCCCGGCTGGGCGCCGTGGGCCGGGACGCGGTGGAGTCCGCCTACTGGACGCCGCGGCCGGCCGGCGGCACGGCGGAGCCGCCGCACGGCTTCGAGTACTGGTCGCACGCGGCGTGCGTCCTGCCGATCGAGGAGTGGCCGCTCTTCGCGTTCCGGCGCCGGGCCTTCCGGGCGCGCGGCCACCGCTGGCATGTGATGAAGGACCCGGACGGCTCGTGCGCGGCCGTCCGCGACCGGCTCAAGGCCGACGGGCCGCTGACGGCCACCGAGTTGGGCGGCGCCAAGAAGGGCGGCCCCTGGTGGGACTGGTCCGAGACGAAGATCGCCGTCGAGTGGCTGCTCGACACCGGGGAGGTGGTCTGCACCGAACGGCGCGGCTGGAAGCGGGTGTACGACCTGGCGGAACGCGCGGTGCCGGACGCCCTCTTCCACGACGACCTGGACGACGCGGCGTGCATACGGCGGCTGGTCGCCCAGGCCGGAGCGGCCATGGGGGTGGCCACCCGGGCGGACCTGGCGGACTACCACCGGCTCAAGGCCGACCAGGTGGACGCGGCGCTGGAGGGCTCCGGCCTGGTCCCGGTGGACGTGGCCGGGTGGGCCGCGCCCGCCTGGGCCGACCCGGCGGCGCTGGAGGCGGAGTCGACGGCCCGGGGGCAGCGGCACCGTACGACGCTGCTGTCCCCCTTCGACTCGCTGATCTGGGACCGGCCCCGCACGGAGCGGATCTTCGGCTTCACACACCGCCTGGAGGCGTACGTCCCCAAGGCCAAGCGCGTGCACGGCTACTTCGCGATGCCCCTGCTGGCGGGCGGCCGACTGGTGGGCCGGGTGGACCCGGCCCGGGACGGACGGACGCTCGTGGCCCGCCAGGTCTCACTCGCCGGGACCGGAGCGGTGGCCCCGATGGCCCGCGCACTGCACGAGGCGGCCGAGTGGGTCGGCTGCGACGACGTACGCGTGGAGCGCTGCGACGACACACGACTGGGGGAGGCCCTGCGGACCGCACTCACGGCCTGACCGGCCGGGGGAACGGCGGCCGGATCAGCCGAACACCACCGCCTCCATCCTGGAGTGCAACTGCAACTTCTCCAGGACGTTGCGCACGTGGTTCTCCACCGTGTTCTCGCCGGTACCGCATCACTCCGGGGGATAACCCCCGGACCCCCAGCCGCCCCACGGCCCCCGGCACGCAGTCCTCAGCGGATCTCCAGAATCTTCTCCCGCATCGCGTACACCACCGCCTCCATCCTGGAGTGCAACTGCAACTTCTCCAGGATGTTGCGGACATGGTTCTTCACCGTGTTCTCGCTGATGAACAACTCCTTGGCGATATCACGGTTGTTCATGCCCGTGGCCACCAGCTTGAGCACTTCCAGCTCCCGGTCGGTCAGCCGGGGCGCGGGCACCAGCCGGCGCTCGTCGGTGCGCTGGATCATGGACTTGAACTCGGTGAGGAGCTTGGACGCCATGGAGGGGCTGATCTGCGACTGTCCGTCGGCGACCGCCCGGATCGCGGTGGCGACCTCGTCGGTGGAGATCTCCTTGAGCAGGTAGCCGGTGGCGCCCGCCTTGATCGCGTCGTAGAGGTCGGCCTCCTCGTCGCTGATCGTCAGCATGATGATCTTGGCACTGGGGGCCACCTCCTTGATGGAGGTGCACGCCTCGATCCCGCCCCGCCGCGGCATCCGGACGTCCATCAGCACGATGTCCGGCAGCAGGTCGGCGGCCTTGTCCACGGCCTCGGCCCCGTCGCCCGCCTCACCCACGACGAGGATGTCCTCCTCGTGCGCCAGCACGATCTCCAGCCCGCGGCGGAAGAGCGCGTGGTCGTCGACGACCAGGACCCGGATCGGCTCGCTCCTCGGGGCCGCCCCCGCGACCGGGTCCGTGCGGGCGCCCTCGACGTCGTCCTCGCCGGCGCCGGTCACGGATCCGAACCTGTCCGCCATTGTTCCTCCCCCTGAAGGCCATGGCCCCTCGCGGTTGCACGGTGCGCACCCCAACCGGTCCCGCCGGACCAGCCGTTGCCGCCCGCCCATGATTCCATGCCGGGCCGGACCGCGCTGCCGCCGCGGCCGGGCGCGGGACGCACGACGGAGCCCCGGAAGCCCTCCCGGGCTCCGGGGCGCCGCCTCGGATGGATCCGCGGTCCGGCGGCCGGCGTGGCGTGTCGCGATCACGTGCGGCCGGCGCCGCGCCGCGGCCCGGCGTCAGCCGCCGAGCGCTCCGCCCGCGCCGCCGGGCTCCACCTCGGCGAAGGGATCGGCGTTGAGGTGGATGACGCCGTAGTCGTAGGCGTGCCGCCGGTAGACGACACTGGGCATCTTGGTGTCGGAGTCGACGAACAGGTAGAAGTCGTGGCCGACCAACTCCATTTCGTAGAGCGCCTGGTCGAGCGTCATCGGAGCGGCGGTGTGGGTCTTCTCGCGGACCACGACGGGGCCCTCGCCCCGGATCTCCAGCGGCCCCATGCGGGTCACCGGCACTTCGTTCGCGGTCTCCGTGGCCAGTCGGCCGCTGTCGTCGAGGCGCGCGGCGCCGTCGACGGCCACTCCGACCCCGCTCGCCGGGATGCGTCCGTTGCCCCGGCGGTCGAGACGCTTGTCGTGCTGCTTGCGCAGCCGCGCTTCCAGCTTGGCCGTGGCCAGGTCCAGCGCGGCGTAGGGATCCGTCGCGGCGGCCTCCGCCCGGATCACCGGTCCGCGACCGCGCAGGGTGATCTCAACACGGTCCGAACGGTCCGCCTGCCTGGGGTTGGGCTCCTTGGACACCTCCACGTCGAGGCTGATCACCTTGCCGTCGAGCTTCTGGATCTTGTCGACCTTCAGCTTCTCGGCCACGTGCTTGCGAAAGCGCTCGGGCACCTCTGTCTTGCGGCCCTTGACGACGATGTCCACGCAGAACTCCGTTCCCGGATCGCCCCGCCGAAGGTGCGGAGCGCATCCCTCTTGCATCAGGCCCCGGAGCTGACCGGAGCCACCGACACGGCGGTTCCACCTCCTCCTCCCCCGGCGGCAAGACCTGCGTCCCACCCGGTTCCAGCTTCTTCGAAGGCGCGCAAAACGCGCCATTCGGAGATATGAGTCATAGCTTTCGCCATTCCTCACAACCGAACATATCTCGCGGGGAGGCCCGTCGGTACCCCTTACCCCGCCGTACCTCCATTCAGGTGTTCTCCACCCGTTTCCATGTGGAACGACGGGGCTTACCCGCGAGTTCCGCTTGCGGCCCGGCGGGCCTCCGCGCCTGGTTGACGTCTGTCCCCCACCGACGCCTCTCACTCCCCCGAGAACACCTTCGTCCCCCACGCATCCCAGCCGTCACCACGGCCGCGCCGAGGGTCTCCCCGGTCTCCCGGCTCTCCCCGGGCTCCCCCTCCCGGCCTCCCGCGGCGGCACCGCGACCACCGCCGCGCCGGCCACCCGGCCGCCCACCTCACCCACCGCCCGCGCCGCCTCGGCCAGCGACGCCCCCGTCGTCATCAGATCGTCGACCAGCACCACCGCCGCACCCCCGGCCCACAGCCGCGCCGCACCCGTCGGCACGGCCAGCGCACCGGCCACATTGGCCCGCCGCGCCCGTCCGTCCAGCCCCACCTGGTCGGCCACCGCCCGGCGCTGCCGCAGTACGGGCGCCACCCGTACCTCGGCGCCGGACCGCCGCAGCACTCCGGCCGCGGCCATGGCCAGCCGGCGCACCGGATCGTGCCCCCGCCGCGCCACGGCACGCCGCGCGGAAGGCACCGGGACGAGCAGCAGGGGCCCTCCCAGGCCCCGCGCGCCCCGGCCCGCGCCACCCGTACCGGCCCGGTACACCGCGTCCGCCAGCGCGCCACCCAGGGCCTCCGCCAGCGCCAGCGCTCCCCGCTCCTTGTGCGCGAGCAGCACCGAGCGCACCGCGTCCGCGTACCAGGCCGCGGCGTACACCGGCGGCAACCCGGCCGGCACCGGATCCGGCCACGCCCGCCGCGCCGAGCGCGCGGACAGTTCCTCCCGGCACTCCTCGCACAGGACACGGCGCGCCGCCCCGCATCCCGAGCAGTCGGCCGGGAACACCAGCCCGGCGATCTCCTGCCACCACCCCCGCACGGTCCCACTCTCCCGCCAGGAGACCGGACCCGCCACCCCTGTGGACAACTCCGGACATGGGCACGCCATCCTGTGGACGGCCGCCCGACACCGCCTCTCAACCTCTCAACCCACCCGGGCGTCAACCAGCGCAGTCGAAAGCAGGCAAAAAAGGAAAGGGAGGGCGAGGACGCCTACCCCGGATAGACCGGCGCCGCCCCGTCCTTCGCCACCGGCTTCCAGTTGGTGTCCGGCAGCAGCCGCACGATGTCCCCGTCCCGCTCCGCGAGCAGCGCCGTCCCCTGCCCCTCCGGAGCGGCCACACCACCGACACCGGTGATGCCCGGCAACGCCGAGACACCGGACAGCGAGCCGTCCGTCTCGATGAACTCCACCTGCTGCAAGCCGCCCTGCTCGTTCCCCGCGACCAGCAGCCGACTCCCGCCGGCCCAGGAGACGGCGTCCACCCGCACGAAGTTCGGCGCCACCGACCGCAGACCATCCACCGACAGCCCCGGCCGCCCGTCACGGCCCTGCCGCTCCACCCGCCCCAGCCACAGCCCGGAACGGTCCCCCTTGGTCACCACCAGGGCGATCCGCACCCCGTCCGCCGCTATCCGGACCCCGGTGATCCGGCCGCCGTCGAGCCCTGTCACCGGCACCTCCTCCGGCGCGCCCCTGCCCCCGGGCAGCCGCAGCAGCCGCGGGTGCTCAGGGTCCTGATCGGCCACCCACAGATCGCCCAGACCGTCCCAGCTGGGCGTGGTCAGCCCGGCCTTGGCACCACCGTGCGACGTCAGCCGCGCCTCGCCCGGCTGCGTCCCGAACTCCAGGCCCGCGACGAACAGCGACTGGCCGTTGGCGCTCACCACGGCGGCCAGATGCTCCTCCCGGTCCACCGCCACCGACCCCAACCGCGGCCCGTCCGCACCGAACGGCCCGGCCACCCGCCGCGCCTCGTCCTCGCCGTCGGCCAACTCGACCACACGACGCCGGTTGTCGAGGAAGTACTGCCGCTGCGACTGCCCCGCCGTCTGATCGGGGCCGAACTTCCGGGCCCGCTCCCGCTTCAGCGAGCACAGCGTCTCGTCACCGCTCTGCAGCGTCACGCTCTCCACCCGCGCCGACTCCTGCGCGGTGTAGAACAACTGCGCCGCCATCCGCTGGCACTGCCGCTCCCCGACCCCGGCCGCCTTGCCGTCGAGACGCACCTTGAGGTTGTTGGCGTCGTCCATCGACAGCCGCTCGTCCGTCAGCCGCGTCTTCGGCGGAAACGCCGTCGCCGCGACCGGGTCCAGCCACGTCGTCGGCCCGTCGAGCAGCGCCTTCACCGCGGACGTCACCGTGTCTATGCGCTTGCGCAGGTACACCGGGTCGGCGACGAGCACGTCCCGCCCCTTGCCGGTCGCCCCCGGCCCCAACTCGGCGAAGTAGTACTTGTTGACCGACCGGTAGATGCGCTGGAAGTCGGGCACGCCGACCACCAGCCCGGGAGGCAGCGCGTCGATGCGCCACTCGCCGTCCTCGTACGTCAGGTGCACCGACTGCTCGTACGCCCGCGCGTCGGGCTTGTACGCGTGCTTGTCGTCCACCCGAGCGACCTGCTTGCCGGTCAGCTTGACCCGCCGCGAGGGCACCGCGCCCGGGTCCCGGTCGCGGCCCCCGGGCATCACCTGCACCTGCGGCATCTCCGCGAGCACCGTCGTCGACGCGGCCGGATCCCACTGCCGCTTGATCGACTTCGTCAGATACATCCGTGCGGTCGCGTAGTCGGGGTCATCGCTGGTCGTGGCCTCCAGGAAGCCCTGCACCAGGTCCGTCGGCTGCTCGCCCTTGCGCGGCGGCACGCCGTACACCCGCACCTGCGAGTCGGCGTCCGCGCGCTGCGAGGAGTCCACGGCATGCACCTCGCCGCTGTCCGGCATCGACGCGCAGCCGGCCAGCAGCAGCCCGGCGACGGCCGCGACCGCGGGCAGCGCCGCGCGCCACCGGTTCCTCCGCCCGCTCACGACCGCCTCCGCTCCTGTACGCCCTGGACACCTTGGACGCCTTGGACACCGCCCATCGAACCGTCCCCCGCCGTCCCGCCCGGCCGCGCCACCACCCGCGCCCCGCTGCCCGGCAGCGCGGTCGGGTCCACGGTCGGCGTCTGCCGCGTCTGCGGCGGTACGGGCGCCCCGCGGCCGGCCACCGCCAACGGCACCCCGGCCTCGTTCACCCCGCGGTTGCGGCGCGAGTCCGCGGGCTCCAGCGGGATCGGCGAACCGCGCAGCGGCTCCCCCGCCGTACAAGGCAACGTCAACCGGAACTGCGAGCCGCCGCCCGGCTCGCCCCACGCCTGCAGCCAGCCGCCGTGCAGCCGCGCGTCCTCCACCGCGATGGACAGCCCGAGACCCGTCCCGCCGGTCGTCCGGGCCCGCGCCGGGTCGGCACGCCAGAACCGGTTGAACACCCGGGTGGCCTCGCCCGGTTTGAGCCCGACGCCGTAGTCCCGGACGGCCACCGCGACCGCCCCGCCGGCCATCGCCAGCCGGACCACCACGTCCCGTCCCTCACCGTGCTCCACCGCGTTGACGACGAGGTTCCGCAGCACGCGCTCCACCCGCCGGGCGTCCGCCTCCGCGATCACCGGCCGTTCGCCGCCCTCGACGAGCAGCCGGCTGCCCTTCCGCTCCGCCAACGGCAGCGCGCCCTCGATCACGCGGTTGACGACGTCCCGCAGATCGATCGGCTCGGCCTCCAGGGCCGCGGCGCCCGCGTCGAACCGGCTGATCTCCAGCAGGTCCGCGAGCAGCGACTCGAACCGGTCGAGCTGTCCGAAGAGGAGCTCCGCCGAACGGGCCGTGACCGGGTCGAAGGTGTCCCTCGCCTCGTGGATGACCTCGGCGGCCATCCGCACGGTCGTCAGCGGCGTCCGCAACTCGTGCGACACATCGGAGACGAACCGTCTCTGCATCCGCGACAGCTCCTCCAGCTGCTGAATCTTCACCTGGAGGTTCTGCGCCATCTTGTTGAACGACTCGCCCAGCCGCGCGATGTCGTCCTCACCCGTGACCTTCATCCGCTCCTGGAGCACCCCGGCCGCCAGCCGCTCCGAGATGCTGGCCGCCATCCGCACCGGCGTGACGATCTGCCGCACCACCAGCCACGCGATGGCCCCCAGCAGGACCACCAGGAACACCCCGGCGGTCGCCAGCGTCCCCTTCACCAGGCTCAGCGACTTCTCCTCCTGCGTAAACGGGAAGAGGTAATACAGCTGATACGGCTTACCGCTGATGTCGTAGAGACGCTTGCCGACGACGAGCGCGGGCTCCCCCTCGTCGGAACCGCTGCGCCGGATCGACGTGGGCTCCTCGAAGGCCCCCTGCTTCTCCAGCCGCTTGCGCAACTCCTGCGGCACGCTGCGCTCGGGATCGATGTCCCCGGAGGCCCGCGGTCCGCGCGTCCCCACGTGCGCCCCGTCGGAACCGCCGTCGCTCAGCGCGACGACGTAGTAGACACCCTGGCCACCACTGGCGAGCTGCTGGACGAGACCGGTGAGCCAGGCGCCGGGGTCCGGGGACCTGCCGCCCGTCTGCGGCGTGTCCTGGGCCCGCCCGTCCGCACCGGTCGCCCCGGCGTCGGCGGCGTCCCTGGCGGCCTTGAAGCCGCCCTCGGCCTGGCTCTGCGCCGCGTTCCGCTTGGCCTCCAGCAGACCGTTGCGCACCTGGCCGATCACCACGATGCCCAGCAGAAGCACCACACCCAGGGACATCAGCAGCGTGGTGGCGACCACCCGCAACTGGATGTTCCGCAGCCACAGCCGCATCACCGGCAGCAGCGGCCGGCGCACCCAGCGCGCGTAGAGGCGCAGCACCGGATGGACGGGCGCGGTCGCCGCCCCGTCGGGAAGCAGCCGGCCGGCCCGCCAGAGCCGCCGGAAGAGAGATACCCCGCCCGCCACCTCGGCGGGCCGCCCCGCGCCCCGCTCCGGAGCGGCACCGCCGTCCGTCATGTCAGCTCGGCCCGGCCTTGTAGCCGACGCCCCGCACGGTCACCACGATCTCCGGGCGCTCCGGGTCCTTCTCGACCTTCGAGCGCAGTCGCTGCACGTGCACATTGACCAGCCGGGTGTCGGCCGCGTGCCGGTAGCCCCACACCTGCTCCAGGAGCACCTCGCGCGTGAACACCTGCCACGGCTTCCGGGCCAGCGCCACCAGCAGGTCGAACTCCAGCGGCGTCAGCGCGATCGCCTGTCCGTCCCGCTTCACGGAGTGGCCCGCCACGTCGATGACGAGGTCGCCGATGGTCAGCTGCTCGGGAGCCGGCTCCTCCGATCTCCGCAGCCGGGCCCTGATCCGGGCCACCAGCTCCTTCGGCTTGAACGGCTTGACGATGTAGTCGTCCGCCCCGGACTCCAGACCGACCACCACATCGACGGTGTCGCTCTTCGCCGTCAGCATGACGATCGGCACGCCGGACTCGGCACGGATCAGCCGGCACACCTCGATACCGTCCCGGCCGGGCAGCATCAGATCAAGCAAAACAAGATCGGGTTTGGCCTCGCGAAAAGCGGCGAGTGCCTTGTCACCGTCGGCTACGAACGACGGCTCGAAACCCTCACCACGAAGCACAATTCCGAGCATCTCGGCCAGTGCGGTGTCGTCGTCGACGACAAGGACGCGTCCCTTCATATCGACATCATCCCATTACCCGATCGTGACCTGTCACACAGCTCCGCCAGACCGGCCTTCGTCACGGGGGAAACAACCCCGTTTTCCGTGACAATCGCGGTCATCAACTCGGGCGGTGTGATGTCGAACGCAGGGTTGTACGCCTGCGCTCCCAGCGGCGCCACCGGCACTCCCGCACCCGTTCCCGCACCCGCCGCCTGCGGCGGGACGGGGATTTCGGTGACCTCGTGGCCGGGCCGCTGCTCCACTTCGATATCCGCGCCGCCTTCCGAGCCGAGATCCACCGTCGTGCTCGGCGCCACCACCACGAACGGGATGTGGTGGTACCGGGCCAGCACGGCGAGCGGATAGCTGCCCACCTTGTTGGCCACCGAACCGTCCGCCGCGATCCGGTCCGCGCCCACGAGGACGGCGTCCACCTCCCCGGCGGCGAACAGCGAGCCGGCGGCGCTGTCCGTCAGCACCGTGTACGCCATCCCGGCGCGCGCCGCCTCGTACGCGGTCAGCCGCGCGCCCTGGAGCAGCGGACGCGTCTCGTCCACCCAGAGCCGCCGCAGCCGCCCGGCGCCGTGCAGGGCCCCGGCGACGGCGAACGCCGTCCCCTGGCCGCCGGAGACCAGCGCTCCGGTGTTGCAGTGGGTCAGGATGCGGTAGCCACCGCCCGGCAGCAGCTCCTCGAGGAGCGCCACCCCGTGCTCGGCCATCCGGGCACTGGCCTCCGCGTCCTCCCGGTGCACCGCCCGCGCCTCCGCGAGCGCCGCCGCGGCGGCGGCCCGCCCGTCGCCCCCGCCCTTCCGGACCGCCGCCCGATGGGCGTCGCGCACCCTGGCGACGCCGTACGCGAGGTTGACCGCGGTGGGACGGGCCCGGGCCAGCATCTCGGCGGCCTCCTCCACATCGAACCCGCGCACCGCCGCCAGCGCCACACCGTACGCACCCGCCACACCCAGCAACGGGGCCCCACGGACCGCGAGCGTCTGGATGGCGTCGACGAGGGCCGGCACATCCGTACAGACCAGCTCCACTTCCTCGGCGGGCAGGCGCCGCTGGTCCAGGAGGACGATCACGGGCCCTTCCGGTGGTTCCTCCCAGCGGAGGGGCGAGACGGCGGAAAGAGCAGCGGCATCCGAAGGTCGCGCGTACTGATCGGCCATTCACCCAGTCTGCCCCGTCCCGGGGTGACTATTGAAGGTCCTCTCGCTTCTCTCCCCCTTATGAGGCCGGGGGCGCCGACGGGGGTCCCGAAAGACCCGCCGTACGCCCCTCCGCCAAAGCGCCTGCGCGGGCTCGGAGCGCCCCGACGCCCCCGTGACACGATGTCCGGGTACGGCTCGGACGCCGCACCGGCACGCGGGCCCAGAAGGAGCGACAGACCATGAACGACTCTCCGGGCCGGAACTCGCCCGGACCCCTACCGCCCGGCCCTCCCGGCCCCCCGCCGCCTCCTGACCGGCAGAACGGCCCGGGCTGGGGCCAACGGCCCTGGGCACCTTTCCCCAACGCGCCACAGCCCGGTGTGGTCCCGCTGCGCCCGCTCGGCTTGGGCGAGATCCTCCAGGGTTCGTTCCGGACCCTGTCCCGGTACTGGCGGACGGTGCTGCCGGTCTCCTTCGGCATCGCCCTGGTCACGCAGGCCGTGACACCGGTGGTGACCGGCCTGTGGCTGAAGGACAGCCCGGCCCTGGACGACGCGCGCGACGACATCAGTGCCCGTGAGGCGCTGGACCTTTTGAAGGACGGCCTCGCGGCCCTGGGACTCACCACGGCGGCCGGCCTGGTCGGGTCGATCCTCGCCTCGTCGATCCTGACGGTCGTGGTCAGCCGCGCCGTTCTCGGACGCCCCGTCAGCGCGGCGGAGGCATGGCGCGACGCCCGCCCTCAACTGGCGCGCATGGCAGGGCTGCTGTGCCTGATCCCGCTGCTGCTCTTCGGTGCACTTGCCGTGGGAACGGCCCCCGGCCTGCTCCTTTTCGCCGCCGGAGCGGAATCCGCCGGCATCGCCCTCGCCCTGGTGGGCTCGCTGGCCGGACTGGTCGCCATGACGTGGCTCTGGATCCGCTACTCTCTCGCGGCGCCGGCCCTGATGCTGGAAAAGCAGGGCGTGATCGAGTCCATGCGGCGGAGCGCGAAGCTGGTCCGGGGAGTTTGGTGGCGCATTCTCGGAGCGCAGATGGTCACTGTGCTGGTCATATCCGCGATCGCCATGGTCGTGCAGATTCCGGTCAGCGTCATCGAATTGATCGCTACTGGTGATCTTGATTCCGACACGTCCACCACCTGGCCGGCCCTGATCATTAATGGTGTCGGAGCCGTCATCAGTTCAACGGTCGCCCTGCCGTTTATGGCCGGAGTAACAGCGTTGCTTTATACGGACCAGCGGATTCGCCGCGAGTCGCTGGACGTGGAACTCATCCGCGCGACGAACTCCGGCTGACCCACCTCTCTCCACCGCATGTCGGCCGCCCGGGGGCGCGAAAGCGCCCTCGGGGGCAGGGAGGATCCAGGGCAGGGAGGATCCTGAGGGCGGAGGGGATGTGCGGATGGGAAATACAAGTCGCGTAAACGCAAGTAAGCCCTGGCAGGGAGCGATGCTCCCTACCAGGGCTTACTTGTAATTTTAGTTCGGCGGCGTCCTACTCTCCCACACGGTCCCCCATGCAGTACCATCGGCGCTGAAAGGCTTAGCTTCCGGGTTCGGAATGTAACCGGGCGTTTCCCTAACGCTATGACCACCGAAACACTATGAAACATATCAACAACCGGCATATTGGTTGTTCGTGGTTTCAGAACCAACACAGTGGACGCGAGCAACTGAGGACAAGCCCTCGGCCTATTAGTACCAGTCAGCTCCAACCGTTACCGGTCTTCCACACCTGGCCTATCAACCCAGTCGTCTACTGGGAGCCTTACCCCATCAAGTGGGTGGGAGTCCTCATCTCGAAGCAGGCTTCCCGCTTAGATGCTTTCAGCGGTTATCCCTCCCGAACGTAGCCAACCAGCCATGCCCTTGGCAGAACAACTGGCACACCAGAGGTTCGTCCGTCCCGGTCCTCTCGTACTAGGGACAGCCCTTCTCAAGACTCCTACGCGCACAGCGGATAGGGACCGAACTGTCTCACGACGTTCTAAACCCAGCTCGCGTACCGCTTTAATGGGCGAACAGCCCAACCCTTGGGACCGACTCCAGCCCCAGGATGCGACGAGCCGACATCGAGGTGCCAAACCATCCCGTCGATATGGACTCTTGGGGAAGATCAGCCTGTTATCCCCGGGGTACCTTTTATCCGTTGAGCGACGGCGCTTCCACAAGCCACCGCCGGATCACTAGTCCCGACTTTCGTCCCTGCTCGACCCGTCGGTCTCACAGTCAAGCTCCCTTGTGCACTTACACTCAACACCTGATTGCCAACCAGGCTGAGGGAACCTTTGGGCGCCTCCGTTACCCTTTAGGAGGCAACCGCCCCAGTTAAACTACCCACCAGACACTGTCCCTGATCCGGATCACGGACCCAGGTTAGACATCCAGCACGACCAGAGTGGTATTTCAACGACGACTCCACACACACTGGCGTGCATGCTTCACAGTCTCCCACCTATCCTACACAAGCCGAACCGAACACCAATATCAAGCTATAGTAAAGGTCCCGGGGTCTTTCCGTCCTGCTGCGCGAAACGAGCATCTTTACTCGTAGTGCAATTTCACCGGGCCTATGGTTGAGACAGTCGAGAAGTCGTTACGCCATTCGTGCAGGTCGGAACTTACCCGACAAGGAATTTCGCTACCTTAGGATGGTTATAGTTACCACCGCCGTTTACTGGCGCTTAAGTTCTCAGCTTCGCCCTGTCGAAACAGAGCTAACCGGTCCCCTTAACGTTCCAGCACCGGGCAGGCGTCAGTCCGTATACATCGCCTTACGGCTTCGCACGGACCTGTGTTTTTAGTAAACAGTCGCTTCTCGCTGGTCTCTGCGGCCACACCCAGCTCAGGAAGCACGTTCCATCACCGGACATGGCCCCCCTTCTCCCGAAGTTACGGGGGCATTTTGCCGAGTTCCTTAACCATAGTTCACCCGAACGCCTCGGTATTCTCTACCTGACCACCTGAGTCGGTTTAGGGTACGGGCCGCCATGAAACTCGCTAGAGGCTTTTCTCGACAGCATAGGATCATCCACTTCACCACAATCGGCTCGGCATCAGGTCTCAGCCTTAACGTGTGACGGATTTGCCTACCACACGGCCTACACCCTTACCCCGGGACAACCACCGCCCGGGCTGGACTACCTTCCTGCGTCACCCCATCGCTTACCTACTACAAGTCTGGATCGTCGGCTCCACCACTCCCCTACGCTCCGAAGAGCTCAGGGCGGCTTCACGGACTTAGCATCGCCTGATTCGATATTGGGCGTTTCAAAGCGGGTACCGGAATATCAACCGGTTGTCCATCGACTACGCCTGTCGGCCTCGCCTTAGGTCCCGACTTACCCTGGGCAGATCAGCTTGACCCAGGAACCCTTAGTCAATCGGCGCACACGTTTCCCACGTGTGTATCGCTACTCATGCCTGCATTCTCACTCGTGAACCGTCCACAACTCGCTTCCGCGGCTGCTTCACCCGGCACACGACGCTCCCCTACCCATCACAGTCCCCGTTAGAGGTATGTACTGCAATGACACGACTTCGGCGGTACGCTTGAGCCCCGCTACATTGTCGGCGCGGAATCACTTGACCAGTGAGCTATTACGCACTCTTTCAAGGGTGGCTGCTTCTAAGCCAACCTCCTGGTTGTCTCTGCGACTCCACATCCTTTCCCACTTAGCGTACGCTTAGGGGCCTTAGTCGATGCTCTGGGCTGTTTCCCTCTCGACCATGGAGCTTATCCCCCACAGTCTCACTGCCGCGCTCTCACTTACCGGCATTCGGAGTTTGGCTAAGGTCAGTAACCCGGTAGGGCCCATCGCCTATCCAGTGCTCTACCTCCGGCAAGAAACACACGACGCTGCACCTAAATGCATTTCGGGGAGAACCAGCTATCACGGAGTTTGATTGGCCTTTCACCCCTAACCACAGGTCATCCCCCAGGTTTTCAACCCTGGTGGGTTCGGTCCTCCACGAAGTCTTACCTCCGCTTCAACCTGCCCATGGCTAGATCACTCCGCTTCGGGTCTTGGGCGCGCTACTAAAATCGCCCTATTCGGACTCGCTTTCGCTACGGCTTCCCCACACGGGTTAACCTCGCAACACACCGCAAACTCGCAGGCTCATTCTTCAAAAGGCACGCAGTCACGACACAAGAAGCAAGCTCCCTGTGCGACGCTCCCACGGCTTGTAGGCACACGGTTTCAGGTACTATTTCACTCCGCTCCCGCGGTACTTTTCACCATTCCCTCACGGTACTATCCGCTATCGGTCACCAGGGAATATTTAGGCTTAGCGGGTGGTCCCGCCAGATTCACACGGGATTTCTCGGGCCCCGTGCTACTTGGGTGTCTCTCAAACGAGCCGCAATGATTTCAGCTACGGGGGTCTTACCCTCTACGCCGGACCTTTCGCATGTCCTTCGCCTATCACTACGGTTTCTGACTCGCCTCACAGCCGGCAGACTGTGAAAGAGAGATCCCACAACCCCGCATGCGCAACCCCTGCCGGGTATCACACGCAAACGGTTTGGCCTCATCCGGTTTCGCTCGCCACTACTCCCGGAATCACGGTTGTTTTCTCTTCCTGCGGGTACTGAGATGTTTCACTTCCCCGCGTTCCCTCCACACTGCCTATGTGTTCAGCAGCGGGTGACAGCCCATGACGACTGCCGGGTTTCCCCATTCGGACACCCCCGGATCACAGCTCGGTTGACAGCTCCCCGGGGCCTATCGCGGCCTCCCACGTCCTTCATCGGTTCCTGGTGCCAAGGCATCCACCGTGCGCCCTTAAAAACTTGGCCACAGATGCTCGCGTCCACTGTGCAGTTCTCAAACAACGACCAGCCACCCGTCACAACCCACCAACAGGCGGACCTTTACCGGGGCCGGCAGAAGGAACAGACCATAAGTCCGTACCCTCAGACACCCAACAGCGTGCCCGACCCGACCAGCTCACGATCACGTTCCACGCCGAAGCAGTACTAGCGATCCCTCACCGATCGTGCCGAATAGTCAACGTTCCACCCATGAGCAACCGTACGAGACATTCGCTCGTAGTCGGCTATGTGCTCCTTAGAAAGGAGGTGATCCAGCCGCACCTTCCGGTACGGCTACCTTGTTACGACTTCGTCCCAATCGCCAGTCCCACCTTCGACGGCTCCCTCCACAAGGGTTGGGCCACCGGCTTCGGGTGTTACCGACTTTCGTGACGTGACGGGCGGTGTGTACAAGGCCCGGGAACGTATTCACCGCAGCAATGCTGATCTGCGATTACTAGCAACTCCAACTTCATGGGGTCGAGTTGCAGACCCCAATCCGAACTGAGACCGGCTTTTTGAGATTCGCTCCACCTCGCGGTATCGCAGCTCATTGTACCGGCCATTGTAGCACGTGTGCAGCCCAAGACATAAGGGGCATGATGACTTGACGTCGTCCCCACCTTCCTCCGAGTTGACCCCGGCAGTCTCCTGTGAGTCCCCATCACCCCGAAAGGCATGCTGGCAACACAGAACAAGGGTTGCGCTCGTTGCGGGACTTAACCCAACATCTCACGACACGAGCTGACGACAGCCATGCACCACCTGTACACCGACCACAAGGGGGCACCCATCTCTGGATGTTTCCGGTGTATGTCAAGCCTTGGTAAGGTTCTTCGCGTTGCGTCGAATTAAGCCACATGCTCCGCTGCTTGTGCGGGCCCCCGTCAATTCCTTTGAGTTTTAGCCTTGCGGCCGTACTCCCCAGGCGGGGAACTTAATGCGTTAGCTGCGGCACGGACGACGTGGAATGTCGCCCACACCTAGTTCCCAACGTTTACGGCGTGGACTACCAGGGTATCTAATCCTGTTCGCTCCCCACGCTTTCGCTCCTCAGCGTCAGTATCGGCCCAGAGATCCGCCTTCGCCACCGGTGTTCCTCCTGATATCTGCGCATTTCACCGCTACACCAGGAATTCCGATCTCCCCTACCGAACTCTAGCCTGCCCGTATCGAATGCAGACCCGGGGTTAAGCCCCGGGCTTTCACATCCGACGCGACAAGCCGCCTACGAGCTCTTTACGCCCAATAATTCCGGACAACGCTTGCGCCCTACGTATTACCGCGGCTGCTGGCACGTAGTTAGCCGGCGCTTCTTCTGCAGGTACCGTCACTTTCGCTTCTTCCCTGCTGAAAGAGGTTTACAACCCGAAGGCCGTCATCCCTCACGCGGCGTCGCTGCATCAGGCTTTCGCCCATTGTGCAATATTCCCCACTGCTGCCTCCCGTAGGAGTCTGGGCCGTGTCTCAGTCCCAGTGTGGCCGGTCGCCCTCTCAGGCCGGCTACCCGTCGTCGCCTTGGTAGGCCATCACCCCACCAACAAGCTGATAGGCCGCGGGCTCATCCTGCACCGCCGGAGCTTTCCACCACCGAGCATGCGCTCAGCAGTCATATCCGGTATTAGACCCCGTTTCCAGGGCTTGTCCCAGAGTGCAGGGCAGATTGCCCACGTGTTACTCACCCGTTCGCCACTAATCCCCTCCCGAAGGAGGTTCATCGTTCGACTTGCATGTGTTAAGCACGCCGCCAGCGTTCGTCCTGAGCCAGGATCAAACTCTCCGTGAATGTTTCCCCGTAATCGGGGCGACACCACGAGAGCGGAACGACCAGGCGGAATAAGCCCGGTCGTTCACAGCGTCCTCGCTGTGTTTTTCAAAGGAACCTCATCCAGGACCACAAGGATCCGTGGACGGGGTTGTTTTATAGTCTGGCGTTGACTTTTGGCACGCTGTTGAGTTCTCAAGGAACGGACGCTTCCTTCGTACTCACCCGAGAGACTCTCTCAGGCTTTCCTCCGGGCGCTTCCCTTCGGTGTTTCCAACCTTACCAGATCCGTTTTCCGTTCCGTTTCCGGTTCGAATTCCGTTTCCGGCCCCCTGTTGGAGCGGGGTTTCGCCTTCTCGCTTTCGCTTTCCGGCGATTCCGACTTTATCAGATTTTCAGCGGGCCGATTACACGGCCGATTCGCTTCCTTCTGAGGAGTCGAGGAGCTTCGCAATCAATGTGAGCGACGCTCACGACTCGAAGCGATGTAGATGCTAACCGTTGACGGCGACCAGGTCCAGTCGTCCCAACCGTTCGAATCTACCTCCCCCACCCACCCGTGTCAACAGGTCTGTGGGGCAGAAGGAAACCCTACCAGCCCTCCGCCTCAGTCGAACACCGACGGTGGGCTCTCCAGGTCCTCCAGCTCGATGCCCGGAGCCGACAGGACGACGTCGCCGGCCAGGTGGACCGTGTGGCGCTCGCCTGTGTCGAGGGCGCTGACCTGGTACTCGTCCACGTCCAGGGTCCCGTTGTCAGTGGGGTGTGGTGTCCTGCTGACCAGGGACCACGACTCGTCGACGGTGAGGGGCGCGAGCACGGGGGCGGTGAAGGAGACCAGGCGGACGCGGGCCGGGGGGCCACCGGGGGTGAGACGGAGCAGCCGGGCGAGGGCCACGTGGAAGGCGGGGGAAACCCCGGTGAAGGCGTGGGCCCGGACGTTGCCCTCCGTCGCGTGTTCGCCGGAGGGGTCCGTGCGGACCCAGGTCACGCCGTCGAGTGCCGCCGCCCGCACCTGCCAGTCGGCGGACCGGAGCTGAAGGCGGATGGGCCGGCCCAGCGCGTCGATCGCCAGGTCGACCGAGCCGGCCGGTGCGCCGGACGCGTGTGTGGTCGTGGAGACATAGCGCCAGCCGGACGGGCCGGTGGCGCACTGGAAGCGTTCCTCACCTAGGGGGGTGTGGTCGTGCGGATCGTGGAGCGAGTAGCGGCCGCGGGGCATGGAGGGTTCCTTGACACGAACGGGCCAGGCCCCCGCCGCGGGGGCAGGGGCCTGGCCGGCCGGCTGGTGGGCCGGCTGCTGACGCTGCTGTGGCTCTCGGCCTCGCGTACGCCGCGCATACCGCGTGCGGCGCATGCACCGCGAAGGCGGCCGGGAGGGCCGCCGACGCCGAGGGAGCCGTCAGTAACGGTAGTGGTCGGGCTTGTACGGGCCCTCGACCTTGACGCCGATGTACTCCGCCTGCTCCGGGCGGAGCGTCGTCAGCTTCACGCCGAGCGCGTCGAGGTGGAGCCGGGCGACCTTCTCGTCCAGGTGCTTGGGCAGCACGTAGACGTCGGTCGGATACGACTCCGGCTTGGTGAAGAGCTCGATCTGGGCCAGGGTCTGGTCGGCGAAGGAGTTCGACATCACGAAGGACGGGTGGCCGGTCGCGTTGCCCAGGTTCAGCAGGCGGCCCTCGGACAGCACGATGAGGACCTTGCCGTCGGGGAACGTCCAGGTGTGGACCTGCGGCTTGACCTCGTCCTTGACGATGCCGGGGATCTTCGCGAGACCGGCCATGTCGATCTCGTTGTCGAAGTGACCGATGTTCCCGACGATGGCCTGGTGCTTCATCTTGGCCATGTCGGAGGCCATGATGATGTCCTTGTTGCCGGTCGTGGTGATGAAGATGTCGGCGGTCTCCACGACGTCGTCCAGAGTGGCGACCTGGTAGCCGTCCATCGCCGCCTGCAGCGCGCAGATCGGGTCGATCTCGGTGACGATGACGCGGGCGCCCTGGCCGCGGAGCGACTCCGCGCAGCCCTTGCCGACGTCGCCGTAGCCGCAGACGACCGCGACCTTGCCGCCGATGAGGACGTCGGTGGCGCGGTTGATGCCGTCGATGAGGGAGTGGCGGCAGCCGTACTTGTTGTCGAACTTCGACTTGGTGACGGCGTCGTTCACGTTGATCGCCGGGAAGAGCAGGGTGCCCGCCGACTGCATCTCGTAGAGGCGGTGGACGCCGGTGGTGGTCTCCTCGGTGACACCGCGGATCTCCGACGCCAGCTGGGTCCACTTCTGGGGGTTCTCCGCCAGCGTGCGGTTCAGCAGGGTGAGGATCTGGGCGTACTCCTCGCTGTCCGCCGTGGACGGGTCCGGGGCCGCGCCGGCCTTCTCGAACTCGACGCCCTTGTGCACCAGCAGCGTGGCGTCACCGCCGTCGTCCAGAATCATGTTCGGGCCGCCGGTGGGGGCGTCGGGCCAGGTCAGCGCCTGCTCCGTGCACCACCAGTACTCCTCCAGCGTCTCGCCCTTCCAGGCGAAGACGGGGACGCCCTGCGGGTCGTCCGGCGTACCGTTCGGGCCCACCGCGATGGCGGCGGCGGCGTGGTCCTGGGTGGAGAAGATGTTGCAGGACGCCCAGCGCACCCGCGCGCCCAGCGCCACCAGGGTCTCGATCAGCACCGCCGTCTGCACGGTCATGTGCAGCGAGCCGGTGATACGGGCGCCTGCCAGCGGCTGCGCCTCCGCGTACTCCTTGCGGATCGCCATCAGACCGGGCATCTCGTGCTCGGCGAGGGTGATCTCCTTACGGCCGAATGCCGCCAGGGAAAGGTCCGCGACCTTGAAGTCCTGGCCGGTGGAGGTGGTGGTCATACGGGCTGCTCCTCCTGAAGGGCGAGCGAGAGTGTGGGTACGGCCGTGCGACGGACAGGTCGTCGTGCGTGTCGTTCTCGCCGACACGCGCACGTCACACCTGGCCGCAGCGCAGTCCGTCGGAGGTCCTCTCTCCCTCGGCCGGCCCGTCGCGCGAACCGCCCGACCGCCATCAGCAGCGACGTCTGGCACCGCGTCCGAATCTACACCGGACGGCCCCCGGAGCCCCAGCCCCTCCTGGGGATCGGAACTCGCTGACGGTCGATCGGTGACGGATCGTCGGAAACCGCGGGAGGTTCCGGTGGGCGTGCGGGGCGTACGGGACCGCCGGAGTCCGCGGGGTTTCGCCGTCGACCGCGCCGAACGGGCCTCGCCTCCCCGGAATCCGGCGCCCGGCTGTGAAGGATGCGACCGAAGGGTGTGACGCCGGAAGCTGCTGCGAAGCCGCTGGGAAGGAGACCCGTGACCGGTCCGGCCGATTCCTCCGGGGAGACGACGGGGTGCCGTGGCGGCGACGGTCCGCCGCTCCGGCTGGTCGCCGTGACCGCCTGCCCGACGGGCATCGCCCATACGTACATGGCCGCCGAGAAGCTGGTCCAGGCCGCCGAGGAGCTCGGGCACCGCGTCAGCGTCGAGACACAGGGCTCCATCGGCGTGGAGAACGTCCTGGCCGCCGAGGAGATCGCGGCGGCGGACGGGGTGATCGTCGCCGCCGACAAGGACGTCGACCTGACCCGGTTCGACGGCAAGCGGGTGCTGGTCACCGGGGTGGCCGAGGGCATCCGCGATCCGGGGCGGCTGATCCGGGAGGTGCGCGACGCGCCCGTGCACCGCGCGGCCGGCGGGGCGCGGGAGGCCGGCCGGGGCGCGGGTGCCGGCCTCGCGGGCATCGCCTTCCCGCCGTTCACCGGCGGCGCGGCCGGCTCCGGTGGTGCCGCCGGTGCCGTCGGGTACCGGGCGCTGATGAACGGTGTCTCGTACATGATCCCGTTCGTGGTGACCGGCGGGCTGCTGATCGCCGTCTCGCTCGCGCTGGGCGGCCGGGCCGGGCCGCATGGCCTGGAGGTCCCCGCCGGGTCCTTCTGGGAGCACGTCCACCGCATCGGCGAGATCGGGTTCGCGTTGATGCTGCCCGTGCTCTCCGGTTACATCGCCTTCGCGCTCGCCGACCGGCCTGCGCTGGTGCCGGGCATGGTCGGCGGATGGCTGGCGAACGACGGCACGCTCTACGGCTCGCCCTCGGGAGCCGGGTTCCTGGGCGCCATCGTCACCGGGTTCCTGGCCGGCTGGCTGGTGCTCGCGATCAGACGGGTGCCGGTGCGGCGTCTCGTCCGGCCGGTGATGCCGGTCATCGTCATCCCGGTGCTCGCCACGTCCGTCCTCGGCCTGTTCTTCGTCTACGCGCTCGGCCGGCCGGTCGCCTGGGTCTTCGACCGCCTCACCGACGGGCTCGCCGGGCTGAGCGGCGCGGGAGCGGCGGTGCTGGGAGTACTCCTGGGGCTGATGATCACGTTCGACATGGGCGGACCGGTCAACAAGACGGCCTTCCTCTTCGGGGCCGGGCTCGTCACCCGCAGCCCCGAGGTCATGGGCATCTGCGCCGCCGCCATCCCCGTTCCGCCCCTGGGGCAGGGCCTGGCGACGCTGCTGCGGCGCGGGCTGTTCCGCGCCCAGGAGCGGGAGGCGGGGTCGGCGGCCCTCGTCATGGGCTTCTTCGGCATCACCGAGGGGGCGATCCCGTTCGCCGCCGCGCGGCCCGCGCGGGTGATTCCGGCGAACATGCTGGGCGGGGCGGTGGCCGGCGCGATCGCGGGGCTCGCGGCGGTCACCGACGCGGTGCCGCACGGCGGACCGGTCGTCGCGCTGCTCGGGGCGGTGGGCGGGGTGCCCATGTTCTTCGTCGCCGTGGCCATAGGAACGGTCGTGACGGCGCTGGCGACGGTGAGCCTGATGGCGTCGGGGGGTGAGCCCGCGGGACCTCGGGGTGCGGCGGAGGCTCCTTCGCCGGTCGGCGGGGAGGTGCTGGGCGGGCGGCTGACCGGGCGGACCGTCCGTCCCTGGCTCGCCGCGCGCCGCAAGGAGGAGGCCGTCCGGGAGCTGGCCGAATTGCTCGCCGCCGGTGGCGCGGTGTCGGACGGCGACGCTCTGGTGGCCGCCCTGCTCGCACGGGAGGCGCAGGGCGGCACGGGGGCCGGGGAGTCCGTCGCCTTCCCCCATGCCAGGACCGGCGCGGTCACGGCCCCGGCCGTCGCCTTCGCCCGTTCGTCCGAGGGGGTCGACTGGGGGGCGGCGGACGGGGTGCCCGCCCGGCTGCTCTTCGCCGTCGCGGTGCCGGAAGGGGCGGACGACGAGCATCTGCGGGTCTTGGCCGTGCTGGCCCGGAGACTGATGGATCCGGGCTTCCGGGCCCGGCTGCTGGCGGCGCCGGATACTCCGGCGATCCTGCGGGTCTTGGGCGAGCTGCGGTGAGGCCCGGCGGGGCCGGGTGGGCTCGGGTGCAGCCGGGCGGTGCAGCCGGGCATTCCGTCCAGGCCGCGCCCCTAGGGGCAGCCCCCGGCATCGAGCGGTCCCGCCGCGGGCCCGGTCGTCGTCCGGCCGTCGCTGTCCGTGCCCCGGTCCCGCCCTTTCACCGTTTCTTCCAGGGCTCTGCCCCGGACCCCGGCATCGCGGCTTCGCCGCGAGGTCCTCAGGCGCCGGACGGGCTGACGGGTGCCCCCGGTCCCCCCGGCGTCGCTGCCGGGTCCGGGCCCGCTGCTGCCGCCGTTTCGCTGTAGACGTCGGGTTCGAGGTAGATGACGCGGGCGATGGGGACGGCTTCGCGGATGCGGGATTCGGCGGCGTCGATGGCGCGGGCCACGTCGGCGGCGGTGTCGTCGTGGCGTACCGCGATCTTGGCGGCGACGAGGAGTTCCTCCGGGCCGAGGTGCAGGGTCCGCATGTGGATGACGCCCGTCACGGTGGCGCCGTCGACGGCGGCCTCGCGGATGCGGGCGACCTGTTCCGGTCCGGCGGCCTCGCCGAGCAGCAGGGACTTGGTCTCGGCGGCCAGGACCAGGGCGATGAGGACGAGGAGGGCGCCGATGCAGAGGGTGCCGATGCCGTCCCAGACGCCGTCGCCGGTGGCGACGGTGAGGCCGACGCCGCAGAGGGCGAGGACGAGGCCGACGAGGGCGCCGAAGTCCTCCAGCAGGACGACGGGCAGTTCGGGGGCCTTGGCCGTGCGGACGAACTGCTTCCAGGACTGCCGGCCCCGCAGTTCGTTCGACTCGGCGACGGCCGTGCGGAAGGAGAAGCCCTCGGCGATGACGGCGAACACGAGCACGCCCACCGGCCAGTACCAGTTGTCGAGCTCGTGCGGGTGCCTGATCTTCTCGTAGCCCTCATAGAGGGCGAAGACGCCGCCGATGGTGAACAGGACGATCGCCACGAGGAACCCGTAGACGTACCGCTCGCGGCCGTAGCCGAAGGGGTGTTCCTCGCTCGCCGCCTTCTTCGCCTTCTTCCCGCCGACCAGCAGCAGCGCCTGGTTGCCGGAGTCGGCGACCGAGTGCACGCCCTCCGCGAGCATCGACGACGAGCCGCTGAACGCGAAGGCGACGAATTTCGCCACGGCGATGGCCAGGTTGGCCCCCAGCGCGGCGACGATGGCCTTCGTTCCGCCTTGAGCACTCATACGTTCGGGGTGTCCCTTCCGCCACTGGCCCATCACGGATTTCACCGCGACGGTCTTTGCTGTTTCTTTGCCGCCTTCGGCGGGCCATTGTGTCAGCAGGGTCGGCCGAACCGCCTTCAGACGGCGACCGTGGCGCGGAAGAGTGTGCACTCTCCCCGCAGTTCCACGCGCTCCCCCGCCGGGACGAACGCGGACTCGCCCCGCGCCAGCTCCAGTTCACCGTCGCCCCCCTGGAGGCGGGCGGTGCCGGCGGTGCACAGCAGGATCTGCGGAGCGGGCGCGTCCAGGCGTACGGGCGGCGCGTCGGCGGCCTGTACGCGCCGGGAGAGGCGGAACTCGTCCACCGGCGCGTCGTACGCCTCCTCCTCGTCCGGCCCGGCCTCCGGCCGGAGCACGGCCGGGACGGTGGGGTCGAAGCGGACGACGCGCAGCAGTTCGGGGACGTCGACGTGCTTGGGCGTCAGCCCGCACCGCAGCACGTTGTCGGAGCCGGCCATGATCTCGACGCCGAACCCGTCCAGGTAGGCGTGCGGTACCCCGGCGTCGAGGTGGAGGGCCTCGCCGGGCTGGAGGCGTACGTGGTTCAGGAGCATGGCGGCGAGGACGCCCGGGTCGCCGGGGTAGTGGCGGGCGACGAAGGCGTAGGCGGCGCAGTCGTCCCGGTACGGGCCCTCCTCGCCGGCCAGCCGTTCGGCGGCGGCGGACGCCTGCGCGACGGTCTCCGCGATCGCCGCGCGGTCGGCGGTGAGGACGGCGGTCAGGACCTCGCGGAGCGCGTCGGACGCGGGGTGGGCGTGCAGCAGGTCGACGTACGGCTTGAGGGCGTCGACGTCCAGGGCCGCGAAGAGGTCCGCCGTCCGCACCGGGTCGCGGAAGCCGCACAGGCCGTCGAACGGCGTGAGGGCACAGAGGAGTTCGGGCTTGTGGTGCGGGTCCTTGTAGGTGCGGTGGGGCGCGTCGAGGGGGATGCCCCGGGCCTCCTCGGCGGCGAAGCCGGCCTCCGCGCGGGCGCGGTCGGGGTGCACCTGGAGGGAGAGCGGGGCGGCGGCGGCGAGCAGCTTGAGCAGGAACGGGAGCCGGGGGCCGAAGGCGCGGACGGCCGGGGCGCCGAGCTCGCGTTCGGGGTCGGCGGCGATGACGTCGGTGAGCGGCCGGGGCCCGTCGCCCCGGTCGACGCGGGAGGGGGCGCCGGGGTGGGCGCCCATCCAGAGTTCGGCCTGGGGCTCTCCGGTGACCGGGGTGCCGAGCAGGCCGGGGATCGCGGTGGTGGAGCCCCAGGCGTAGGGGCGCACGGTGTTGGCGAGGCGGTCCATGGGAGCGGTTCCTGACGTGTACGGACGGTTCCTGGCGGTTCGGACGGGTCCGGCGCGGCGTAGGGGCGGAGGGCCCGGCGCGCGGGCGGGCGCCCGCTCCCGGAGCGGGCCGCGGGCTTAGGGGGTACCGGCGAGAGCCAGGTAGACGGCGGCGAAGTCGGTGACGGCCAGCAGTTCGGCGGCGGTCTCCAGGGGGCTCGCCCCCTCGGCGGCCTCCAGCTCGCTGACCGGGGTGTCCCGGTGCAGGGCGAGGTCGCGGGCGCCGGGGACGGCCGAGGTGATGTCGGGGGCGCGCTCGCGCAGCAGGACGACCCGGGCGTGCAGCGCCTCGGGCTCGTCGACGCGGTCGCGGAAGAAGTCGTCGGGGTCGGCCCCGGCGGCGAAGGAGCCGGAGAGCAGGGCGCTGTGCGCGGTGAGCGCCTCGGGCAGCTCGGCGGCGAGGGCCGGGCGGCCGGCCAGGGCGGCGAGGACGGTCGCGAAGCGGCGTCCGGCGGCGGCCGCCAGGTCGCCCTCGGTCCAGATCAGCGGGAGGGTGCCGGCCAGTTCGGCGGCGAGGGTCTTGGCCGGGTTGCCGTAGGTGGCGATGGCCGGGCCGCAGCGTTCGGCGAGCCGGTCGAGCCGGTCGGCGAGCGCGTCGAGCGCGGACCGCGGTGCCTCGAACAGGCCGATGCGGTCGGCGAGCGCGAGCAGCGGGGTCAGCAGGGACCAGAGCGTGCCGGGGCCGGTCGGCAGGACGTTCTCGCCGTTCTCGGGGCGCGCGGGGGCGTCGTCGCCGGCCATCGTCGCCTCGTACGGGGTGCTGGTCAGCGGGATGGTCAGGCCGCGGACCTGGGCGGTGGCGTCGGCGAGCGGGGTGCCGGCCGGGGTGACGCAGACGACGGAGCAGCCGCGCCGGTACGCCTGTTCCAGCAGCAGGGCGAGGCCCGGCTCGGTGCCGTCGGGACTGACGACGAGGAGCAGGTCGAGGGGGCCGGTCCAGCCGGGGAGCGTCCAGCGCAGGGCGCCGGGCGCGGAGGCGACGCCGGTGGGGCGGAGCGGGGCGACGGGGCAGCCGCCGCCGGCGAGCGCGCCCAGCAGCTCGGCCGTGGAGGCGGCGGCCGGGCCGGGGCCCGCGACGAGGACGGCGCGGGGGCGCCCGTCCGGGCGCAGGGCCCCGATGCCCGCCTCGTCGGCGTTGCGGACGGCCGTCCGGACCCGGGCGCCGGACTCGGCGGCGCCGCGCAGCAGGCCGTGGACGTCGGCGCGGGAGAGGGCGTCGGGGTCATCGAGGAGAGACTCGTCGAACACCGTTGATCAGCTCCGATCGCCGTGGTGTACGGGGTGCCGGCCGGGGCGGCGCGGCTCAGTGGGGGCGTCGGGCCTCGTCCACCAGGAGGACGGGAATGCCGTCGCGGACGGGGTACGCCAGGGCGCAGCTCTCGCTCTCGCACACCAGCTCGGTGGTCTCGCCGGAGGCATCCGCCTCCTGCCGCAGGGGTGCGTGGCACTCAGGGCAGGCGAGGATCTCCAGGAGGCCGGCTTCGAGCGGCATGAGGGTTCCCTTCGGGAGGTGTGCGTCTCTGTGCGGTCAGGGTACCGCCGGACGTCACCCGTGGTGACGTCCGGCGGGCGGCCCGGGCCGGCCGCGCGCCCTTCAAACCGTCGAGGGCCTCAGGCGCTCAAGGTCTGAGGCGCTCAGGGCCTCAGGCGCGGACGATGGCGAGGACCTCGTCGCGGACCCGGGCGACCGTCTCCGCGTCGCGCGCCTCGACGTTGAGCCGCAGCAGCGGTTCGGTGTTGGAGGCGCGGAGGTTGAACCACCAGTCGGCGGCGGTGACCGTGAGGCCGTCCAGCTCGTCGAGCTCGACGCCGTCGCGGTCCGCGTAGGCGGCCCGGACGGCCGCGGCCCGGCCCGGCTGGTCGGCGACGGTGCTGTTGATCTCGCCGGAGGCGGCGTAGCGGTCGTACTCGCGGACGAGCTCGGAGAGCGGCTTCTCCTGGCCGCCGAGGGCGGCGAGGACGTGCAGTGCGGCGAGCATGCCGGTGTCGGCGTTCCAGAAGTCGCGGAAGTAGTAGTGGGCGGAGTGCTCGCCGCCGAAGATGGCGCCCGTGCGGGCCATCTCCTGCTTGATGAACGAGTGTCCGACGCGGGTGCGGACGGGCTTGCCGCCGTGCTCCTTGACGACCTCGGGCACCGACCAGGAGGTGATCAGGTTGTGGATGACCGTCCCGCCGGGGTGCTTTCCGAGTTCGCGGGCGGCGACCAGGGCGGTGATCGCGGACGGGGAGACGGGGTCGCCGTTCTCGTCGACGACGAAGCAGCGGTCGGCGTCGCCGTCGAAGGCGAGGCCGATATCGGCGCCGGTCTCCCGGACCTTGGCCTGGAGGTCGACCAGGTTCTTGGGGTCGAGGGGGTTGGCCTCGTGGTTGGGGAACGTCCCGTCGAGCTCGAAGTAGAGGGCGATCAGGTCGATCGGCAGGCCCTCCAGGACGGTGGGGACGGTGTGGCCGCCCATGCCGTTGCCCGCGTCCACGACGGTCTTCAGCCGCCGGATCCGGCCGAGGTCGACCAGGGAGCGCAGGTGGGCGGCGTAGTCGGCGAGGGTGTCCCGCTCGGACAGGGTGCCGGGGGTGGCGACGGGCTCGGGGGCGCCGTTCTCCGACCAGTCCTCCACCAGGGCGCGGATCTCGGCGAGGCCGGTGTCCTGGCCGACGGGGGCGGCGCCGGCGCGGCACATCTTGATGCCGTTGTACTGCGCCGGGTTGTGGCTGGCCGTGAACATAGCGCCGGGCAGGCCGAGATGGCCGCTGGCGAAGTAGAGCTGGTCGGTCGAGCAGAGCCCGATCTCGGTGACGTCCGCGCCCCGGGCGGCGGCGCCGCGCGCGAAGGCCCGGGCCAGCCCCGGGGACGAGGGCCGCATGTCGTGGCCGACGACGATCGCGTCCGCCTCCGTCACCTTGGCGAAGGCAGCGCCGAACAGCTCGGCGAGCGCCTCGTCCCACTGGTCGGGGACCACACCACGCACGTCGTACGCCTTCACGAGCTGCGACAGATCAGCCACGTCTCACCCTCCTGGAGTCCGGTACAGGTCCGGTACAGGTACCCAAACCTACCCGGACCCACCGCCCGTTCCGGCGCCGGACGGCCGTCGGAGGCGAGAACCGGGGACGAATCCGGGGCGAATCAGGGACGAATCGGGGGGTGGGTCAGGGTTTGGGCGCCTCGCGACCGCAGATCGGCGCGACGGACGCCGACGCCGGACGGACGCGCTCGACCCGAGTCCGCGAAGCGCCGCGAAATCCCCCGAACACGCCTGAACACGACGCGATGCGGCGGAAAGCGACGAAAGCGCCGGACGGAACGGCCGGAATTCGCCGCCGCGGAACGGGCCTTCGGGTTCCGGCGCGTCAGGAGTCGGGCGAGCGCAGCACCCTGAGGTGGCCCCGGCGGGCGACCTCCATCGGATTGACCTCGCGCGTGCTGGGTCCGACGGGCCCCTTCATCTGGCTGCCGACGGTTCCGCCGCCGGACCCGCCGCTCGCGGCGCGCTCCTGCGGACGGGCCGCCTCCCGCACGGCGTTGGCCAGCGCTTCGAGATCGTCACTGCTGGGACGGGCGGGGCCGGTGTCCACGGCGAGCCGGACGACGTCCCACCCGCGGGGGGCCGTCAGCCGCTCGGAGTGCTCGGCGCACAGGTCGTAGCAGTGGGGTTCGGCGTAGGTGGCGAGCGGGCCGAGGACGGCGGTCGAATCGGCGTAGACGTACGTCAGCGTCGCGACGGCCGGGCGGCCACACGCGGTGCGCGAACAGCGACGTACAGGGCTCACGAGGTGGGACGGTACCGCACTCTTGAGCGGGCCGCGACGACTCACTCCTGGCTCACCCCTCCGTGTCGTGCCGGAGCGCCCGGTGGACACCGCCCCCGAACCGCCGGGTCGACCTGCGCGGGGAGGGTGTGGAACAGGATGCGCGGCCCTGGAACTTTGTCATCACTCAGCCACCATAGTGTCATTCGGGATGCGATCGACGGTCTCGCCGTCGGCTTTATCCGATCGCAAGCAACAACGGAACGCTCATCGGGCGACATCCGATGAGATGCGCGGCTACCGCGCGTACACGGCCGACCGGCGGATACCCTTCGAGGTGATGGACAGCCCCGACAGCCCCGTACCTCCACCGGCCGGCCCGCCCGGTCCGCCCGGGCCCGGTCCGCTCGGCCGGCGCCCGCGCCACCGCGACCGGCACGGCCGCGGCATGCGCGGTCCGATCGCCCCGCCGCAGGTCCCGCTGTCGGTGAGCCGCGCCGAGGCGTTCGTCGACCTCGTCCACGACTCGGCGGAGCGGCTGGAGCGCCGCTGGCCGCAACTGGCGTCGGTGGACTTCGTGGTGCGCGAGGTGCCCGTGCCGGGCGAGGACGGCGAGCCGGGCGAGGCGCTGTTCCTCGACGGCGGCTCGGTCCCGCTCGGCCGGTATGTCGCGGCGCGCGGCGACGAGCCCGACCGGATCGTCATCTACCGCCGCCCGGTGGAGATCCGCACCAAGAACCGCGACGACCGCGCGCTGCTGGTGCACGAGGTCGTCGTCGAGCAGGTCGCCGAACTCCTCGGCCTGGCGCCGGAGTCGGTGGATCCGCGCTACGGGCAGGATTGACGGGGCGGGGGCGCGGTTTCGCCGCCCACCCCCCGTCCTCGCTAGCGCGTGACCGTCGTCAGGTCGGAGCGCACCGCGGGCACCTCCACCGTGGAACGGTCGTCCGGCACCGGCTGCACGGTGAACGCCGGGACGCCGTCCTGCGGGAGCGTCAGCGTCCGGGCGGCGTGCACCGGCCCGCCGGAGACCGTCTCGACCGTGAGCGCGTAACCGCCCTTGCCACCGCCCGGAACCGGCGGCTCCACGGTGAGCGTGGTGCCGGACCGGACGGTGTACGTCCGGGTGGCCGGGGTCCCGCCGCCGGCCACCCACGCCGAGACCCTGACCCGCGCCTCCGCGCCGGGCGCGACCAGGGACAGCGAGGTGCCCTTGGCCCGGTCGTCCGCCACCGTGCCGCGGGCGCCGACCGGCTCGACCGCCGGCAGGAACGCCGTCTCCTGCTTGTCGCCCTTCCCGCGGGTCACCCGCAGCCCGGCCACCACCCGCCCGCCGTCCTCGGCGGTGAGCAGCAGCGCCCCGGCCTCGCCCCGGGCGACGCCGTCCAGTTCGACCGTCTCCGTGGTGCCGCTCCTGACGTGCAGCGTCTCGTGGCCCGCCGGGGTGATCGAGCCCGTGGGGCCCGCGAAGCGGAGCTTGAGGTCGGCGTCGTCGGCGCCGGGGGCGAAGGCGACGAGCCGCACGGAGGTGGCGTCGGCCGGGATGCCCGGCAGGACGGCCGCCGCGGCCGGCTCGGAAGCGGGCAGCCAGTCGCCGCCCTGCTTCTCGTCGGACGCCTGCACGGCCGCGCCGACCCGTCCGGAACGGGCGGTGACGTGCAGGGTGAGGTTGTCCGCCGGAGCGTCGGTCAGGGTGCTCAGCAGGACGGGCACCGACGAGCGCGGCGGGACGGTGACGCCCTCGCCGGCGGGCGCCGCGACGCGGCCGTCCTTGCCGTGCAGTTCCAGGTCGACGACGGCGGCCGCGGCGGAGTCGGGGTTGGTGAGGTGGACGTAGTCCTGACGGCCCTTGGCCGTGGAGACGCCCGGGAACCAGAACGACGTGTCGGCCGGCCCACAGGTCAGCCCGTGCAGGCCGCGCCCGCTGCCGGCCGCGACGGCCGTGGTCTGCTGCACGGTGTAGCCGGGGGCGAGCGGTCCCTCGGCGGAGCCGAGGAGGGCGGGGGCGTCGGAGCGGTCGGTGGTCGCGGTCACGGGGGCGCCGGGAGCCTTGAGGGTCAGGACGGGGCCGGCCCCCGGGGCCGGCGCCTTGCCACCGCTCCCCTTCTTGCCGTCTTCTTCCTTCTTGCCGTCCTTCTTCGCCGGCGGCCGACTGCTCGTCGTCGTCATCGGCAGCAGATCGGCGGTCCGCCGCGCGTCCCGGCCGCCGGCGCCCGCCTTGGCGGACGCGGGGGCGCCGGGCGAGAACGCCGTATACGTCGTCTCCGCCACCTCGGAGGAGGTCGGCGCCGGGCAGACCACGGCCGAGCGCTGGACCGGCATCCGGGCGGCGGACCTCGTCGCCCGGGCGGTGCCGGAGCCGCTGCCGGCGTCGCCCGAGGGCGCGGCGACCACCGCGACGCCGGTGACGGCGGCCAGCGCCGCCGCCGTGGCGAACAGCGAGAGGGTCGTACGCCCCACTCCCGCCCCCTCGCGCTTCCCCGCCGTCCGCTCGCGCCTCGCTCCCGGACGCTCACGCTTCACTGCTGATCGCTGGCGCTTCACTGCTGGTCGCTCCCGTCGCGGCGGAGGCCGTGGCCGGCGTCGTACGTCGTGTCGTGGCCGTTCCGGCCGCCCTGCCCGCCGCCGTATCCGTACGGGTCGTGGACGCCGTACGGGCCCGGGGCGGACGAGGCGTCGTACCCGGCGGTGTCCGGGTGGGCGCCGGCGTGGTGGCCCTGTCCCGGGTACGCGTCCCCGTACCCGCCCGCGCCGTGCGGGTAGTACTGGGGGTACGCGGCGGACCCGTCCGACCCGTAGGGGGCGTAGGGGTCGGCCGCCCAGCCGCCGTCCGCCGCCCCCTGGCCGTACTGCGGCGCGGGTGCCGCGGCGTAAGGATCCGCGGCGTACGGATCCGCCGCCGCGTAAGCGTCCGCCGAGGGCTCCTCGTACGGATCGGCCGAGACCGGTACGGACACCGGCACCGCCTCCGGCGCACCGGTCCCGTCCGCCGCCTGCCGTCCCTCGGCCGCGGCGCGCAGCCGGCGGGCCCGGCGGCCCTCCCCGGCCGGGGCCTGCTCGGGCAGGGAGACGGGCTCGGCGGCGGGCACCACCGCGTCGGGCAGGTCGTCGTCCACGTGCCGGCGCCGGCCCGGCAGGGCCAGCACGACCAGGACGACGGCGAGCAGCCCCTGCGTCCACACCCACGCGGTCCGGGCGAACGGCGTCTCGTAGGAGAGCGCCAGCCTGCCGCCGGCGGCGGGGAGCCGGAAGCCCTGCGCCCAGCCGTCGAGGGTGACGCGCGGCAGCGGCCGGCCGTCGAGGGTGGCGCGCCAGCCGGGCGCGGCCCGGTCGGCGAGGCGCAGCACCCGGCCGTCCTTCCCGGCGGGGATCGTCGCCCGGGCGCCCACGGGTCCGGAGGGTACGGCCACCGGGTCGGCGCCCTCGGTGACGACGCCGACGCGGGAGACCGGCCGGTCGACCCGCCACAGCGCGGTGCGCCCCTCCTGGCTGAGCCGGGTGAGGCCGGGGGCGGCGTCCAGCGCGGCGCCGAGGTCCTTGGCGGCGCCGTCGCGGACCAGGACGAAGCCGACGGCGTACTCGGCGAGCCGGGCGGCCTGGTCGGCGCCGGAGCCGGCGACGAGGTCGGCGACGGCGGAGTCCAGCCGCGCGTCCCGGCCGGGGGCCACCGCGTCGTCGCCCATCCGGATCCCGGAGCCGCGGACGAGCGCGTAGGTCAGGTGGGTGGTGTGGCCGGGTTCCTGGGCGAGGACCAGGGTCCTGGCCCGGTCGCGGGTGGTCGCCGCCTCGGCGACGAACGCCGGGACCTGTACGGGGTCGCGCCGCTCCAGCGGTCCCCCGGCCCCGCCGGCCGCCCAGGTGACGGCGGCGGCGAGCGGGCCCGCGGCGGCGGCGAGGGCGACGAGCCCGGCGACGGGCTGCCGCCAGCCGAAGCTCTTGGCGGCGACCCGTTCGCGGGCCCCCTCCGCCCCGACCACGGCGGCGGCGGTCAGCGCGAGGCCGTACACCAGGAGGGCGGGCCCGGCCCAGGCCGTGTGGTTGACGAGCGCCGCGCAGAGCAGGGCGGCGAGCGCGGCCGTCCAGGCGGTGCCCACGGCGGCCCGCCGGTCGGCGCGGAGCAGCGCGCCGAGCGCGGCGAGCAGGACGCCGGCGAACAGCAGCCCGCCGAAGGTCCGCGGCCCGCCCGGGTCGGCGGTGAGCAGGCGCAGCGGCGTGCCGGTGCCGCCGCCGTACTCCGTCCCCGCCTCGGTGAGGAGGCGGCCGGGGTCCGTGAGCAGCCCCAGCGACCAGGGCGCGAGGACGAGGAGCGGGGTGGCGGCGACGGCGAGCAGGGCGAGCGCGTGCGGGACGAGCCCGCCGCCGCGGGCGCGCAGCGCGAGGACGCCGAGGCCGAGCACGACGGCGAGCGGCCAGACCACCGGGGCGAACGCGGTGGCGACGGTCAGGAGCAGGGCGTACGTCCAGACGGCCCGCCACACCGGCCGGGCGCCCGGCGAGCGGAACCCGCCGGCGGCGACGGCGGCCCGGGCGAGGAGCGGCAGCAGGATCGCGAGGACGGCCGTACCGAGCCGGCCCGTCGCGAGGGCGCCGGTGACGGCGGGCAGGAACGCGTAGGCGACGCTGCCCCAGGCCCGCAGCGGCCGGGAGGCGACCAGCGGGCGGGAGGCGAAGTAGGCGGTCAGCCCGGCCAGCGGGACCGAGCAGACGAGCAGCAGCGTGACGGCGAGGTCCGGCGAGCCGAGGAGCAGCGTGGAGAGGGCCGCGAGCACCGCCAGGTAGGGCGGGGCGCTCGCGGTGCTGCCGGTGCCGACGGCGTGCCAGCCGTCCGCGTACAGCGACCACAGGTCGGAGGCGCCCTCCGGCACGGGCAGCAGGGCGCCGCCGGCGAGTGCCCCGCCGCCGTACAGCCCCCGGCAGGCGACGGCGGAGACCAGCAGCAGGGCGGTGAAGAGGACGGGCGCGGGTTTGCGGGCGATCCGCCGCAGCCGGGCGAACTGCTCGATCTCCAGGAAGTCCGCCTCGTCGCCGCCGGGCCCGGACTCGACGGCGCCGTGCCGCCCCGCCGACCGCGCCTCGGGGTCGGACCGCCCGCCGAAGAAGGTCATGACCTGCTCGAACGCGACCCTCAGGGTGGCGCCCGGCGGCGGGAAGAGGGGCCGCAGCTCCTTGGCGTCGACGGCGGCGGCGCGGCGTCCGCGGGCGGCGCGGATCCGGCCGGGGCGCAGCAGTACGGCGCCCAGCCCGGTGAGTTCGTCGAGGGCCTGGCCGGGGACCTTGCCGACGAGGTGGCCGAGCGCGCTCAGCAGGGTGCCGAGGACGATCCGCAGCAGGACGTAGGGCAGAGCGGCGGCGCGGGTGTTGGCGAGCAGGGCGTAGACGGCGCCCGCCTTGTCGACGCGGTGCGGGGAGGCCGGCCGGCGGCCGACGCAGTCCACCGGGCGGCGCTCGCGGGAGGCGGCCTCGGCGTGCCGGAGGACGGCGTCGGGGGCGACGAGGACGCGGTGGCCGGCCGCGTGGGCGCGCCAGCAGAAGTCGACGTCGTCCCGCATCAGGGGCAGCCGGGGGTCGAAGCCGCCGAGCGCCTCCCAGACGTCCCGCCGGACGAGCATGCCCGCGGAGGAGACGGAGAGGACGGACCGCACCTGGTCGTGCTGCCCCTGGTCCTGTTCGCGGCGGTCGAGGCCGGTCCAGCGGCGCCCGCCGCGGGCGACGGTGACGCCCACTTCGAGCAGCTGCCTGCGGTCGTACCAGCTCCGGAGCTTGGGGCCGAGGACGGCGGCGGGCCGGCCGGCGGCGATCTCCTGGTCGGCGACGCGCAGCAGTTCGCGGAGGGCGCCGGGCTCGGGGGCGCAGTCGTCGTGCAGCAGCCAGAGCCACTGGACGGGTTCGGCGTCGCGGTCGTGCGCGTCCGGGGACCCGTAGGGGTCGTGGGGGTCGTCGCGCCAGGTGCGGCTGACGGGGTCCCAGCCGCTGGAGCCGGCGAGGTAGGGGAGGTCGTCGGCGGTGGGCGCGGGGGTCGCGCGGACCGCCTCGTCGACGGCGGTGCCGAAGCCGGCGCGGCGGGCGAGGTGCAGGACGCGGTCGGCGCCGAGCGCGTCGGCGAGCAGCCGGGCCGAGTCGTCGTCGCTCCCGGTGTCGGCGGCGACGGCCCGCTGGACGGGCCGCTCCTGGCCGAGCAGCCCGGCGAGCGCGTCGGGCAGCCAGCGGGCGCCGTCGTGGGCCACGAGCACGGCGGTGACGACATGGCGGGGGAACGCCGGGGGGTGGCTGAGGTCGAACGCGGGGGGTGCCGGGTGGTGCGCCGGCGGATCGCTGTGCGCGGACATCGGGTACGGGCCCTCCGGCCGGGAGCGGCCGGGGAGTGCGGCCGCGGTGCTGGACTGCGGTGGACGCCCGAGGGGCGTCGGTCGTCTCGGACGGCACCCCACCCTAGTGGCTGGGAACAGGCCGCTCCGCCTCCTCGACGCGGGGCGCGGGAGGCGGCGCCGCGCCGTGCGAGCAGGCGTTCGATCCGGTGCGGCGGTCGTGCGGGCTTCCCCGGACGGCGGCGGGCGGCGGCGCGCGTGCGGCCGGGAGGGGTGGCGGGCTCGGGCAGCGGAGGCGTGGCGGAAGGCGGCGGTGGGCGCCGGGGCCGGCGAGTACGCGGGGTTGTTCGGTGCACGGCTCTGTTCGCGGTGCACGGCTCCGCTTGGCTCACGGCTCTGGTCGGTGCACGGCTCCGCTCGGTGCACGGCCGACGGGCGTCGGTGGACACCGGTGGGCCGCGCGGGACGCGGTCTGGCGTACCGGCGGGTCTCGCCGCCGGCGAACGTGCGGGCCGGCGACCGCGAAGAACGGCGATCGTGCGGAAAGGATCGGCGACCGCGAAGAACGGCGATCGCGAAAGGGGGCCGGTGCGCGGCCGGTACGGGCCACGGCCCTCGACGGGCTCGCTCGGGCCTCGCCGAGAACGGCCCGGATGGTGACCCGGCGTCAGGAGCCGGGTGCGGCGCGGCGTCCGAGTGCTGCGGCGCCGCGGCGTACGGCCCTCGGCCGGTGACGCCCGGGAGGTGGCGCGCAGGCGGTACGCCGGAGGTGACGGGGGGTCAGCCCCCTCAGACGGCCGCCTTCTTCAGGCGGCGGCGCTCCCGCTCGGACAAGCCGCCCCAGATGCCGAAGCGTTCGTCGTTGGCCAGCGCGTATTCAAGGCATTCGGAGCGGACTTCGCAGGCGAGGCAGACCTTCTTGGCCTCGCGGGTCGATCCGCCTTTCTCGGGGAAGAAGGACTCGGGATCGGTCTGGGCGCACAGTGCGCGCTCCTGCCAGCCGAGCTCCTCGTCCGCCTCCTCGACCAGCAGTTGCTGAAACAGCTCGGTCATGTGCGCCCCTCGTCTGTCATTGCGTCCCCGTGATGCTGCCGTGATCAGGTACGGCAGAACGACACGAGTGAAATTACAAGTGCGCCGATCCGGGCCAGTCAAGCCGAGATCTGCTATTGAGCCCCTTATTCACTCTGCGGAACCAAGGCCGAGCGGAAAGTTGCCAAACCGCCACAAGAGTGGACACATCTCTCGTCGGCCACAGCCGTCCCGCGGCTCCCTTGTCTTCCAGAGAGACGCGAAGGGCGGCCGCCCAGTTGCACCGCCCGGAACCGGGCGATGTTTGAACACCAGGATGCCGGGCGATTGTCCCGCGAGCCACGAGACAAACCTTTTTCCGATCTCCCCTACCGGATGAGGTGAAAGATTGGCATCAAACCGGACATCCGGTTGACATGGCGCCGCGGATGCCGGTCTCCTTGTCAGCATGCTCGCGACCGCACCCTCCCCGACGTCCGCCCGGACGTCCGTCCCGGGGATCCCCGGCCTGACCCGTTCCTACGGGTCGCGCTGTGCCGTTCAGGCGCGCTGTCGCTGTTCCAGCTGTTGATGCCGCAGAGCTCCGGCTGACGCCTTCCCTTTCCTCTTTTCCCGAGGTTTCTTCGAGGCTTCTTCGAGGTCTCCCCGGTCCCGTCACCGCAGTCCCGTCCGTGCTCCGCCGCGGCGTCCGCGTCGTCGTCGGCCACCGGACGCGTCCCCGTACAGCCCGGCCGGTCCTCCGTACCGGCCGCCGCGCCGTACGCGTGACCGTCCGTACCCCACCGCCCTCCGGCCCCGCGCCTCCCGCCACCCGTCGAGGAACCCCTCTCATGAACAGCGACGTCCAGATCGCCGGCGACCCGCTCGCCCTCCCCCACCTCATGCCGCCGCCCGCCGCCCACCCCTCCACCGTCGCCGAGTTCGCCGGGCTGGCCCGGAGCATCGCCGCCGACCGTGCGGCGTGGTCCCGGCTGGTCCGCTTCGACGCCGGCAGCCGCTGGTACCACCGGCTGCGTACCGGCCCCGGCTACGAGGTGTGGCTGCTGAGCTGGGTGCCCGGCCAGGGCAGCGGACTGCACGACCACGGGCGCTCCTCCGGCGTCCTCACCGTTCTCCACGGCACGCTGACCGAACTGCACGAGACGTCCGGGACCACCGTCCGGCGCCGGCTCCGCGCCGGCGACCAGCGGGTCTTCGCCCCCGGCTACGCCCACGAGGTCGTCAACGAGTCCCTCGAACCGGCCGTCAGCCTCCACGTCTACTCCCCCGGCCTCACCGAGATGCCACAGCACCGCCCGCTCCGCGCCGCGGCGGGCCGCCCGGCCGCCGCGCCCGTCCGGTGACACCCCTCGTACCACCCCTCGGAGGCGCCGGCCGGGGCTGACAGACTGGCCCGCATGCAGCGCATTGTGGTTCTGGCCGGCGGGATCGGGGGCGCCCGCTTCCTCCGCGGCCTGACATCAGCAGCCCCGGACGCGGACATCACCGTCATCGGCAACACCGGTGACGACATCCACCTCTTCGGCCTCAAGGTATGTCCCGACCTCGACACGGTGATGTACACGCTCGGCGGCGGCATCCATGAGGAGCAGGGGTGGGGCCGCGCCGACGAGAGCTTCGCCGTGAAGGAAGAACTGGCCGCCTACGGCGTCGGCCCCGAGTGGTTCGGGCTGGGCGACCGCGACTTCGCCACGCACATCGTCCGTACGCAGATGCTCGCCGCGGGCTACCCGCTCAGCGCCGTCACCGAGGCGCTGTGCGAGCGGTGGAAGCCGGGCGTCCGGCTGCTGCCGATGAGCGACGACCGCGTCGAGACGCACGTGATGATCGACGACCCGGACGGCGCCGAGGGCGCTCGCAAGGCCGTGCACTTCCAGGAGTACTGGGTGCGGCTGCGGGCCCAGGTGCCCGCACACGCGATCATCCCCGTCGGCGCGGAGCAGGCGAAGCCGGCGCCCGGTGTGCTGGAGGCGATCGGCGCGGCCGACGTCATCCTCTTCCCGCCGTCCAACCCGGTCGTCAGCGTCGGCACCATCCTCGCCGTGCCCGGGGTCCGGGAGGCCGTCGCCGCCGCCGGCGCGCCGGTCGTCGGACTCTCGCCGATCGTCGGCGACGCGCCGGTGCGCGGCATGGCCGACAAGGTGCTGGCGGCCGTCGGCGTCGAGTCCACGGCCTCGGCGGTCGCCCGGCACTACGGCCCCGACCTGATCGACGGCTGGCTGGTCGACACCGTCGACGCGGCGCGGACCGCCGAGGTGGAGGCCGCCGGCATCCGCTGCCGGGCCGTCCCGCTGATGATGACGGACGTCCCGGCCACCGCGCGGATGGCCGCCGAGGCCCTGGCCCTGGCCGAGGAGGTGCGCGCGTGACCGAAGCCCCCGCCTACCGGGTCTGGGCCCTGCCCGGCCTGCCGGAGGTCCGGCCCGGCGACGACCTGGTCAAACTCGTCGCCGCGGCGGCCACCGCCGAGGGAATGCCCGGGCTGGCCGACGGCGACGTCCTGCTCGTCACCTCGAAGATCGTCAGCAAGGCCGAGGGGCGCGTCGCCGAGGCGCCCGACCGCGAGGCGGCGATCGACGCCGAGACCGTCCGGCTGGTCGCCCGGCGCGGCATGCTGCGCATCGTCGAGAACCGGCTCGGCCTCGTCATGGCCGCCGCGGGCGTCGACGCCTCCAACACCCCCGAGGGCACCATCCTGCTGCTGCCCGAGGATCCCGACGCCTCCGCCCGCGCGCTGCGCGCCGGGCTCCGGGACACACTCGGCGTGGACGTCGGCGTGATCGTCACCGACACCGCCGGGCGGCCCTGGCGCGCCGGCCTGACGGACATGGCGATCGGCGCGGCCGGGGTGCGCGTCCTGGACGACCTGCGCGGTGGCACCGACGCGCACGGCAATCCGCTCACGGCCACCGTCGTCGCCACGGCCGACGAACTCGCCGCCGCCGGCGACCTGGTGAAGGGCAAGGCGGCCGGACTCCCGGTGGCGGTCGTCCGCGGCCTGCCGCACGTCGTGTCCGACGCCGGGGACGCGGCGGGCGCCCGGAAGCTGATCCGCTCGGGCCCGGACGACATGTTCCGGCTGGGCACCTCCGAGGCCGTCCGGGAGGCGGTCCGACTGCGGCGCACCGTACGGGAGTTCACGGACGACCCGGTGGACCCGGGCGCGGTCCGCCGCGCGGTCGCCGCCGCCCTCACCGCTCCCGCGCCGCACCACACCACCCCCTGGCGCTTCGTCCTCCTGGAGTCCGAGGAGTCCCGGCTGCGGCTGCTCGACGCCATGCGCGACGCCTGGATCGCCGACCTGCGGGCCGACGGGCGCTCCGAGGAGAGCGTCGCCCGGCGGATCCGCCGCGGCGATCTGCTGCGCAACGCGCCGTATCTGGTGGTGCCGTGTCTGGTCATGGACGGCTCCCATGCGTATCCGGACGCGCGGCGGGCCGCGGCCGAGCGGGAGATGTTCGTCGTCGCCATGGGTGCCGGTGTGCAGAACTTCCTGGTGGCGCTGGCGGGTGAGCGGCTCGGGTCCGCGTGGGTGTCCTCCACGATGTTCTGCCGGGACGTCGTCCGGGACGTCCTGGACCTTCCGGACGACTGGGATCCGATGGGGGCGGTGGCGGTGGGGCGGCCGGCGGTGGTGCCTCGGGAGCGGCCGGAGCGGTTGGCTGACGCGTATGTGACGGTGCGTTAGCGCTGCGCTCGGCCCTTTCGCGCCCTTGCCCGGCCCGTCCGTCCGGCGTTCGAGGGCGACGCCCGCCCTCACCCGGCCCATCCGGCGTTCGAGGACAGCGCGCGCTCCCACCCAGCCCGTCCGGCGTTTGAGGACAGCGCGCGCAGCGTGCTGCGGGGGTGCGGGGGCTTGCCCCCGCGGAAACGGTGAAAGGGCGGGGCTGGGGCTGCTCCCCCTGGCAGCGTCCGGGAGGGCGGGCCGGTGGATGGACCGGTGAGTGGGGGGATGATGCCCCGGTCCCGCCCTTTCACCGTTTCTCGCAGGGGCTCCGCCCCTGCACCCCCGAGCGCGCCTGCGGCACGCGTCCTCAAACGCCGGACGGGCTGGTGGGGCGGGCTGCCTCGTAGGGTGCGGCGGCGCTACAGGTGCCTGATGTCGTTCACCGAGAAGCGCGGCGCCCGGCGTTCCGGGCGGATGCCGGTGAGGAGGATGAGGCGGCAGGCGCGGTGGCGCTGGCCGGTGTAGGGGGCGAGGAGTTCGAGCATGCGCGCGTCGTCGGTGCCCCGGGCGCCGGTGAGCGCGTAGCCGATGGTCTTCGGCAGGTGCAGGTCCCCGACCGTCACCGCGTCCGGAGCGCCGTTGCTGCGCTGGAGGGTTTCCGCCGCCGTCCAGGGGCCGACGCCGGGGACGAGCCGGAGGCGGGCCGCGGCGCGTTCGGCGTCCATCGCCGCGGCCTCCTCCAGGCGGGCGGCGACACGGGCCGCCTGGACGACGGTCGCCGAGCGCTTGCCGTCGACACCGGCCCGGTGCCACTCCCAGGAGGGCAGGAGGGCCCAGGCGCGGGCGTCGGGCATGACGCGCATGCGGCCGGCGGGCCCGTCGGCCGGGCCCGGCGCGGGCTCGCCGTGCCGCTGGAGGAGCAGCCGCCAGGCGCGGTACGCCTCGTCGCTGGTGACCTTCTGCTCCAGGATGGAGGGGATCAGCGACTCCAGCACCAGCCCGGTGCGGGCCAGCCGCAGGCCGGGGTGGCGGCGGTGCGCCTCGTGCAGGAGGCGGTGGCGCGGGGCGAACGCGGTGGGGTCGTCGTCCGCGCCCAGGAGCGCGGGGAGGGTGTCCAGGAGCCAGTCCGCGCCGGGGCCCCACGCCTCGGCGCGCACCTCGCCCGCGCGCGCGGCGATCCGGATCGTGCCCGGGCCCTCGGGGGTGCGGCTGGCGCGCCAGACGGCGCCGTCGGGGGCCACGCGATACGCGGGGTCGCCGGGGCCGCGCGCCAGGACGCCGAGGGTGCGTCCCAGGTCGAGGGGGCCCGGCGGGGCCCAGGTGCGGGTGGCCATCCGGCCAGGGTAACGCCGTCCGGGTGCGGCCTACTGGTCCGACGAGAAGCGCACGGCGCCGCGCGGGATGCGCGCGTCGCACCACACCCGGGCGCCCGTCCGGAACTCGTTGTCGGAGCCGATCTCCGCGTGGTCGCCGACGACCGCGCCGTCCAGGACCGTACGCGCCCCGACGCGCGCCCCCGCGCCCACGAGGGAGTCGCGGACGGAGGCACCGGCCTCGATGACGGCGCCGTCGAGGACCGTGCTGCCGTCGACCCGGGCGCCGGGTTCGACGCGGGCGCCGGCGCCGATCACCGTGCCGCCCATGAGCTTGGCGTCGGGGGCGACCTCGGCGGTGGGCAGGACCAGCCGCTCGCCGCAGCGGCCGGGGACCGCCGGGGAGGGGGCGCGGCCGAGGACGAGGTCGGCGGAGCCGCGGACGAACGCCTGCGGGGTGCCCAGGTCCAGCCAGTAGGTGGAGTCGACCATGCCGTGCAGGTGGGCGCCGTCGGCCAGCAGGCCGGGGAAGGTCTCGCGCTCGACGGAGACCGGGCGGCCGGCCGGGATGGTGTCGATCACGGACCGGTTGAAGACGTAGGCGCCGGCGTTGATCTGGTCGGTGACGATCTCCTCGGGCGTCTGCGGCTTCTCCAGGAAGGCGGTGACGCGCCCGTCGGCGTCGGTGGGGACGAGCCCGTACGCCCTCGGGTCGGTCACCCGGGTGAGGTGGAGGGAGACGTCCGCGCCCGCCGTGCGGTGGGTGGAGATCAGGGCCTCGATGTCGAGGCCCGTGAGGATGTCGCCGTTGAAGATGAGGACGGGGTCGTCGGGACCCGAGTGCAGCCGGTGGGCGACATTGCGGATGGCGCCGCCGGTGCCCAGGGGCTCGACCTCGGTGACGTACTCCAGGTGCAGGCCGAGCGCCGAGCCGTCGCCGAAGTACGGCTCGAAGACCTCGGCCAGGTAGGAGGTGGCGAGCACGATGTGCTCGATGCCCGCCGCCCGGGCCCGGGCCAGCTGGTGGGTGAGGAAGGGCACCCCCGCCGCCGGGACCATGGGTTTGGGCGTGTGCACGGTGAGCGGACGCAGCCGGGTCCCCTTGCCGCCGACCAGGAGGATCGCTTCTCGTGGAGGCGGCTGATGCGGTTCAGTCAACGTGTTCGTCTCTGCTTCCTGGTGGGGCCGGGCCGTGAACGGCGGCCAGTGTATGCAGACCGCACCGGCCCGCCGGACGGTGCGCCTCCGAATACGGCGGTCAGCGGCGGTACGGCGGTCAGCGGCCCTGGAGCCGGGCCGCGGTGCTGCGGGCGGTGCCGAGCTTGGCGTAGAGGCGGTCGCCGGGGCACTCGGTGGAGTAGCCGTCGCGGTGACCGGAGATGACCTTGAGTTTGACCTTCGCCCCCTTCTTGAAGAGGTTCCCGCCGGCCGACACCAGGGTCGTGGTGCCGCGGGGGTTGGCGTTGTACAGGCCGAGCTTCCAGGCGGTGAGGGCGGCCACGGCGTTCACCGCGGCCTTGGCCGGGCTGGTGGTCCCATAGGTGCCGAGCACCGCGATCCCCATGCTGTTCGTGTTGAAACCGAGAGTATGGGCGCCCTTGACGGGCTTCGCCACCCCGCCTGCCCGGCCCTCGTAGACGGTGCCGCACTTGTCGATGAGGAAGTTGTAGCCGATGTCCCGCCAGCCGCTGCTGACGACGTGATAGCGGTAGATACCTCGGATGACGGAGGGGGACTGGGCGCAGGTGTACCCGTTGCCGGAGGCGGTGTGGTGCACGAAGGCCGCCTTCACCTTCTTGGTATAGACGAAGCCCCGTTCGCGCATCGACTCGTCGGCCCCCCAGCCGGCCCGGGTGACGATGCGGGGCCGCGGGCCGGCGTGTCCGGCGTAGACGGCGCCGGTGTCGGTGTCGTCGTCGGCGGCCGCGTCCGCGGGGCCGTTCTCGCCGTTCACACCGGCCTCGCTGGTCTCACCGGACTCGCCGCTCGTATCGGCGCTCGTGCCCGCGCTCGCACCCGTGCTCGCGTCCGACGCGTCACCGGGGTCCGTGCCCTCGGATCCCTGTCCCTCCGCCGCCGAGGCGTCCTCCTCCGCCCCGAACCGGTCGCCCGTACCGCCCGTGCCACCGGTGCCGTCCCGGCCGTCCCGGCCGTCCCGCGTAGTGGTGGAGGCGCTCACGCTCGCACCCGGCGCGACCGCCGTGAGCGTCGCGACCTCCTCGGCGGTGGGCCGGTGGGTGGCGGCGGGGATCTCGTGGGCGCCCAGCGGGGCGAGCGGGGCGTTGGCCGCGGAGGTGGCGCGTTCCTCGTCGTCGGGGGCGGGCGCCGCCGCGCGGGAGCGCTGCCGGGCGGCGGGCGCCGAGCCGGGGTCGACGAGTTCGGCGCGCAGTCCGCGCGGCAGCGTGGCGGAGCCCGCCGGGCGCCCGGCGGCGGCCCCCGGCCGGACCCGCACCTCGATGGCGTCCGAGGCCCCGACCCACAGCGGCGCCGTGGCCCCGCGCAGGCCGGAGCGGGCCTCGGAGCCGTCCGCGTCGGGCCGGTCGTGGTCCTGGACCTGGACGTCCTGCCACCCGGACCAGGTCCGCGCGCCCACGGCCCGGGTACGGACCTGGGCCCGGCCGCGGAGTTCGGCCCCCGCGTCGTCCCAGACGATGCCGACCATGGAGAACGGTTTCACCCGCTGGGGCCGCAGGCCCCGGATGCCGGTCCCGGCCGACTCCGCCTGGGCCCTGCCGGGCGTGGCGGCCCCGCCGCCTTCCGCGGTCGGCAGCGGGACGAGGGGCAGCGAGTACGTCGCGCCGGGGATCTTCGCCGGGACGGCGGCGGGGGCCCGCACCGGCGCCGCGCCGGGGGCCTTCGGCGGGGCGGCGGCCGGGCGGGCGGGCGCGGAGACCGCACCGGGCGCGCCGAGGACGGGGAGGGTCAAGGTGGCGGCACAGGCGGTGACCGCCGAGGTGACGAGGAATCCACGCATGACACAGATCCTGCTCATATCCGGACAAACATGTCCATTCCTGTCCATTCATTCCGTGACGGCCTGTCGGCCCACGACGGCCCGCGCACCGCGCCCGTCCGACTGACCGTCACGCCCCGCCCGGCGTACCCTTCCGGGGATGAACGCCACCGACCGCACCCCCGCCGACCTGCTGCGTTCCGCTCTCGCCGCGGACCCGACGCGCCCGCTCGTGACCTTCTACGACGACGCCACCGGCGAACGCGTGGAACTGTCCGTGGCCACCTTCGCCAATTGGGTGGCCAAGACCGCCAATCTGCTCCAGGGCGAGCTCGCCGCCGAGCCCGGCGACCGCCTCGCGCTCCTCCTCCCCGCCCACTGGCAGACCGCCGTCTGGCTGGTCGCCTGCTCCTCCGTCGGGGTGGTGGCCGAGGTGGGCGGCGACCCGGCCTCGGCCGACCTCGTGGTGAGCGGCCCGGACCGGCTGGAGGAGGCGCGCGCCTGCTCCGGGGAGCGCGTGGCACTCGCCCTCCGCCCACTGGGCGGCCGCTTCCCACAGCCGCCGCAGGGCTTCCTCGATTACGCCGTCGAGGTCCCCGGCCAGGGCGACCGCTTCGCCCCGTACGCCCCGGTGGACCCTCATGCCCCGGCGCTCGTCGTGGACGGGCGGGAGCTGACGGGTGCGCAGGTGGTCGAACGGGCGCGCGAGGACGCGGCGGGGCGCGGGCTGGAGCCCGGCGCGCGGCTGCTCTCCGGGCTGCCGTACGACACCTGGGACGGCCTCGCCGCCGGCCTCTACGCCCCACTGGCCGCGGGCGCCTCGGTGGTGCTCTGCCGTCACCTCGGTGAACTCTCCGAGGAGGCCCTGACGCAGCGCCGGGCGAGCGAACGCGTCACCGTGACGGCCCTCTGACGGCCCTCTGGCGCTGCCGGGCCGCGACTCCGGGGCGATGATCGACGGGTAGGCACCCCGAGACCCGCTCCGGAGGGAGTCGCGCACCCGTGGCCCACAGCTCAGGCGCACCTCTCCGGCCGTCCGGTCCGTCCGATCCCGGCGCGGACGGCGGTTCCCGCACGCCGCGGCGGCGCCGTTGGGTGCGCCGGCTGCTGCTGGGGCTGGTGGTGCTGCTGGTGGCGATGACGGTGCTGACCTGGGTGCTCTACGAGCGCCTCGACGGCAACATCACCACGGACACCCGCACGGCGGACGAGCTGGCGCAGTACGAGCGGGAGCGCCCCACCGCCCTGGTCTCGGGCGCCCAGAACATCCTGATCATCGGCTCCGACACCCGTGGCGGCGCCGAGAACGGCAAGTACGGCACGGACAGCGGCACCCAGCGCTCGGACACCACGATCCTGCTGCACCTCGCCGCCGACCGGAGGAGCGCGACGGCCGTCAGCATGCCGCGCGATCTGATGGCGAAGATCCCGAGTTGCCGTAAACCGGACGGAAGTTACACCAACGAGCATTTCGCCCAGTTCAACTGGGCCTTCGAGGACGCCGGGGCCGCCTGCACCATCCGCACCCTGGAGAACATCACCCACGTCCGCGTCGACCACCACATCATCGTGGACTTCGCCAGCTTCAAACGGCTGGTGGACGCGGTCGACGGGGTCGAGGTCTGTCTGAAGAAGCCGATGGACGACCCCGACGCCCGGCTGAAGCTGCCCGCCGGCCGGCAGGTGCTGCACGGCGAGGCGGCCCTCGGCTACGTCCGCGCCCGGCACAGCCTCGGCGACGGCAGCGACACCGAACGCATGGGGCGTCAGCAGGCGTTCCTGGGGGCCCTGTTCCAGGAGATGCGCAGCGACGGGGTGCTCCTCAACCCCACCCGCCTCTACCCCGTGCTCGACGCGGCGACGAAGTCCCTCACCACGGACGCCGGGCTGGACTCGCTCCGCAAGATGTACGACCTGGTGCGCACGGTACGCAACATCCCCGCCGAGCACGTCCAGTTCCTGACCGTGCCGCGCCGCCCGTACCAGTACAACGCCGACCGCGACGAGTTGGTGCAGCCGGACGCGGACCGGCTCTTCGAGCTGCTGCGGTACGACCGGCCGGTGCCCGTCACCGCCCATGTCCGCCCGGCCGACGGCAAGAACGCCGACGGCGGGAGCGCCGCCGGCAGACGCCCCGCGCCGCCCCGCGAACCGGACCCCACCGAGGCCCCCGCGGAGGTCCCTCCCACCGGTTCCGCGAGCCCGTCGCCCACCGCTCCCCCCACCTACGAGGGCACCACGGCCGCCCGCGGCATCTGCGGTTGACGGCACCGGGGGTACGATCGGACTTTTCGCCCCGGCGAAAGCGTCGGGGCGGCACTCCGGCGAAGAGATGGGGCGGATTGCCCAGTTGTAGGGGTGCGTGATTTGTCACTGACGTCGCTAGCCGCTGAACTGGGCGGATAGTGTGAGCGGTCCGGTGCGCACGGCCGGTGATCGCGCACTGCAAGACGACATGACCGAGCGCCTCGGGGGTAGGCGCCGCGTGGCACCGACGGAGGACTCAAGCGACCGTGGACGCGCAAGGCCGTGGGCGGGCGGACGGCATCGACCCCGCCGACCAGTGGGTGTTCGACCCCAAGACCGGCAGCTACGAGCTGCGCCTCGACCCCTCCGACACGTCGGGTCCCTCCTCTGACCATGTCTCCCCCGCCGGTGCGCGGTCCAATCCCGTCGGCGGCAATCCGCCGGGTGGCGCCCCCGGCGCGCGGAAGAAGCCCGTGCCGGGCGCGCGGAGCGGCGGGCGGCCCCTTCCCGAGCAGCGCGGTGGGCGGCGGTCGGGCAAGGCGGCGGCCGGCAGGGCCGCCGGCGGCGGTGCCGCCGCGAACGCCGCCGCGGGCCGCCGCAAGGCGAAGCCGAAGAAGAGCACGAAGAAGAAGGTCCTGCTGTGGACCGGCGGCACCCTGGCGTTCCTGCTGGTGGGCGGCTCGCTGGGCGCGTACCTCCTCTACGAGCACCTCAACGGCAACATCGAGAAGGTCGACGTCGGTGTGGACAACGAGGCCGTCCCCGACGGCCCGGTGAACATCCTGGTGATCGGCACGGACAAGCGCTCGGGCAAGGGCAACACCGGCTACGGCGACGACGGCAGCGTCGGCCACGCCGACACCACGCTCCTCTTCCACGTCGCCGAGGACCGCTCCAACGCGACGGTGATCTCCATCCCGCGCGACATGATCACCGACATTCCCGAGTGCCCCACCAAGAAGGACGGCACCACCCGGAACATCCCCGGCTCCAAGAAGGTGCGCTTCAACGAGAGCCTGGGGCAGGAGGACCGCGACCCCGGCTGCACCTGGCGGACGGTGGAGAAGATCACCGGACTGAAGGTCAGCCACTTCATGATGGCGGACTTCAACGCCGTCAAGTCGCTGTCCTCGGCGGTGGGCGGCGTCGAGGTGTGCGTGGGCAAGGACGTCAACGACCCCAAGTCCCACCTCAAGCTGTCGGCCGGCAAGCACGAGATCGAGGGTGAGCAGGCGCTGGCGTTCGTCCGCACCCGGCACAGCTTCGGCTTCGAGAGCGACCTGGACCGCATCAAGCTCCAGCAGCAGTTCCTGAGTTCGATGATCCGCAAGATGAAGTCGGACGACACCCTCACCAACCCCAAGAAGCTCTACGACCTCAGCAACGCGGCCACCAAGTCGCTGACCGTCGACACGGGCATAGGGTCCATCACCAAGCTCACCAGTCTGGCCAAGGAGCTCAGCAAGGTGAGCCTGAAGAACATCACCTTCACCACGCTGCCGGTCATGGACAACCCCGCCGACGGCAAGATCCGCAAAACGGTCATCATGGACGAGGCCAAGGCCGAGCCGCTGCTCGCCATGGTCCGCGAGGACGTCTCCCTCACCGAGGTGAAGCGCAAGGAGAAGGCCGCCAAGGAGAAGGCCGACGCCGCCGCGAAGGAGAAGGACGCCAAGCAGGCGGCCCTGCTCAAGGGTCCCAAGGCCGAGCCGGCCAAGGTCCGCGTCAAGGTGCTCAACGGCAGCGGGAAGGTGGGCGCCGCCCAGGAGACCGTGACCTGGATGCAGAACGCCAAGGGCATGCCGCACGCCGGCAACGGCGGCAACGCGGGCGCCGGCGGCCAGAAGACCGCCAAGACCACCCTGCAGTTCGCCCCGAACCAGGCCGATCAGGCGCGGGCCCTGGCGGAGGCCATGGGCCTGCCCGCCGACGCCCTCCACCAGACCGACAAGGACGCGGCCCCCCTGGCCGAGATGACCCTCACCCTCGGCGCCGACTTCAAGGGGGCCGGCGTGCCGGTCACCCCGCCGAAGGCCCCGAAGCAGGCCCCCAAGGACATCCAGCGGGTAGAAGCGGACAACCAAATCTGCGCGAAGTGAATCCTGCGAACACACTTGTGCATCTCACTACCCGGTAACAGAGTCACCAGGTACAACGCACCTGCCCTGCGGGCCGTGCGCACCATTCAGGGGGAGGCCCAATGCGGCTCAACGGTCTACGGGGGGACGAAAAGGCCGAAAACGGGGGCGAAGAGAAGTCCGGGAAGGAGGAGGCGTCCGGCAAGGACGCCGCCTCCGCCGCCGGAAACGGCGGCGCGGACAAGGGAACTGACCGTCCGTCGGGCGGTGGCGGCAGACCGCCGCGCCGCCGCGCCGTCCGAATAATCCGCTGGACCGCGCTCTGCCTCGCACTGCTCGTGCTCGGGGCGTCCGCGGCCGGCTACCTCTACTACCGCCACCTCAACGGCAACATCCGCAAGGGCAAGCTCAACCTCGGCGACAAACAGCTCGACCGGAGCGTCCCCAACGCGGCGGGCCAGCGCCCCCTGAACATCCTCCTCCTGGGCTCGGACAGCCGGAACAGCAAGGAGAACCAGGACCTCGGCGGCGCCCGCGAGGACGCCGACCGGCCGGCCCTCGCCGACGTCCAGATGCTGGTCCACGTCTCCGCCGACCGCAGCAACATGTCGGTCGTCAGCGTCCCGCGCGACACCCGCGTGACCATCCCCAAGTGCACCGACCCGGCGGACGGCAAGGTCTACAAGGAGACCAGCAGCCAGATCATCAACACCAGCCTCCAGAACGGCGGTCCCGGCTGCACGGTGGCCACCTGGGAGGAGCTCACCGGCATCCCCATCGACCACTTCATGATGATCGACTTCGCGGGCGTGGTGAGCATGGCCGACGCGGTGGGCGGCGTGCCGGTCTGCGTGAAGAGCAACATCCGCGACGACAAGTCGGGGCTGCGGCTGGAGAAGGGCACCCACACCATCAAGGGCGAGCAGGCCCTCCAGTGGCTGCGCACCCGGCACGGCTTCGAGGACGGCAGCGACATCGGCCGTACCCACGCCCAGCACCTCTACATGAACTCGATGGTCCGTCAGCTGAAGTCCGGCAGCCGGCTCAGCGACCCCGGGCAGCTCACCGACCTCGCCGAGTCGGCCACCAAGGCGCTGACCGTCGACAAGGACCTGGGATCGGTCAAGAAGCTCTACGACCTCGGCAACGACATCAAGCGGGTGCCGTCGAGCCGGATCACCATGACCACCATGCCCTGGGTGCAGGACCCGCAGGACCCGGACGCCCACGTCATCCCCAAGAAGGGCGACGCCGACAAGCTGTTCTCGCTCGTCCGCAACGACATCGCGCTGGACGGCAAGGACAAGAAGAAGCCCGAGCCCGCCGACGCCAAGGGCCCGGCGAAGCACGCCGCCACGCCGGCCAAGGACAAGATCGCCGTCACCGTCTTCAACGGCACCGGCACCGCCGTCCTCCCGCCCGCCACCGGCCGCGGCTCGGACATCGCGTCGTACCTCGTCAAGCAGGGCTTCACCAAGACGACGTCGGACTCCACCCCGCGCGCCCAGGCCGACACCACGATCACCTATCCGAAGCAGACACAGCGCGCGGATGCCCTGGCCGTGGCCAAGGCGCTCGGCCTGCCGGAGGACGCCGTACGGCTGTCCCCGTCGGCGGAGCAGGTGACGCTGGTGATCGGCGGGGACTGGCGCGAGGGCGACACGTACCCGAAGCCCGCGGACGCCAAGGGGAACGGGAAGGGCGACGCCAAGAAGGCGGACGGGAAGAAGTCCGGCGGGAGCAAGCCCGGCGGCGGGGACGACGAGGACCCGAAGCACAAACAGGGTGCCAACTCCGACAACACCGACAACGCCGACAACAAGGCCCCGGAGAGCGCCGACCCGCTCAACGGCGACGACAAGTCCGCCTGCATGGAGGTCAACCCGATCAACCGGTTCTGACCGGTTCTGGCCTGTGGGCCGACGACGACGGGCCGCCCCCCGTACACCGGAGGCGGCCCGTCGGACGGCGGCGTCCGCTACGCCCGCACCGCCGGGCGGCGGCTGGCGATGACGCGCTTCGCGAGCGAGCGCGGGCTGGTCAGGAAGCCGAAGCCCCACGACATGTGCATGGTGGCCAAGGCCACCGGGATCTGCGCCCGCGCCTTCAGCGGCAGGCCCTTGCCCGCGGGCACCGAGCCGGCGACGATCGCCGCCAGGTAACCGCCCGGCACGACCAGCGCCCACGGCGTCACCACCGCGCCCACCACGAGCCCGGCCGCGATGGCGACGACGGCGGTCGGCGGGGCCAGGTAGCGGAGGTTGATCGAGCCCTTGTGGAAGCGGGCGACGACGTGCCGCCAGCGGCCGTAGTCCTTGTACTGCTTGGCGAGCGCCCGCACGCTCGGCCGGGGGCGGTACGAGACCTTGAGCTCCGGCGAGAACCAGATCAGCCCGCCGGCCTCGCGGATGCGGAAGTTCAGCTCCCAGTCCTGGGCGCGGATGAACTCCTCGTTGTACCCGCCCTGCCGCTCCAGCGCCTCCCGCCGGAAGACGCCCAGGTAGACGGTCTCGGCCGGGCCCGCCTCGCCACCGGTGTGGAACGCCGCGTTGCCGACCCCGATCTTCGAGGTCATGGCGGCGGCCACGGCCCGCTCCCAGTCGTTCTCCCCCTCGGCGTGCATGATGCCGCCGACGTTCTGCGCACCCGTCTCGTCCAGCAGCCGCACGGCCGTCTTGATGTAGTCGGGCGAGAGCATGCCGTGCCCGTCCACCCGCACCACGATCGGGTGACGCGACGCCTTGATCGCCGCGTTCAGGGCGGCGGGGGTGCGGCCGGTCGGGTTGGGCACCGTGTGCACCCGGGGGTCCTCACGGACGAGCTCGGCGGCGATCTCGTCCGTACGGTCGGCGGACGGGCCGAGGGCGATCACCACCTCCAGCTCACCGGCGTAGTCCTGCTCCAGGATGTGCCGCACGGAGGTGCGCAGATGACGCTCCTCGTTGAGCACCGGCATGATCACGGAAACTGCGGGCGGCTGCTGCTCTGGCATGGTTCCTCGGAGGTACGGGGGTCAGGGGTTCACCCCGCGGTGGACGGAAACGCCGCCACGTTACCGCGAACGGGGGACGCGGAGCCGCGCCGCCCGGGTGGCGGGCGGGGGCCGGACGGCGTGGAACCCCGGCCTGTTGATCGTATTGACCTACGGTGACCCGGTTCCGTCCCCCTGCTGCGCCGGGGGTGCCCCCAGCTCGTCGCGGAGGTCACGAAGTGCCAGTACCAGACCCAGGACCGGACAGCGCCCGCCGCCCGGACCGCGGCCGGCACGGCGCCCCCCGACGGCCCCGCTGGGGACTGCGCGTCGCCACCGCGCTCGCCGTCGTCATCCTCGTCGCCGGCGGCGCCGGGCACGCCGTGGTGCACGGCATCGACCGGGGCATCCGCCGCGTGGACCCCTTCACCGGCCTCTCCCACCGCCCCCGCACGGGCCACGGCACCACCATCCTGGTGGTGGGCACCGACGGCCGCGACACCATCACCGAGGACGAGCGCACCCGCTACCACCTGGGCGGCGAACCGTGCCACTGCACGGACACCATGCTGCTCGTCCACCTCTCCCGGGGCCGCGACCGGGCCTCCGTCGTCAGCCTCCCGCGCGACACCTACACCGTCCTCCCCGCCCGCGCCGACGCCTCCGGCGCCCTCCGCCCGGCCCATCCGCAGAAGCTCAACGCCGCGTACGCGGAGGGCGGGCCCGCGCTGACCGTCAGCACCGTCGAGCAGCTCACCGGAGTGCACGTCGACCACTACCTGGAGGTCGACTTCGCCGGCTTCATGCGCACGGTCGACCTGGTCGGCGGGGTGCGCGTGTGCACCGAGGAGCCGCTCCGGGACGACCACAGCGGGCTCGACCTGCCGGCCGGGACCAGCACGCTGAACGGCGGCCAGGCGCTGCAGTATGTCCGCTCCCGGCACCTCGACGCCAGCGCCGACCTCGGCCGGATGCGCCGCCAGCAGCGCTTCGTCGCCGCCCTGCTCCAGCGGGCGACGAGCAGCGGGGTGCTCCTCGACCCGCCGGTGTTCCGGCGGGTCGCCGCCGCCCTGCTGGGCGCGGTCCGCGCGGACCGCGGTTTCGACGCGGCCGAGTTCGTCGAGCTGGGCCGTACGCTGCGGGGGCTCCGGCCGGCCGCGACCGAGTTCACGTCGGTGCCGATCGCGGCCGTCGACTTCCCGGTGCCCGGGGTCGGGTCGACCGTGCGGTGGGACGAGAACGCGGCCGCGCCGCTGTTCCGGGCGCTGCGGGCGGATCGGCCGCTGGCGGGGGCGGTGGCGGGCGGGGGGCCGAGCGGGGGTCCGACGGAGCCCGCGGGGGCGGATGCGGACGCGGACGCGGATGCGGATGCGGACGCGGATGCGGATGCGGACGCGGATGCGGATGCGGACGCCGAGGCGGACGGGAAGGGGCCGGGGGCGGTGGGCGTTCCCGGGGCGGTGGGCGCCGGCGTGCCTCTGGGTGTCCCCGTACCCCTGGGCGTCCCTGGGCCGGTGGGCGTCCCCGGACCGTCGCAGGCGCCGGCGCCGGTGCCGGTGCCGGTGCCGGTGCCCGGCGGGGCGTCCGCCGCTCCGGCCGTCCCGGGGGTTCCGGGCCCCTCGGGGGTCCCGGGCGTTTCCGGGGTTCCGGCCGCTTCGGCCTCGCCCGGCGGACCCGCGCCCATCGAGGTGGCCCCCGGGCAGATCCGCGTCCAGCTCCTCAACGGTTCCGGCCGCCCCGGGCTCGGGCAGGAGACCGACGCGGCGCTGCGGGCCGCCGGCTTCCTCACCACCGGCCTGCCGGCCGACGCCCCGCCGCCGACCGCGCTGCGCACGGTGATCGCCTTCGACCCGCGCTGGGACCGCTCCGCCCGCTCCCTCGCGGTGGCCCTGCCGGGAGCCGAACTGCGGGCCGTGCCGGGGCAGGGGGCGTTGATGCAGGTGACGCTGGGGGCGGATTTCGCGGGGGTGCGGGAGGTTCGGGGGCCACGGCCGGCGGCCGGGCAGGGGGCGGGCTCCGTCGCGCAGGGGGTGGTCACGGGGGACCGGGTGGTGTGCGGCGACTGAGCGCCGGGGTCCCAGTCCCGCCCCTTCCCGTTTCTTGCGGGGGCTCCGCCCCCGCACTCCCGAAACCGCGCTCCGCGCGGTTGTCCTCAAACTCCACCAGAGGGGGCACCCCCAACGGGCTGATCATGCGCCCCTCAGTCCTCCAGGCCCTCCGCCGCCCGGTTCATCCGCAGTTCCTTGATCGCGCGGCGGCGCGCCAGCCGGTGCGTGCGCCGGATCTGCGCCTCCTGGTAGCGCCGCCGGTCCTTCTCCGTCTCCGGCAGGACCGGCGGCACGGGCCGCGGCTTGCCCTCCTCGTCGACGGCGGCGAAGACGAGGTAGGCGCTGCCGACCTGCACGGCGGGCGTGGACTCGTTCCAGCGCTCGGCCATGACGCGGACGCCGACCTCCATGGAGGAGCGCCCGGTCCAGTTGCACTGCGCCTGGACGTGGACGAGGTCACCGACACGGACCGGCTCCAGGAACGCCATCTCGTCCATGGACGCCGTCACGGCGGGACCGCCGGAGTGCCGGCCGGCGACCGCGCCGGCCACGTCGTCCACCAGTTTCATGATCACCCCGCCGTGCACGGTGCCCAGAAGGTTCGTGTCGCTCGCGGTCATGATGTGGGACAGCGTCGTACGGGAGGCCGAGGTCGGCTTGCCGGGTATCCCGGCCGTGCCGGACTCGGGGGCCCGGTCCTGAGTGGTCATGCACCCCACTGTATGCGGGGTGCATGTACCCGGCCGCCCGTGTGTCAGCTCTGCAACAGCCGTGACCCGGTCCGGTACCACCCGGCCGGAGCAGTCCCGCGGGCGGGCACACTTCTCCTCATGAGTGAGTGGCCCGAAGTGCGGAACAACGACCGCCGGTACCCGTATGGAGGCGGCGGCGCGCACCCGCGCCCGGAAGGGGCGCGCGGTGGCCCGCGCGCGCACCAGGGCGGGCCACCGCCGCAGTACGGGCAGCCGGGACCGCCGCCCGGCGCACCGGGCGGCCACCGTGACGACGGTTACAACACCGGACAGGTCTACGGACGCGGCGGCGGTCCGGGCGGCACCCCCGGCGGGCCGGCCGCGCCGCGGCGCTCGCCGCGCGGCGGCGGCCGGCCGAACTGGCGCAAGCGGATCACCATAGGTCTGCTCGCCTTCCTCGCCGTGGTGCTGGTGGTCTCCGTGAGCACCTACTTCTGGGCCGACTCCAAGCTGCGCCGCGAGGTCGACCTCGGGAAGGTGGAGGACCGCCCGTCGGGCGGCGAGGGCACGAACTACCTGATCGTCGGCTCGGACAGCCGGGAGGGGCTGTCGGACGAGGACAAGAAGGAACTGCACACCGGCTCGGCCGACGGCAAGCGCACCGACTCGATGATGATCCTGCACACCGGTGACAACGGCACCACCATGCTCAGCCTGCCGCGCGACTCGTACGTCACCATCCCGGCGTTCACCGGCCAGAAGACCGGCAAGCGGTTCCCCGCCTCGACCCACAAGCTCAACCAGGCGTACGCGGACGGCGGCCCGGAGCTGCTGGTCAGGACCATCGAGTTCAACACCGGACTGCACATCGACCACTACGCGGAGATCGGCTTCGGCGGGTTCCGCAGCCTGGTCGACTCGCTCGGCGGCGTCGACATGTGCCTCGACAAGCCGATCAAGGACCGCGACTCGGGCGCCGACCTCAAGGCCGGCTGCCAGACGCTGGACGGCAAGCAGTCGCTGGCCTTCGTCCGCCAGCGCCACCAGGAAGCCGACCAGGACCTCGGCCGGATGCGCAACCAGCAGAAGTTCCTGAACACGCTCGCCAAGCAGGCGGCCTCGCCGTCCACCGTCCTCAACCCGTTCACCCTCTACCCGGTGATCGGCTCCGGCCTCGACACCCTGATCGTCGACGACGACATGGAGCTGTGGGACCTGACGTCGATGTTCTGGGCGATGAAGGGTGTCACGGGCGGCGACGGCAAGCAGATGACGGTCCCGATAGGCAACGCCAACCTGGCGACGCGCGGCGACGGCGTCGCGGTGAAGTGGGACCCGGTCAAGTCGAAGCAGCTCTTCGCTCAGCTGAAGAAGGACGAGAAGGTCACGGTGGAGTAGGCGCCGCCGGGGGCGGGGCCGCGCTCAGGCCGGTTCCGCCCCCTGGATGACGGCGAAGATCCCGCCCTGCGGGTCGGAGACCACGGACATCCGGCCCGCGACCATGTCGAACGGCGGTACCAGTACCGAGCCGCCCGCCCGGACGAGCGCGTCGACCGTGGTGTCCGTGCCGTCCACGGCGAAGTACGTCAGCCAGTGCGAGGGCGTCCCCTCGGGGAACCGCTCCAGCCCCTGCATCCCGCCGACCGGCCGCCCGTCCGCCTTCAGCGCGAAGTAGCCGGGCGCCTCCTCCATCGGCGCCGCCTCGATCCCGAACGCGGCCCGGTAGAACGTCCCCGCCGCCTCCGGATCCGAGGTGTTCAGCTCGTTCCAGATCACCGCGCCCGGCTCGTTGACCACCTCGCACCCGAAGAAGTCCCTGGTCTGCCAGAGTCCGAACACGGCGTCCGTGGAGTCCGCGACGACGGCCATCCGGCCGAAGGTCAGCACGTCCATCCCGGGCACCAGCACCCGTCCCCCGTGCTCCGCGACCGCGTCCACCGCGGCGTCGGCGTCCGCCACCGCCAGGTACGTCGTCCAGGCGGTCGGCGGCGGGGGCTGTCCCTCCTGCGCCATCGCGGGCCCGATCCCCGCCACGGCCCGCCCGTCCAGCGTGCACACGGCGTACCCGCCGGTCTCCGGCGGCCCGGGCTCCCCCTGCCAGCCGAACAGGTCCCGGTAGAAGTCCAGCGCCGCCCGCTGGTCCGGTGCCATCAGATCCACCCAGCACGGCGTACCGGGCGCGTACGCCTCACGTACCTCGGGCATGACGCTCGCCTCCTGGCGCACGGCGGTCCCCCCAGGGTCGTGTCCAGGGTGGGGCGTGTGGGGCGGGTGCGCCACCGGAAGGAGCCGCCGGCCGGTGCGCGAACGCCCCCACCGGTTCCGGCGGGGGCGTCGGCGCAGGCGTGCCTCCGTTGCTACGGCAGGTTCCTCGCCATGACGATCCGCTGGACCTGGTTCGTGCCCTCGTAGATTTGCGTGATCTTCGCGTCGCGCATCATCCGCTCCAGCGGGTAGTCGCGCGTGTAGCCGTAGCCGCCGAGGAGCTGGACGGCGTCCGTGGTGATCTCCATGGCCGCGTCGGAGGCGAAGCACTTCGCCGCCGCGCCGTGGAAGGTGAGGTCGTCGTCGAGGCGCTCGGACTTGGCCGCCGCCGCGTAGGTGAGCTGGCGGGCCGCCTCCAGCTTCATGGCCATGTCGGCGAGCATGAACTGGACGCCCTGGAAGTCGCCGATCGGCTTGCCGAACTGCTTGCGCTCCTTGACGTAGCCCTTGGCGTAGTCGAGGGCGCCCTGGGCGATGCCGAGGGCCTGGGCCGCGATGGTGATGCGGGTGTGGTCCAGGGTCTTCATCGCCGTGGCGAAGCCCGTGCCCTCCTCGCCGATCATGCGGTCGGCGGGGATGCGGACGTTGTCGAGGTAGACCTCGCGGGTCGGCGAGCCCTTGATGCCGAGCTTCTTCTCCGGCGCGCCGAAGGAGACGCCCTCGTCGGACTTCTCGACGACGAACGCGGAGATGCCCTTGGAGCGCTTCTCCGGGTCGGTCACGGCCATCACCGTGTAGTACTCGCTGACGCCCGCGTTGGTGATCCAGCGCTTGACGCCGTTGAGCACCCAGAAGTCGCCGTCGCGCACGGCGCGCGTCTTCATGCCGGCCGCGTCCGAGCCGGCGTCGGGCTCGCTGAGGCAGTACGAGAACATGCCGTCGCCCTTGGCGAGCGGGCTCAGGTACTTCTTCTTCAGCTCCTCGGAGCCGGAGAGGACGACCGGCAGCGAGCCGAGCTTGTTGACCGCCGGGATGAGGGAGGAGGAGGCGCAGACGCGGGCCACCTCCTCGATGACGATCACCGTCGCGAGGGCGTCGGCACCCGCGCCGCCGAACTCCTCCGGCACGTGCACCGCGTGCAGATCGGCCGCCGTCAGCGCGTCGAGCGCTTCCTGCGGGAAGCGGCCCTCCTCGTCCACCTCCGCGGCGAACGGCGCGATCTTCGCCTCGGCGAGCGAGCGAACGACCTTGCGGAGCTCGTCGTGCTCCTCGGACGGCCGGTACAGGTCGAAGTCCTTGTTTCCCGCCAAGGCGAACTCCCCAGAGCGTTAACTACCGTTTAGTAACCGTGATTCTAGGGGCCGGGGCCCGGACGGGATACGTGAGCTTGCCGACAGCTGCAGATCATGGGGAATCTCCCCACGACCGCCCCGGACTATGCTCGGGCCACGCAGTCAGCACGCCCGTACGTACCTGGAGCACGCATGGCCCCCAAGATCACTGTGATCGGCACCGGCTACCTCGGCGCCACCCACGCGGCGGCCATGGCCGAGCTCGGTTTCGAAGTCCTGGGCCTCGATGTGGTCCCGGAGAAGGTCGAGATGCTCGCCCGGGCCGAGGTGCCCATGTACGAGCCGGGCCTGGAGGACCTGCTGCGCAAGCACGTCGCGGGGCTGGAGGGATCCAGCGGGCGGCTGCGGTTCACCACCTCGTGGGAGGAGGTCGGCGAGTTCGGCGACGTCCACTTCATCTGCGTCAACACCCCGCAGAAGCACGGCGAGTACGCGTGCGACATGTCGTACGTGGACGCCGCGGTCGCCTCGCTCGCCCCGCGGCTGAACCGGCCCGCGCTCGTCGTCGGCAAGTCCACCGTGCCCGTCGGCAGCGCCGCCCGCCTGGCCCGCAAGCTCGCCGAACTCGCCCCCGCCGGCGAGGAGGTGGAGCTCGCCTGGAACCCCGAGTTCCTCCGCGAGGGCTTCGCCGTCCAGGACACCCTGCACCCCGACCGCATCGTCGTCGGCGTCGAGGGCGAGCGCGCGGAGAAGGTGCTGCGCGAGGTGTACGCGACGCCGATCGGCGAGGGTTCGCCGTTCGTCGTCACCGACTACCCGACCGCCGAGCTGGTGAAGACCGCCGCCAACTCCTTCCTCGCCACGAAGATCTCCTTCATCAACGCGATGGCCGAGGTGTGCGAGGCCGCCGACGGCGACGTCGCCAAACTGGCCGAGGCCATAGGGCACGACGAGCGGATCGGGAAGAAGTTCCTGCGCGCCGGCATCGGCTTCGGCGGCGGCTGCCTGCCCAAGGACATCCGCGCCTTCATGGCCCGCGCCGGCGAGCTGGGTGCCGACCAGGCGCTCACCTTCCTCCGCGAGGTCGACTCCATCAACATGCGGCGGCGCGGGCACATGGTCGAGCTCGCTCGCGAAGCGGTGGGGGGTGGCTTCCTCGGACGGCGGGTCGCCGTGCTCGGCGCCACTTTCAAGCCGGATTCGGACGATGTGCGGGACTCGCCCGCGCTGAACGTGGCCGGGCAGATCCATCTGCAGGGCGGTCAGGTGACCGTGTACGACCCGAAGGGGATGGAGAACGCTCGGCGGGTGTTCCCGACGCTTGGTTACGCGGCGAGTGCGTCGGAGGCTTGCCGGGGGGCGCATGTGGTGTTGCACCTGACCGAGTGGGCGGAGTTCCGGGAGCTGGATCCCGCGGCGCTGCGGGAGGTTGTGGCTTCGCCGCAGATTCTGGACGGTCGCAATGCGTTGCACGCTGGCGCGTGGCGGGCGGCCGGGTGGACGTTCCGGGCCATGGGGCGGCCGCGGGCTTAGCCCTTCGGGCGGGTGCCCCGGTCCCGCCCTTTCGCCGTTTCCTGGGGCTGCGCCCCAGACCCCCCTTTCGCGGCTCCGCCGCTCGTCCTCAAACTCCCCCAGAGGGGGCACCCCCAACGGGCTGGATAGCGCGCCCGGGCGCACACTTCAGCCCGTCCGGCGCTTGAGGACAACCGCGCGAAGCGCGGTTTCAGGGGGGCGGGGGCCCACCCCCGCAAGAAACGGTGAAAGGGCGGGGCAGGGGCCACTCACCCGTCCAACTGACCGATCGTCGCGATCGAAGGTCCGCGGCGCGCGGCAACGGCCCGGGAAACCGCTTCCGCCTCCCGCAGCACCCGCACCGCGTTCCCCCACGTCAGCTTGGCGATGTCCGCCTCCGACCACCCCCGTCGCAGCAACTCCGCGATCAGGTTCGGGTATCCGGCCACGTCCGACAGGTCCGACGGCGTGAAGGCGGTGCCGTCGAAGTCGCCGCCGATGCCGATGTGGTCGGCCCCGGCGACCTCCCGCATGTGGTCCAGGTGGTCCGCGACCGTCGCCGCCGTCGCGACCGGGCGGGGGTGGCCGGCCTCGAACGCCTGGTGGACGGCCATCGCCTCGGGCTTGGTGTCGAGGGGGTGGAAGCCGTGCGCGCGCATGTTCTCGTCCGCCGCCTTGGTCCAGGCGACTGCCTCGGGGAGGACGAACTTGGGGACGAACGTCACCATCGCGACGCCCCCGTTGGCCGCCAGCGAGGCCAGGACGTCGTCGGGCACGTTGCGCGGGTGGTCGCAGACCGCGCGGGCGGAGGAGTGCGAGAAGATCACCGGCGCCTCGCTGACCCGGATCGCGTCCCGCATGGTGTCGGCGGAGACGTGCGAGAGGTCGACGAGCATGCCGAGGCGGTTCATCTCGCGCACGACCTCCTCGCCGAAGCGGGTGAGGCCGCCGGCGCGCGGCTCGTCGGTCGCGGAGTCCGCCCACGGGATGTTGTCGTTGTGGGTGAGGGTCATATAGCGGACGCCCAGCGCGTACAGGGCGCGCAGCGTGGCCAGGGAGCAGTTGATGCTGTGGCCGCCCTCGGCGCCCATCAGGGAGGCGATGCGGCCCTCTGCGCGGGCGGCCTCCATGTCGTCGGCGGTGAAGGCGAGCCGCAGGTCCGCCGGGTGGCGTTCGGCGAGCCGCCGGACGACGTCGATCTGTTCGAGGGTGGCGCTCACCGCGTCGTCGCCGGCCATGTCGCTGCGGACGTACACGGACCAGAACTGGGCGCCCACGCCGCCGGCGCGCAGCCGGGGCAGGTCGGTGTGGAGGCCGGCGGCGCTCTGGTCGGTGGCGATGTCGCGGCGGTCGAGGTCGTAGGAGACCTGTTCGCGCAGCGCCCAGGGGAGGTCGTTGTGCCCGTCGACGATCGGGTGGGCGGCCAGCAGTTCGCGGGCGCGGTCGAGCGGTTCCGTCACGTCCGTCCCCCCTACTTTCCGAAGCCGAAGCCGGTCTCGCCCTGTGCCTTGGCGCGCAGGCGGCGGCCCTTCTCCGTCGCCTGCTCGTTGAGCTCCTCCTGGAAGCGGCTCATCCGGGCGCTCAGGCCGGGGTCGTGCGCGGCGAGCATGCGCACGGCGAGCAGGCCCGCGTTGCGGGCGCCGCCGACGGAGACGGTGGCGACGGGGACGCCGGCCGGCATCTGGACGATGGAGAGGAGCGAGTCCATGCCGTCGAGGTACTTGAGCGGGACCGGGACGCCGATCACCGGGAGGGTGGTGACGGAGGCCAGCATGCCGGGCAGGTGGGCCGCGCCGCCCGCGCCCGCGATGATCGCCTTCAGCCCCCGGCCGGCCGCCCGCTCTCCGTAGGCGACCATCTCGCGGGGCATCCGGTGCGCGGAGACGACGTCGACCTCGTAAGGGACCTCGAACTCGGCGAGCGCCTGGGCGGCGGCCTCCATGACGGGCCAGTCGGAGTCGGAGCCCATGACGATGCCGACGACCGGGGCGCCGGTGCCGGGGGAGCTGCTCATTCGGTGATCGTCCCTCGCAGGTATCCGGCGGCGTGGGCGGCGCGCTCGCGCACGTCGTCCAGGTCGTCGCCGTAGGTGTTGACGTGTCCGACCTTGCGGCCGGGCTTGACGTCCTTGCCGTACATATGGATCTTCAGTCCCGGGTCGCGTGCCATGCAATGGAGGTACGCGGAATACATGTCCGGATAGTCGCCGCCCAGAACATTGGCCATGACGGTCCACCGGGCGCGCGGGCGCGGGTCGCCGAGCGGCAGGTCGAGGACGGCCCGGACGTGGTTGGCGAACTGCGAGGTGACCGCGCCGTCCTGGGTCCAGTGGCCGGAGTTGTGCGGGCGCATCGCCAGCTCGTTGACGAGGATCCGGCCGTCCCGGGTCTCGAACAGCTCGACGGCCAGGTGACCGACGACGCCCAGCTCCTGGGCGACCCGCAGCGCGAGCCGCTGCGCCTCGGCGGACAGCTCGGGGGACAGGCCGGGGGCGGGGGCGATGACCGTGTCGCAGACGCCGTCGACCTGGATCGACTCGACGACCGGGTAGGCGACGGCCTGGCCGTGCGGGGAGCGCACGACGTTGGCGGCCAGCTCGCGGACGAAGTCCACCTTCTCCTCGGCGAGGACAGGCACCCCGGCGCGGAAGGCGTCCCGCGCCCCCGCGGCGTCGCGGACCACCCACACGCCCTTGCCGTCGTAGCCGCCGCGCACCGTCTTGAGGACGACGGGGAAGCCGTCGCCCTCCGCCGCGAACCGCTCGACGTCGGCCGGATCGGCCACGATGCGGTGGCGTGGGCAGGGAACGTCGATCTCCGTGAGCTTCGCCCGCATCACGCCCTTGTCCTGGGCGTGCACCAACGCGTCGGGCCCCGGGCGGACGGGGATGCCGTCCGCCTCCAGGGCCCGTAGGTGCTCGGTCGGAACGTGCTCGTGATCGAAGGTGATCACATCGCAGCCTTGTGCGAACGCACGAAGGGTGTCGAGGTCGCGGTAGTCCCCCACCACCACCTCGTTCGCGACCTGCGCCGCCGAGTCCTGCGGAGTGTCACTGAGCAGCTTGAATCTGATGCCGAGGGGGATGCCCGCCTCGTGGGTCATACGGGCGAGCTGACCGCCGCCGACCATGCCGACTACCGGGAACGTCACGCCAACAGGGTATCCGTACGCACGACCGGCCCGGCCCCGGGCTTGGATGATCATCCAAGCCGGCCGGTCATCGGACGGTGGCGGGCGGGGCGGCGGGCGTTCGTCCGGTATTCACCCGGCCCCCGGCCGGTAACCGGAAGCGCTCGCTAGCATGGTGAGTCGCCCCACGCCCTGTCCGCCTTCCCCACGGAGCCTGACGAAACCATGAGTCATCGGCGCGCAGTGCGTTCCCGGCTGGAGCGGCTGGTCCGCGAGATCGCCAAGTTCGGCGCCATCGGCGCGGTCGGCTTCGTGGTCAACACCGTCATCTTCAACATGTGCCGGCACTCGGGGCTGGCCGTGGTCCGCTCGGGCGTGATCGCCACCTGCTTCGCCATCGCGGCGAACTACGTCGGCAACCGCTACTGGACGTACCGCGACTGCGACAAGAGCCGCCGCAGCCGGGAGCTGACGCTGTTCCTGCTGTTCAGCGGCGTCGGCCTGGTGATCGAGAACGGGATCCTGGCGCTGTCGCACTACGGCTTCGGCCTTACTTCCGCGGTGGCGGACAACATCGCCAAGAACGTGGTGGGGCTGGGCATCGGGACGGTGTTCCGGTTCTGGTCGTACCGGACGTGGGTGTTCAAGCGGCTGCCGGTGACGCAGGCGACCGTCGAGGCGGCTGAATCGTTTCTGGCGCAGGCTCCGAAGGCTTCCGCCACTCCGGAGATCCCGCGCCAGCGGCACCGGGCTTCGTCGACGCGCCACTGACGGCCGGGCAGCCCGACCCCCTGACGCCCGGGCCGGCGCCCACACGCCGTCGGGGAATCAGTCCCCCCGCTCCTCCCGCTCCGGCTCCCGGCTCCCCGGCCCCGCCTCCATGCTCAGGAACAGCGCGAACACCGGCGGGCGCTGCTGGAGCAGTTCCAGCCGGCCGCCGTCCGCCTCCGCGAGGTCCCGGGCGACGGCCAGGCCCAGGCCCGTCGAGTTCCGGCCGCTGACCGTCCGTTCGAAGACCCGCGCGCCCAGGTCCGTCGGAACGCCCGGACCCTCGTCGGAGACCTCGACCACCGCCTGGTTGCCGGTGACCCGAGTGCGCAGGGCCACCGCTCCGTCGCCGTGGGTCAGGGAGTTCTCGATCAGCGTCGCGATGACCTGCGAGACCGCGCCGGGCGTGCCCACCGCGCGGAGCCCCTGTTTGCCGGAGCGGACCAGGGCCCGGCCGCCGGCGCGGATGGCGGGCCGCCATTCCTCCAGCTGCTGCTTGATCACCTCGTCGAGGTCGAAGGTGACGGCGGAGCCGGTCTTGGGGTCGCGCGAGTTGGTCAGCAGCCGCTGGACGACGTCGGTGAGGCGCTCGACCTGGGTGAGGGCGATCGTCGCCTCCTCCTTGACCGTGTCCGGGTCGTCGGTGAGCGTGATCTCCTCCAGCCGCATGGACAGCGCGGTCAGCGGGGTGCGGAGCTGGTGGGAGGCGTCGGCGGCGAGCCGCCGTTCCGCCGTGAGCATCCGGGCGATGCGTTCCGCGCTGCTGTCGAGGACGTCGGCGACCCGGTCCAGCTCGGGGACGCCGTAGCGGCGGTGGCGGGGGCGGGGGTCTCCGGAGCCGAGCCGCTCGGCGGTCTCGGCGAGGTCGGTGAGGGGCGCGGTCAGGCGGTTGGCCTGCCGGACGGCGAGGAAGACGGCGGCGACGACGGCCAGCAGGGCCACCGCGAGGATCACCAGCAGCGTCCGGCCGACCTCCTTGCTGACGGCCGAGCGGGACTCCTCCACCCGGACCCGCTCGCCGTGCTCCCCGGTCTGCTCCGAGACGATCAGCCCGCCCTCGGGGCGGGTGCCGACCTCGATGGGCTTGCGGCCGGGGATCTCCACCCGCGCGTACCGGTCCTGGGCGATCTGCTGCTGCAGTACGCCCGCCTCGACCCGTTCGCCGCCGGCCAGCCGCCCCTCGACGCTGCTGACCAGCCGCACCGCCTCGGACTGCACGCTCTCCTGCGCGCTGCTCTCGATGGTCCGCGTCTCGACGATGACCAGCGAGATCCCGAAGACCGCGATCACGACGAGGACGACGGCGAGCGTGGAGTTGATCAATCGGCGGCGCACGGGCGGTTCTCCGGCTCGTTGTTCCGTTGTTCGGTGCCCCCCGGTTGCCCCGGGCGCGGGGCGTCGCCCCTCCGGCGCGGGGGCTAGTTCTTCTCGAACCGGAAGCCGACGCCGCGCACGGTGGCGATGTAGCGCGGGTTGGCCGCGTCGTCCCCGAGCTTCTTGCGCAGCCAGGAGATGTGCATGTCGAGGGTCTTGGTGGACGACCACCAGGTGGTGTCCCAGACCTCGCGCATCAGCTGGTCGCGGGTGACGACCCGGCCCGCGTCCCGGACCAGGACCCGGAGCAGGTCGAACTCCTTGGCGGTGAGCTGGAGTTCCTCGTCGCCCATCCAGGCGCGGTGCGACTCGACGTCGATCCGGACGCCGTGCGTCGCCGTCCCCTGCTGGGGGGACTCGGCGGCGCCGCGCCGGAGCAGGGCCCGGACGCGGGCGAGCAGCTCGGCGAGGCGGAACGGCTTGGTGACGTAGTCGTCGGCGCCGGCGTCCAGCCCGACGACGGTGTCGACCTCGTCGGCCCGGGCGGTGAGGACCAGCACCGGGAAGCCGTGGCCCTCGGTGCGCAGCCGCCGGCAGACCTCCAGACCGTCCATTCCGGGCAGCCCGAGATCGAGGACGAGCAGGTCGACGTCTCCCTTGATCCCCGCGGCGAGCGCTGTGGGACCGTCTTCTCGTACCTCCACCTCATACCCCTCACGGCGCAGCGCGCGTGCGAGCGGCTCCGAGATGGACGCGTCATCCTCGGCGAGCAGTACTCGGGTCATGCACGTGATGGTAGTCCGCTCGGGCGCACGTCAGAGCGCACTCCGGGCACCCGGGACCCGGGGAACGCCGAAGGGGATGACACATCGGAACCCCGATGAATGGTTCCGCCAACCATTGTGATCCATGTCTCAACTCCTTCCATATGCGGGCGGGGTGTGACGTATGGTTACCGGAAGTCTGGACCAGCGTGTGGGACCTTCGGCTCGGCAGTAGCGCCGGAGGTCTCTTCCGTACGCGGGACTGATACGTCACTCTTATGTGAAACCTGAACGACCTGTCGGCCGGGTCCGCCGCGCGAAGGTGCGCGGGGGCGTGGATCCCGGAATCAAGGCCGCTCTGCCGGCTCCCCCACGGGAGGCGAACCCCAAGGGCGTGGGGGCGGGCGGTGTCGTGATCCGGTGCCGGCCAACCCCCACACGGGTGCGCAGCAGCTCCACGCGCGTCCTCGGAACCCAAGGATCGACCATGGCGTCCAGCCTGACGAAGGAGTCAACCGCGCGGGACAACACCCCCGTCGCCGGCGGTAAGACCCTCTTCGGCCACCCCCTCGGCCTGGCCCCCCTCTTCCTGACGGAGATGTGGGAGCGCTTTTCCTACTACGGAATGCGCGCCCTCCTCGTCCTCTACCTGATCTCCGGTGGCCCGGACGCCAAGTCCGGCAGCCAGGGCGGCGGTCTGGCCATGCCGGAGTCGACGTCGCTGGCCATCTACTCGGTGTACGTGGCCATGGTGTACCTGCTGGCCATGCCCGGCGGCTGGTTCGGCGACCGCGTCTGGGGTCCCCGCAAGACGGTGGCCATCGCGGCCAGCGTGATCATGTGCGGTCACCTGCTGCTCGCGCTGCCGGGCAAGCCCACCTTCTTCGCCGGTCTGGCGCTGGTGGCGATCGGTTCGGGTCTGCTGAAGTCCAACATCTCGACGATGGTCGGCCACCTCTACAACGGCCCCAAGGACCCGCGTCGCGACGGCGGCTTCACGCTCTTCTACATCGGCATCAACCTCGGTGGTCTCGGCGCGCCGCTGGTCATCGGCACCGTCGGCCAGCAGGTCAGCTGGCACCTGGGCTTCACCCTCGCCGCGATCGGCATGGGCCTCGGCCTGGTGGCGTTCCTCATCGGCACCCGCTGGCTGGACCCGAAGAGCGCCGAGGTCCCGATGCCGCTGACGGCGGCCGAGCGGAACTCGTGGCTGCTCAAGGGCCTGATCTGGCTCGTCATCGCCGCGATCTTCTACGGCGTCGTGGTCGGCACCGGTCACTTCACGATCAACTGGGCCCTCGTTCCGATCGCCCTCATCGGCCTGATCGTCCCGATCTTCGTCCTGGCCCGCATCAAGCGGGACAAGGAGCTGACGTCGGAGGAGCAGACCAAGGTCAGCGGCTACATCTGGTTCTTCGTCGCCGCCGCCGTGTTCTGGGGCATCTTCGACCAGGCCGGTTCGACGATGTCGACGTTCGCCGAGAAGAAGACCACGGACAACGTCTTCGGCATCCACTTCCCGTCCACCTGGTTCCAGTCGGTCAACTCCGCGTGGGTCCTGGTCCTCGCCCCGATCTTCGCGGCGATGTGGGTGTCGATGGCGCGCCGCAAGCGCGAGCCCAGCTCCACGGTGAAGTTCTCCGCGGCGATGCTGCTGGCCGGTGCCTCCTTCGTGCTCTTCGCCATCCCCATGAAGATGGCGACGGGCGGCTCGACCGTCAGCCCCATGTGGCTGATCACCATCTACATGCTGCAGACGCTCGGTGAACTCTGCCTGTCCCCCGTGGGTCTGTCGCTGACCACGAAGATGGCGCCCAAGAAGTACGCCAGCCAGATGATGGGTGTCTGGTTCCTCGCGGTCACCGCGGGTGACTGCGTCATGACCCTGATGGCCACGGCGGGCGTGGACCTCAACGGCTTCGGCGTGATCCTCGGCGAGGCCGGGGTCGCGGCCCTGGCGGGCGTCGCGGTCTGGTCGTCCCGCAAGAAGATCGAGGCCCTCATGGGCGACGTGCGCTGACGCGCACCTGAGGCGAGCCGTCGGCCGCCTCCCGCACAATGCCCCCGGCGCGATGACGCGCCGGGGGCATTCGTGTGCGCGGGGCGGGCGCGCGGGGCTGGGCGGGCGCGGGTGGGGGCTTCCGTGCGTGGGTGGCGGGGCTGCTGAGGGGGTGGCGGGGGGCCGGGCCCGGGCGGAGGGGGGCCTCTACGTCGCCCCTTGGCGCCTGCCAGAGGCACTCGGCTGTTCGGCGGTCTCGGCGCTCCTCGGCGGGCGCCCTGCGGACGTCAGATGGCGTCAGGGCGCTTCAGAGAGCGGTCAGCGGGCGCCATGGGCGTCATCGGGCCCGGCGGTCCCCGGCGGGCGTCAGCGGTCCCCTGCGGGCATCAGCGGGCGACAAGCGGCCCGTCAGCGGGGTGTGGCCGCGGCGGCTTCCCCACGGCGTCCGGGCGCACCAAAGCGGCCACCGGCGAAGCGCCGTGGCCGTACGGGACAGGGTCGGGGCGTGCGAGGTGGCACGCCGTACGAGCGTCCGTCTACGAGGGGGCGGCCAGTTCCGCCCAGACCGTCTTTCCCGCGCCGTCCGCGTTGCGGACGACACCCCAGTCCAGGCACAGCCGCTGGACGATGAACATGCCGTGCCCGCCGGGGCGGCCCGCGCGGTGCGGGGTCCGGGGCACCGGCTCGCCGTTGCCGAGGTCGGAGACCTCCAGCCGCAGCACCTTCGTCCCGCGGTTGCTGACGAGCAGCTCGGCCGGGCCGCCCGCGTGCAGGCAGGCGTTGGTGACGAGCTCGGAGACGACCAGCAGGACGTCCTCGGCGGCGGCCCGGTGATCGGCGTTGGCCGCGGGCAGCCACCCCCAGTCGCGGAGCGCCTGGCGGGTGAAGTCACGGGACAGGGGAACGGCGCCGCTGACCCCGACGAGGGGGAGCCTGCGGGCCGGCCCGCCCGGTGGCCCCGCTTCGGCGGGCTCGGCCGCGGCTGAGCCGTGCGCCTCCGGGCCGGGGTCGCCCGGCGCCGGCGGGTACGGCCGGGTGGTGCTCATCAGCGCTTCACCTCACCGATTCACCGATTGAGAAAGAGACTCTGTCGTCGCGTACACAGTCTTCGCGTACAAAGCGGTCAGCCTGCTCCTGCCCGGACGTACGCGGTGAACACCTACGGCACCGTTCCGGTGGTCCGCACAACGCACCGTCGCCCGCCCGTCACTCGGCGAGAGCCGCGTCGAGACTGCTGTGCACCGCGAAGACCGCGCCGGCGCCCGTGATCTCGAACACCCGGGCCACCACCGGCCGCATCGCCGCCAGATGGACGGAACCGCCGGCGGCCTCCGCCTTCAACCGGGCACCGAGCAGTACGTTGAGGCCGGTGGAGTCGCAGAACTCCAGCCCCGAGCAGTCGACGACGATGCGCGCGCCGACCTCCTCGGCGCAGCTCTCCAGCGGCTCGCGCAGGAGATCGGCCGTATGGTGATCGAGCTCACCCTCCGGCTTCACGACCGCGCTCGCCCCGTGCCGCCGGACCTCCACCCGCAGCCGGGTCCCGCTCACGACTCCGACACCTTTTTCCTGGTATCTCCGCATGCCATCGCGCATCCCTTCATGGTGTGCCCGTGCCCTGCCTGCCCGCTCAGGACAGCGGAAACCCTACGCGTTCCCTACGCCTGCGGAAAGTCGAACAACCGTCATTTAGCACCAAATACGGACAATCGAGACTTGCCAAGCATAGGTAAAGACCGGTACGGCTAGAGGAAGACATCACCCACCACGGACGGCCCGGAGGCGCCGCAAACCGCAGCACGAGCTCATGGCACCGGCGGCCATATGCCGAGAACGATGGAGGAGACCATGTCACCCCGGCTCGACGAACCGCGTTCCCCCCTCTCCCCGGAGGCAATCCTTCCGCGCTCTGAGGACGAGGACACCGTCCCCTACGGGACGGCGGAGACCGCCTCGTCGACATTCCCGCCCCTTCCGGACATCCCCCCGTACGACGAGGTGGAACCGGTGGACGCGCGGGCCCTGTCCAAAACCCTCTTCGCCCGCCTCGAATCGCTCGAGGAAGGCACGCACGAGTACGCCTACGTGCGCAACACCCTGGTCGAACTCAACCTGGCCCTCGTCAGGTTCGCCGCCTCCCGGTTCCGCACCCGCAGCGAACCGATGGAGGACATCGTCCAGGTCGGCACCATCGGCCTCATCAAGGCCATCGACCGCTTCGAGCTCAGCCGCGGCGTCGAGTTCCCGACCTTCGCGATGCCGACCATCATCGGCGAGATCAAGCGCTTCTTCCGCGACACCAGCTGGTCCGTGCGCGTCCCGCGCCGGCTCCAGGAGCTCCGGCTCACCCTCGCCAAGGCCGGCGACGAACTCGCCCAGCGCCTCGACCGCTCCCCCACGGTCGCCGAACTCGCCCGGCACCTGGGCATCTCGGAGGACGAGGTCGTCGAGGGCATGGGCGCCAGCAACGCGTACACCGCGAGCTCGCTGGACGCGCCCTCCGAGGACGACGACCACGAGGGCACCCTCTCGGCCCGGATCGGCTACGAGGACCACGACCTCGAAGGGGTCGAGTACGTCGAGTCGTTGAAGCCCCTGATCGCCGAGCTGCCGCCGCGCGACCGCAAGATCCTGTCGCTGCGGTTCGTCGGCAACATGACCCAGTCGGAGATCGGCGAGGAACTCGGCATCTCGCAGATGCACGTCTCCCGGCTGCTCTCCCGGACGCTCGTGCGGCTGCGGCGCGGGCTGCTGGCCGACGAGTAGCACGACGGACCGGCCTGCCGGTCCGCCGCCTCCGGGTGCGCGAAGCGCCGCGCGGAACCCCCGCGCGGCGCTTCGTCGTTCGCCGGTCCGGCGGGGTCTCCTTCCCCCGCTGCCGCTCGCCTCCCCCCGTCAGGAGGTCGGCGCCGCCTCCGGCACATCGGCCAGCGCCCGGGCGACCGCCGCCTCCGCGTGCAGCCGGGCGGTCGGGAAGACCGGGACCGGGCTGTCCTCGGCACCGATGAGGAGTTCGATCTCCGTGCAGCCGAGGATGATCCCCTCCGCCCCGGCCGCGACGAGGTCGCGGATGACCGCCCGGTACGCCTCGCGGGACTCCTCGCGGACGATCCCGGCGCACAGCTCCTCGTAGATCACCCGGTGCACGGTCGCGCGGCCCTCCCCGTCCGGCACCAGGACCTCCAGGCCGCCCGCCGTGAGCCGGTCGCGGTAGAAGTCCTGCTCCATGGTGAAGGCGGTGCCGAGCAGACCGACGCGGCGCGGACCGGCCGCGTGCACGGCCTCGGCGGTGGCGTCCCCGATGTGCAGCAGCGGGACGTCGACCTCCGCCGCGACCCGGTCCGCCACCTTGTGCATGGTGTTGGTGCAGATCAGCAGCAGCTCCGCGCCCGCCGCCGACAGGGACTTCGCGGCGGCGGCCAGCACGTCGCCGGCCTCCTCCCAGCGGCCCTCGACCTGGAGCCGCTCGATCTCCGCGAAGTCCACCGAGTACAGCACGCACTTGGCGGAGTGCAGTCCTCCGAGGCGCTCCCGCGTGCGCTCGTTCAGCAGCCGGTAGTACTCGGCGGTGGACTCCCAGCTCATGCCACCCAACAGCCCGATCGTCTTCATCGGGTCACTTTCGCCCCGTGCGCCCCTGGAGGCAATCGAGTTGTGATGTGACGGTGGCCGCAACGGGGGTTCCGCGGGAAACGTGGGGGTGATGTGATGACGGCGATGATCCACACTCGATCCCTCGATCTCGGCCGCTTCGCTTGGGAGAAGAGACGCATGCAACGTTCCGGCACCTGCGGGGCGTCCGACACGCCCCCTGCCTCGTTAGGGCGCCGCTCGCTCCTCCGCGCCTCGGCGGGCGCGGTGGGCGCCGCCCTGACCGGTGGCGCCGCGGGCGCCCTGGGCCCGGCGGCGCACGCCGCGACGCCCGCGCCCCGCACACCGTCCATGGACCCCGTACCCCTCCCGGCCCCCTCCGGCCCCTGCCCGGTGGGCACCACCCGACTGCACCTGGTGGACACCCGCCGTACGGACCCCTACGCGCCCACTCGGACGCCGCGTGAGCTCATGGTGCAGCTCTGGTACGCCGCGGACGGCGGCTCCGCGCGGACGACCGCCCCCTACCTCACCGGTGGCCTGCTGCCTTTGGTGGAGCAGCGCTTCACCCTGCCGGCGGGCTCGCTCTCCCGGGTGCGCACGCAGTCGCGCGCCGGCGCGCCCGTGAGCCGTGCGCTCCGGGACGCGCCCCTGATCCTCTACAGCCCCGGCCGCCAGGACCCGGCCGCGACGGGCACCGCGTTCGCCCAGGAACTGGCCTCCCAGGGCTGTGTCGTAGCGGGCGTCAACCACACCTACGACGGACCGGTCGAGTTCCCCGACGGCCGCGTCGTCCCCGGCAATCCGCCGACGAGCGACCCCGAGGAGCTGCGGCGGTACTCCGACGTCCGGGCCGCGGACCTGCGCTTCGTCCTGGACGTGCTGAGCGGCGAGCGGGGCCCGAGCCCGGCGCCCGCGGTGAGCGCCGCCGTGGACTTCGGCCGCGTCGGCGCGTTCGGGCACTCGCTGGGCGGCTCGGCCTCCGCCGAGGCGCTGCGTACGGACGCCCGGTTCTCGGCCGGGGTCGTGCTCGACGGGCGGCTGCGGACGGACGCCGTCCGCACCGGGCTGACGCGGCCGTTCATGCTGTTCACAGAGGACTCGACGGACGCGGGCTGGGACGCCTTCATGGCGGCCCACCGGGCGTGGGGCCGCAAGGTGAACCTGCTGGGCACCCGGCACTACGGCGTCACCGACCTCGCACCGCTGGGCGTCGGCCTGGAGCTGGCGGACACCTGGCCACCGGAGCGGTTCCAGCGGTTCTTCGGCAGCCTCGACGGGCGCCGGGCGCAGGCGGTGACGAGCCGTTACGTGGCGGCCTTCTTCGGTCTGCACCTGTGCGGCCGGGCCGCGCCGGAACTGGACGCGCCGGGGGCGGACCTGCCGGAGGTGCGGATCGCCTGGCGGCAGGAGGCGGAGGGCTGAGGGGTGGCGGCCGGCCGAGCCGTCGGGCCGGCCGCCCGTGCCGGGGCCCTTCCTGGCGTGGGGGCCCTGGGCCCCGGCGTGCGGCGGGCCCCGCCCGAGGGGCGTCGTGACGCCACGGCGGCCGGGGCGCGCGTCCGGAAGCCGTCGTGGTGGGAGCGGTCGTTCGCCGGCCGTCGCCCCGATTCCCCCGGTCGCTCCATCGCCCGGGGCCCTTGTCAGACTCCGCGCCCTTGTCAGACCTCGCGCACGCCCCGGCGCCAGACCGCGGAGACCAGCGGGACGCCCGGCCGGTAGGCGAGGTGGACGTGGCTCGGCGCGTCCAGCAGGAGGAGGTCGGCGCGGGCGCCGGGGGTGACGCGTCCGACGTCGGTGCGGCGCAGGGCCGCGGCGCCGCCCGCGGTGGCGGCCCAGACGGCCTCGTCGGGGGTCATCCCCATGTCGCGCACGGCCAGGGCGACGCAGAACGGCACCGAACTGGTGAAGGACGAGCCGGGGTTGCAGTCCGTGGAGAGCGCGACGGTGACGCCCGCGTCGAGGAGTCGGCGCGCGTCGGGCCAGGGGGCGCGCGTGGAGAACTCCGCGCCGGGCAGCAGGGTGGCGACCGTGTCGCCGGAGGCCAGGGCGTCGACGTCCGCGTCGGTGAGGTGGGTGCAGTGGTCGGCGGAGGCGGCGCCGAGTTCGACGGCGAGCCGGACTCCGGGGCCGTGGCCCAGCTGGTTGGCGTGGACGCGGGCGTGCAGCCCCTTGGCGATCCCGGCCTCGAGGACCGTACGGGCCTGGTCGCCGTCGAACGCGCCGCGCTCGCAGAAGACGTCGACCCAACGGGCGTGCGGAGCGCAGGCGTCGAGCATCTCGCCGGTGACGAGCGCGACGTAGCCGTCGGGGTCGTCGGCGAACTCGGGGGCGACGACGTGGGCGCCGAGGTAGGTGACCTCGTCGGTGTGGGCGGCGGCGATCCGCAGGGCGCGGGCCTCGTCGTGGACGCTGAGGCCGTAGCCGGACTTGGTCTCCAGGGTGGTGGTGCCCTGGCGGAGGGCCTCGTCGAGGTGGCGCCGGAGGTTGGCCTCCAGCTCGGCGTCGGTCGCGGCGCGGGTGGCGGCGACGGTGGTGCGGATGCCGCCGGCGCTGTAGCTCCGGCCGGACATCCGGGCGTTGAACTCCTCGGTCCGGTCGCCGGCGAAGACCAGGTGGGAGTGGGAGTCCACGAAGCCCGGGAGGGCCGCCCGGCCCTCGGCGTCGACGGCGTTGTCAGTGGCGGGTGCTTTGCTTGTCGGACCGACCCAGGCGATGCGGTCGCCGTCGATGACGACCGCCGCGTCCTGGATCACGCCGAGGGGGCCGGTGCCGGGGAGGGAGGGATCGTTGGTGACGAGGCTGCCGATGTTGGTGATCGCCGTGGTGTTGGGGGCCATGGGGGTGATGACGTCCTTCGGGTTCGTGCGCTTCGGGTTCGGCCGCTTCTTGTCAGGGGTTCGGGCGGGGTGCGTGTCGGGGATGCGGCCGGGCTTCCGGTCGGGGATCCCGGCGGACGTTCGGACGGGGGTGCCGTCTCGTGGCCCGGCGGGGGCCGCGCCCGGCTTCTCGCCCGGTTCCTCTTCCCGGCGCTCCGGGGACGGACACTCGCGAGCCGGGACCAGCCGCTCCGCCGCCGAACCTACCCGCCCTGGCGGACCGGGCGGCCCCGGCGGTCCCGTCGGACCGGGCGGGCCTGGCAGAACCCCCGGACCGGACGGGTCCGGGATGCCGAGCGGGCCGGGCGAGCCGGGCGGAGCTGTCGGAGCGCACGCGCCGGGCTGGTCCCCGGATCCGAACGGTCCCGGGACGCCGACCGGACCGAACGAGCCGGGCCGCTCCGCCGGACCGAACGGACCCGGCGAGCCCGTCGCGCCGAACAGGTTCACTGGGCCCGCCCGTTTCAGGAGCGCAGGGCCGCGATGGAGTCGGCCAGCGCGCCCGCCACATCCTCCACGAGTTGGTGGACACCGTCCCGTACGACGTGCCGTCCGCCGACGACGGTGTGCCGTACGTCCGCGTTGGTCGCCGCGAATACGGCCGTCTCGGCGCCCAGCCGTGGGTGTGGGCCCGCCGTGCGGACGGAGTCCAGCGCGACGGTCGTGAGGTCGGCGAGGGCGCCGGGCTCGATGCGGCCGGCGTCGGACCAGCCGAGGGCGGCGTGCCCGTCGGCGGTGGCCGCGCGCAGCAGGGCGGCGGCCGTCCAGTGGCCCCGGGTGCGGGTGCGCAGGCGCTCGTCGAGCTCCATCGCGCGGGCCTCTTCGAGCAGGTCGATGACGGCGTGGCTGTCGCTGCCCAGGGACAGCGGGGAGCCGGCCCGCTGGAGGGCCGCGGCCGGGCCGATGCCGTCGGCGAGGTCGCGTTCGGTGGTGGGGCACATGCAGGTGCCGGTGGAGGAGCCGCCGAGCAGGGCGATGTCCTCGTCGGTGAGGTGGGTGGCGTGCACGGCGGTGGTGCGCGGCCCGAGGACGCCGTGGTCGGCGAGGAGCCGGGTCGGGGTGACGCCGTGGGCGGCGCGGCAGGCGTCGTTCTCGGCGGTCTGCTCGGAGAGGTGGACGTGCAGCGGGGCATCCCGGTCGGCGGCCCAGGCGGCGACGGTCGCCAGCTGGGCGGCGGGCACCGCGCGCACGGAGTGCACGGCCGCGCCGATCCTGGCGTGCCCGCACCCCTTGAGGGCGTCGGCGCGTTCGGCCCACGCGTCGGCCGAGCCGTCGGAGAAGCGGAGTTGGTGCCGGTTGGGCGGTTCGCCGAAGCCGGCGGAGAGGTAGGCGGTGTCGAGGAGGGTGATGCGGATGCCGGCTTCGGCGGCGGCGGCGAGCAGCGCCTCGCCCATGGCGTTGGGGTCGTCGTAGGGGGTGCCGCCGGGCGCGTGGTGGAGGTAGTGGAACTCGCCGACGCAGGTGACGCCGGCGAGGGCCATCTCGGCGTAGGTGGCGCGGGCGAGTGCGAAGTAGCGATCGGGGGTGAGCTTGTCGGCGACGCCGTACATGGTGTCGCGCCAGGTCCAGAAGGTGCCGGAGCCGATCTGGACGGCGCCGCGCAGGGCCCGGTGGAAGGCGTGGCTGTGGGCGTTGGCCAGGCCCGGGAGGGTGAGCCCGCGTAGGGTCACCGCCCCGGGCGGGGGTGCCGTCACCTCGGTGCGCACGGCCGCGATCCGGCCGTCGGCCGGGTCGGCGTCGATGGCCACGCCGGGCTCGACGTGGCTGCCGAGCCAGGCGTGTTCCGCCCAGTAGGTGGTGGTCACCGGCACGCGAGGCCCTCCAGTACGTCGGTGAGTGCGGTCACCCCGGCCAGGCAGTCGTCCTCGGTGGCCGTCTCGGCCGGCGAGTGCGAGACGCCGGTGGGGTTGCGTACGAACAGCATGGCGGTGGGGACGGCGGCGGAGAGGATCCCGGCGTCGTGTCCGGCGCCCGTGGGGAGCACGGGGACGCCGCCGAGCAGTCCGGCGAGCTCGTCGCGGAGGCCGTGGGCGAACTCGACGACCGGGGTGAACGACTCGCGGGTGACGCGGACGTCCACCCCGTCGCGCAGGCCGCGTTCGACGGCGGCCTGCTCGATGGCGGCGACGACCTCGGCCAGGGTGGCCTCGTCGGCGGCGCGGGAGTCGAGCCAGCCGCGGACGAGCGACGCGATGGCGTTGACGCCGTTGGGCTCGACGGCGACCTTGCCGAAGGTGGCGAGGGCGCCGGCGAGGCGCGCCTTCTTCCGGGCGGCCAGAACGGTGTTGGCGTAGGTGAGCATCGGGTCCTTGCGGTCCTCGATGCGCGTGGTGCCCGCGTGGTTGGCCTCGCCGTGGAAGTCGAACCGCCAGCGGCCGTGCGGCCAGATCGCGGAGGCGACGCCGACGGGGTGCGGCGTCTCGGCGAGCGCGCGGCCCTGCTCGACGTGCAGCTCGACGAACGCGCCGATGCGGGCGAGACGTTCGGGGTCGGGGCCGATGGCCTCCGGGTCGTACCCGGCCCGTTCCATCGCCTGCGGCAGGGTGACGCCGTCGGCGCCGCGCAGCGCGTGCGCGGCCTCGGGGGTCAGCGTGCCGGCGGCGAGCCGGGAGCCGACGCAGGCGACGCCGAACCGCGCGCCCTCCTCGTCGCCGAAGTTGACGACGGCGAGGGGGCGGGTGGGCGCGGCGCCGCGCGCGCGGAGCCCGTCGAGCGCGGCGAAGGACGAGACGACGCCGAGCGGGCCGTCGAAGGCGCCGCCGTCGGGGACGGAGTCGAGGTGGGAGCCGGTGACGACGGCGTCGCCGGCGGTGGGGTCGCCGAGCCAGGCCCACTGGTTGCCGTTGCGGTCCACCTCGTAGGTGAGGCCGCGGGTCTCCGCTTGGGCCTTGAACCACGCGCGGCAGTCGGTGTCGGCGCCGGTCCAGGCGTGGCGGCGGTAGCCGCCGCTTTCGGAGTTCCGGCCGATGGGCGCGAGGTCGCGCCACATCTCGTGGAAGCCCGCGCCTGCGGCGGGCTGCTCCACGGAACCGCGCTCCGCGCGGTCGTCCTCGAACTCCGGACGGGCTGTGCGGCTCACGCGTCACCCTCGCGCATCGGGACGCGGACGCCCCGGTCCTCGGCCACCGACTCCGCGATGTCGTACCCGGCGTCGACGTGCCGGATGACGCCCATCCCCGGGTCGTTCGTGAGGACCCGGCGGATCTTCTCACCCGCCAGCGGCGTGCCGTCGGCGACCGTCACCTGGCCGGCGTGGATGGAGCGGCCCATGCCGACGCCGCCGCCGTGGTGGAGGGAGACCCAGGAGGCGCCGGAGGCGACGTTGACCATGGCGTTCAGCAGCGGCCAGTCGGCGATCGCGTCGGAGCCGTCGAGCATGGCCTCCGTCTCGCGGTAGGGCGAGGCGACCGAGCCGCAGTCGAGGTGGTCGCGGCCGATGACGACGGGGGCGGACAGTTCGCCGCTCGCCACCATGTCGTTGAACCGCTCGCCGGCCCGGTCGCGCTCGCCGTACCCGAGCCAGCAGATGCGGGCGGGCAGCCCCTGGTAGTGGACGCGCTCCCCGGCCATCTTGATCCAGCGGGCCAGGGACTCGTTCTCGGGGAAGAGGTCGAGGATCGCCTTGTCGGTCCGGGCGATGTCGGCGGGGTCGCCGGAGAGGGCCGCCCAGCGGAAGGGTCCCTTGCCCTCGCAGAACAGCGGCCGGATGTAGGCGGGGACGAAGCCGGGGAAGGCGAACGCCCGGTCGTACCCGGCGAGCTGGGCCTCGCCGCGGATGGAGTTGCCGTAGTCGAAGACCTCCGCGCCGGCGTCCTGGAAGCCGACCATGGCCTCGACGTGCTTCGCCATGGACTCCCGGGCGCGGGTGGTGAAGCCGGCCGGGTCCTTGGCGGCGGCGTCGGCCATGTCCTCGAAGGCGATGCCGGTCGGCAGGTAGGCCAGCGGGTCGTGGGCGGAGGTCTGGTCGGTGACGATGTCGATGGGGGCGCCCATTGAGAGGAGCTGCGGGACGAGCTCGGCCGCGTTGCCCAGGACGCCGATGGACAGCGGGCGGCGGGCGTCGCGGGCCTCGACGGCCAGCCGGAGCGCGTGGTCGACGGAGTCGGCCTTCACGTCGAGGTAGCGGTGCTCGATGCGGCGGTCGATGGCGCGCGGGTCGCAGTCGATACAGATCGCGACGCCGTCGTTCATGGTGACGGCGAGCGGCTGGGCGCCGCCCATGCCGCCGAGGCCGGCGGTGAGGGTGATCGTTCCGGCGAGGGTGCCGCCGAACTTCTTCGCGGCGACGGCGGCGAAGGTCTCGTACGTGCCCTGGAGGATGCCCTGGGTGCCGATGTAGATCCACGAACCGGCGGTCATCTGGCCGTACATGGTGAGGCCGAGCGCCTCCAGACGGCGGAACTCCTCCCAGTTCGCCCAGTCGCCGACCAGGTTGGAGTTGGCGATCAGGACGCGCGGCGCCCACTCGTGCGTCTGCATCACGCCGACCGGGCGGCCCGACTGGACGAGCATGGTCTCGTCCTGCTTCAGCGTCCGCAGCGTGCGGACCATGGCATCGAAGGAGCGCCAGTCGCGGGCGGCCTTGCCGGTGCCGCCGTAGACGACGAGCTTGTCGGGGTGCTCGGCGACCTCGGGGTCGAGGTTGTTCTGGAGCATGCGCAGGGCGGCCTCCTGCTGCCAGCCCAGGGCGCTGAGCTCGGTGCCTCGCGGCGCTCGCACGGGTCGCGGTCCTGACATGGGCCCTGCCTCCCTGACTCCCGGCCGCGGCGGACGCCGGCCGTGGGTGAGAAGAACGTGTGGAGAACGTGCTGAATAGAACTTCTGCACATACTGGGCCGGTGAATACGTCTAGTCAACAGGTGGTGTGACCCCCTTCGCGCCGTGGCGCCGCACCGGGTCCGGTGGTGAAGTAGGAACGTGGGCCTGAAGGGGAACGGCCGGCCGGAGCCCGGCCCGGCGGAGCGGCGGGACGCCGCCGTCCGGGCGGCGGTGGCGCGGGGGCTGGTGGACGAGGGGCACCCGGTGGCCGGGCTGCTGGACGTGGCCGGTCTGCGGGCGTCGGCGGCGGCCCTGCGCGCGGCGTTCGAGGACGTCCGGACCGGCGGCGGGCAGGGCGTGCTGCACGCCTTCGCGGTCAAGGCCGCCTCCCTGGTGCCGGTGCTGCGACTGCTCGCCGACGAGGGACTGGGCTGCGAGGTGGCCAGCCCCGGCGAGCTGGCCCTGGCCCGCGCCGCCGGCCTGCCGCCCGGCCGGATCGTCCTCGACTCCCCCGCCAAGACCCCCGCCGAGCTCCGCGAGGCGCTGGCGCTCGGCGTCGCCGTCAACGTCGACAGCCGGGCCGAACTCGACCGTCTCGACGCCCTGGTCGCGGCCGGCGGGCCGCCCGCCGCGCCGCTGGGCGTCCGGGTCAATCCGCAGGTCGGCGGCGGCAGCATCGGCGCGATGAGCACCGCCACGGAGAGCTCGAAGTTCGGTGTGGCGCTGCGCGACCCGGGCGCCCGCGCCTGGCTGCTGCGGGCGTACGCGGACCGCCCCTGGCTGACCCGGCTGCACGGCCACGTCGGCTCGCAGGGCTGCCCGCCGGAGCTGCTCGCGGAGGGCGCGCGGATCGTCTACGAGCTGGCCGAGGAGATCAACGGGCTCGCCGGGCGGCAGCAGGTGGACACCCTGGACATCGGCGGCGGCCTCCCCGTCAACTTCGCCTCCGACGAGGAGGCCCCGAGCCACCGGGACTACGCCCGGCTGCTCGCCGCGACCGTGCCGGGGCTCTTCGACGGGCGGTACGGGCTGGTCACCGAGTTCGGCCGGTCGCTGACGGCCAAGCACGGGCTGGTGCTGGCCCGGGTGGAGTACGCCAAGTCCGCCGGGGGCCGGCGGATCGCCGTGACGCACGCGGGCGCCCAGGTCGCCACCCGCACGGTGTTCGCGCCGGACGCCTGGCCGCTGCGGGTGGCCGCGTACGACGCCCGGGGGCTGCCGAAGACCGGCGCGCCGGTGGCCCAGGACGTCGCCGGGCCCTGCTGCTTCGCCGGCGACCTGGTGGCCGTGGACCGGGCACTGCCGCCGCTGGAGGCCGGCGACCACGTCGCCCTCCTCGACACCGGCGCGTACTACTTCTCCACGCCCTTCGGCTACAACGCGCTGCCGCGGCCGGGGGTGTACGGGTGGGTGGGTACGGCGGACGAGGTGCGGTTCGCGCCCGTCCGCGCGGCGCAGACCCTCGACGAACTGGTCGCCGAGAGCGGGGGCGCGCACGCGGGGTCGCTCAGCGGGCTGCGCTGACCGCCGCGCGGCCCGCCGGACGCCGGTCACGGCGGGGGCCGCCGCCGGGGGCGGCGTCGCCCGCGGCGAGACCGGTGGTCAGGTAGCCGCGGACGTGCTTGCCGGCCGGACCGCCCTTCGCCCACTCCGTCCGCACCCACAGCAGCGTCCCCGCCCGGCGCTCCAGCCCGCCCAGCCACTGGGCCTTCGCCCACAGGCCCGCGCCCAGGCCCGCCAGGGCCAGGCCGGCGGTGCCGGGGGCGGCGAGGGAGGACGCGACGGCGGCCGGGAACGCGAGCGCGAGCCACCAGCGGCGGTCTCGCCTCCAGGCGCGGGCGGTGACGGCGCGGTCCTGGAGGAACACCGACTTGCCCGCCCGCGAGGCGGCGCGCGCCAGGTGGGCGTAGCGCTTGCGGCGGGCCGTGAACGCGGCGGTGGCGGTCACCAGGAACAGGGCCGCTCCGGCGAGCAGGCCGACGCGGCGGCCGGTGAGACCGGGGAGGGCGGTACCGATGCCGGCCGCCAGGAGGCCGAGCCACCACAGGGGGGCGGCGGGTGCCCGCACGATCACGGCTACGCGCGCCAGTGCGCAGTGTCCACGTCCCATCGGAAACCTCCTCACATCGGCTGAATTCCGCGGGCAGGGTAGCGGGCGAATCTGAGGAGAAGCTGAGGATGGCGGCGGCGGGGGCGCCTGCGGCGGGCTGTGCCCCGGGCCCCACCCCTTCGCCGATTCCTGGGGGCTGCGCCCCCAGACCCCCCTTTCGCGGCTTCGCCGCTCGTCCTCAAACGCCGGACGGGCTATATCCAGCCCGTCCGGCGTTTGAGGACTGGGGGTACCCCCTCTGGGGGAGCCCGCAGGGCGCTTCGGGGGCGCGGGGGCGCAACCCCCGCAAGAAACGGTGAAAGGGCGGGGCCAGGGCACCCCACATGACCGAACGATGACAGCAACGTCATACCCCGGTATCACCCATCACTGAGCGCCCACGTATGACGTGTACGCGTCCCGACGCCCGCTACCGTCAAAGCAGCGCACAGGGGCGGACCGACGAGCGGAGGAAACCGGAATGCCGGTGGACAAGCGGGGATTGAGGCGGCGGGCAGTGGTCGCCGCGGTGGCGCTGGCGCTGACGGGGCTGATGAGTCTGCTGGGGTCGGCGACGGAGGCCAGCGCGCACGCCTATCAGAAGGCGGCGAGCGCGCCGGCGCGCTGACGTCGCGTCACTCCGTGAAGAGCCCCCGCGCCGCCGCCTTCGCGTCGAACTCCTCCAGGCGCGCCTGCGCGTCGGGCAGCGCGTCGCACATCGCCTCCAGCAGCACCCGCCCCAGCAGCATCGGCGCGCAGGCGGTGTCGAAGACCAGGCCGGTGCCCACGGCCGCGGGGAGCAGGAGGTCGCTGTGGCGGGCCACGGGGGCGAAGGTGGAGTCGGCGACGGTGACGACGGTGAGGCCCGCCCCCCGCGCGTACTCCAGCGCCTCGACGACCTCGCGCGGGTGGCGGGGCAGCGCGAAGCACAGCAGGACGCTCGCCCCGGCCCGTACCGCCGCGTCGAGGCGGTCGACGAGCAGGCTGCCGCCCTCGTCGAGCAGCCGGACGTCGGGGTGCACCTTGCGGGCGAAATAGGTGAAACCGGCTGCCTGGGCGCCGGCGGCCCGCAGGCCGAGCACCGGCAGCGGCCGGGACGCGGCCAGCAGCCGCCCGGCGCGGGCGACGGGCTCGGGGTCGGCGAGCAGCGACGCGAGGTGCCGCAGGTTGTCGATCTCGGCGTGGACCGCCTGCTGGTACGCGTTCTCGGTGGCCGGCGCCGTCTCCGGCGCCGCCGGGACCGACTCGCGCAGGTGCCGTCGGAGCGCCGGGTACCCGTCGAAGCCGAGGGCCACGGCGAAGCGGGTCACGGACGGCTGGCTCACCCCGGCGAGTTCGGCCAGTTCCACGCTGGAGAGGAAGGGCGCGTCGGCGGCGCGGCGCACCATGCAGTGGGCGATGCGGCGCTGGGTGGGCGTCAGCCGGTGCCCCTCGAAGAGCTTCTGCAGCCGTGCGGTGGCCTCCGGTGCCGCGCCGGTCTCCGTCATCCGCTCTTCCTCTCCCCTTCACCCCGGACCATTCATTCGGCCCGGTCTCTGCATGGAATTATGCAGCCAGGGGGCGGCCCGCGCCCCTACATCCCCTCCAGCAGCTTCTTCTGCGGCTTGCCCATCGCGTTGCGCGGCAACGCCTCCAGGAACCGGACCCGGCGCGGCCGCTTGTGCACGGACAACTGTCCTGCCACGAAGTCGATCAGCGCCTGCTCCGTCACACCGTCCGCCACCACGTACGCGACGATCTCCTGGCCGAGGTCGTCGTGCGGCAGCCCGACGACGGCCGCCTCCGCCACGGCCGGGTGGTCGAGCAGCGCGTTCTCCACCTCCCCGGCGCCGATGCGGTACCCGCCCGACTTGATCAGGTCCGTGGAGGCGCGGCCGACGATGCGGTGGCTGCCGTCGGGGTCCAGCGCGGCGATGTCACCGGTGCGGAACCAGCCGTCGGCGGTGTGCGCGCGGGCGGTCTCCTCGGGGCGCCCGAGGTATCCGGAGAAGAGAGTGGGACCGGACACCTCCAGTTCGCCGATGCCGCCGCCGTCCTCGACCGCCGCGAGCCGGGTGCGCGTCCCCGGCAGCGGCACCCCGACGCGTCCGGGCACCCGTTCCCCGTCCGCCCGCGCGGCGACGGTGATCAGCGTCTCCGTCATGCCGTACCGCTCGACGGGCCGCTGCCCGGTCAGCGCCTCCAGCTCCCGGAAGACCGGCACGGGCAGCGCGGCGCTGCCGGAGACCAGCAGCCGCGCCCCGGCCAGCCGCCGCGCGGCGCCGGGGTCGCGGACGACGCGGGACCACACCGTCGGCACGCCGAAGTACAGGCTGCCGCCCGCCGACGCGTACGCCTCGGGGGTCGGCCGCCCGGTGTGGACCAGCCGGCAGCCGGTGCGCAGCGCGCCCAGCACGCCGAGGACCAGTCCGTGCACATGGAACAGCGGCAGCCCGTGCACCAGGGTGTCCTCCGCCGTCCACTGCCAGACGTCGGCGAGCCCGTCGAGGCAGGCCGCGATCGCGTCGTGCGGTATCAGGACGCCCTTGGGGGCGCCGGTGGTGCCGGAGGTGTAGAGGATCAGCGCCGGACGGTCGGGGTCCGCCGTCCGCTCCGGGTGGTCGGCCCGCTCCCGGAGGTCCACGGGGACGGACGCGACGCCGGCGTCCCCGTCCTCCCCGGCCTCGCCGGCCTGCCCGCTCTCCCCGCCGAGGACGAGTTCCGCGCCGGAGTCGCGCAGGATGTGCCGCCGCTCGACGGGCCCGGCGTCCGGCGGCAGCGGCACCACGGGCACCCCGGCGAGCAGTCCGCCGACGACGGCGGCGGCCGTCTCGGCCGTCGCCGTCGCGCGGACGGCGACGCACTCCGCGCCGGAGATCCGGTGCGCCACGGCCCCCGCGGCGCCGAGCAGGTCCTCGCGGGACAGGGTCCGACCGGCGAAGGACAGGGCGTCCGGCCGGTCGGCGGCGGCGCCGTCGGTGAGGGACGACAGGAGGGCGGCTGTCACGGGCTGCTCCTTCCACGGAGCCGTCCCGGGGGCGGCCCCACTGCGGATACTGGTGCTGCCCCCACCGACGGGGGCCACGGGCCGACCGTACCGTTGTCGCCATGACCGGCCACGATCCCGACCTGAAGCCCGAGCTCAAGAAGGACCTCGACGCGTCCCTCCAGGCCCGCAAGGAGCTGGGCGCCGACTACGAGGCGGAGCTCGTCGACTCCTTCCTGGAGAAGGTGGAGGACAAGCTCGACGACGCGGTGGCGCGGCGGCTGCGCCGCCAGGCCGCCGAGCAGCAGATGACGGCCGCGCGCGGCGGGAAACCCGGCGGCGGCGGCGAGTTCGGCAGCTTCGGCGAGCGGTTCGGCTTCGCGACGGTGACGCTGGTGCTGGCGATCCCGCTGTCCGCGATCGGCGTGGGCAGCGCCGGACTGGCCGGTCTGCTGGTGACCTGGGCCGGGATCGTGGGGGTCAACGCGGTGCACGTGATGCAGGCGTTCCCGTGGCAGCGGAACAAGGACCGCGACGGCTCGGGGTGGGACTGACGGACCGGCCGCCGAGGGCGTCCACCGGGGCGCGGGTGACGCGGGGGACGGACGGGGTGGACGAGGCGGGGGAACGGGCTGCGCGGACGACGCGGGGACGGGGACGCGGCCTACGGGTGACCCCAGGAGAGGGACCGCGCGGGGGCCCAGCGGAGGAACCCAGGGGAAGGACCGCGCGGGGAACCCAGCGGAAGGACCGCGCAGGTGCCCCACGGGAAGGACTGCGCGGGGGGCCGCCGCACCCCGGGCCGAGCCCGGGGCCGGGACGGCGGCGGTCCCCCGCGGGGACGCGGCCCGGGCCGTAGGCGCCGGCCACCGCGTCCGGACGGCCGTGGAGTCCGGGAGCCGCTCCGGAAGATCCCGCCGTCGCACCGTTGTGCCGCCCGGGACGGTTCCGCCCCCGCGGCACGCCTCCAGTCTGGCGGGGCCGTGTTAAGTCCGTGCTGCCGTCGCGTGACACATACGTTCCTTTTACGGGACGGGAGCGGGCGTTGACGCCTCTCGAACGACCCCGAACGGCCCCGGAGGGCACGGGCAACCTTGGACGGCCGCGGACGACCCTGGGCGGCCACAGGCAGTCCGGACGGCCACGGACGGCGGACCCCCCTGACCGCTGACCGCCGGGAACGGCCCCGGACCGCCCCCGGCAGCCCTGGGCGCCCACGGCGCCGCCCGCACGGCCCGCCCACGGCGGAGCCCGCCGGTCCGGCTCCCACCGGCCCGACGGGCTCCGACAGTCGTCAGCCGACCCGGGCGACCCGGGCGGCCCGGGCTACTTGCCCCCGTTGCCCTCCGCCAGGAAGGCCAGCAGGTCCTGACGGCTCACCACACCGGTCGGCTTGCCGTCGACCAGCACGATCGCCGCGTCCGCCGCGCCCAGGACGGCCATCAGGTCGCCGACCGGCTCGCCGGAGCCGACCTGCGGCAGCGGCGCGCTCATGTGCTTCTCCAGCGGGTCGGAGAGCGAGGCGCGCCGGGTGAACAGGGCGTCCAGCAGCTCCCGTTCCACGACCGAGCCGATGACCTCGGCGGCCATCACGTCCGGGTGGCCGGCGCCCGGCTTGACGATCGGCATCTGCGAGACGCCGTACTCGCGCAGCACCTCGATCGCCTCGCCGACCGTCTCCTCGGGGTGCATGTGCACCAGCGAGGGCAGGCCGCCGTCCTTGCGCCGCAGCACGTGGCCGACGCGGGCGGCGTCGCCCGGCTCCTCCAGGAAGCCGTAGTCCGCCATCCACTCGTCGTTGAAGATCTTGCTGAGGTAGCCGCGGCCGCTGTCCGGGAGCAGGACGACCACCACGTCGTCCTCGGTCAGCCGCTCGGCCAGGCGCAGCGCGCTGACGACCGCCATGCCGCAGGACCCGCCGACCAGCAGGCCCTCCTCGCGGGCGAGGCGGCGGGTCATCTGGAAGGCGTCCTTGTCGGAGACGGCGATGATCTCGTCGGTCACCGTGCCGTCATAGGCGGTCGGCCAGAAGTCCTCGCCGACGCCCTCGATCAGGTACGGGCGGCCGGAGCCGCCGCTGTAGACCGAGCCCTCGGGGTCCGAGCCGACGACCTTGACCTTGCCGCCGCTGACCTCCTTCAGGTACCGGCCGGTGCCGCTGATCGTGCCGCCGGTGCCGACGCCCGCGACGAAGTGCGTGATCTTGCCCTCGGTCTGCTCCCACACCTCCGGGCCGGTGGAGTGGTAGTGCGACAGCGGGTTGTTCTGGTTGCTGTACTGGTCCGGCTTCCAGGCGTTGGGGATCTCACGGACCAGCCGGTCGGACACGTTGTAGTACGAGTCCGGGTGCTCCGGGTCGACGGCGGTGGGGCAGACGACGACCTCGGCACCGTACGCGCGCAGTACGTTGATCTTGTCCTGGGACACCTTGTCCGGGCAGACGAAGACGCACTTGTAGCCCTTCTGCTGGGCCACCATCGCGAGGCCCACGCCCGTGTTGCCCGACGTCGGCTCGACGATGGTGCCGCCCGGCTTCAGGTCCCCGGACTTCTCGGCGGCCTCGATCATCCGCACGGCGATGCGGTCCTTGACCGAACCGCCGGGGTTGAAGTACTCGACCTTGGCCAGCACGGTCGCCTTGATGCCCTCGGTCACGCTGTTGAGCTTCACGAGCGGGGTGTTCCCGATGAGCTCGATCATCGAATCGTGATACTGCACGGTGGTCTCCGCGGTCGGGGGCACTAGCGGTTCGTCGCGTGCCCGTACAACCAGCCTATTCGGACGATTCGAGGGCCGAGTGCACCAGTGACGCGTTGCACTGGGCCGCGCTCGGGGCACGTAGCCATCAACACGGTCGAGCAAGGGTGCACAGCGCTCGTGGAGCGGGAGGAGACCCGCCTTATGTCCATGTCGAGGGCGAGGGCCGCGCGCCGGATCGCGGCGGCGGCGGCATACGGGGGCGGCGGCATCGGGCTGCTGGGCGGTGCGGCGCTGGGGGTGCTGCTGACCGAGGTGGCGCTGGCCCGCCGGGTCGTCGGCGGCAACCACGACACCCCGCCGCAGGCGGACGGCCGCTACGGGTCGGCGTTCGTCCACCGGGCCGGGAACGAACCGCTGGTCCTCGGCATGCTGGGCGACTCCACGGCCGCCGGCAAGGGCGTCCACCGGCCCCGGCAGACGCCCGGCGCCCTGCTGGCCACCGGGCTGGCGGCGGTCGCCGAGCGGCCGGTGGAGCTGCGGAACGTGGCGCTCTCCGGCGCCCAGTCCTACGACCTGGAGCGGCAGGTCACCCTGCTGCTGTCCGGCCACGACCGGGCACCCGACGTCTGCGTGATCATGATCGGCGCCAACGACGTCACCCACCGGGTGCCGGCCGCCCGCTCGGTCCGGCTGCTGTCGGAGGCCGTGCGCCGGCTCCGCGAGGCGGGCTGCGAGGTGGTGGTCGGCACCTGCCCCGACCTCGGCACCATCGAGCCGGTCTACCAGCCGCTGCGCTGGCTGGCCCGGCGGCTGAGCCGCCAGCTCGCGGCGGCGCAGACGATAGGCGTGCTGGAGGCGGGCGGGCGCTCGGTCTCGCTGGGCGACCTGCTCGGCCCGGAGTTCGAGTCCAACCCCCGCGAGCTGTTCGGCCCCGACAACTACCACCCCTCGGCGGAGGGGTACGCGACCGCCGCCATGGCCGTCCTCCCCACGCTCTGCGCGGCGCTCGGCCTCTGGCCGGAGGACGAGGAGCGGCCGGACGCCGCCCGCCGCGAGGGCATCCTGCCGGTGGCCCGGGCCGCGGCCCAGGCGGCGGCCGAGGGCGGCACCGAGGTCACGGCCGCCCGCGGCCGCTGGGCGCTCCTGAAGCACCGCCGGCGTCGTCAGCTTCCCCCGGCCGAGGGGCCGGAGGGGCCGGGGGACGGGCCGGAGCGGCATCATGTGTGGCACCGGGTGGGTCGGTAGGGGGTGTGCCCCGGCCCCGCCCTTTCACCGTTTCCTGCGGGGGCTCCGCCCCCGCACCCCCGAAACCGCGCTCCGCGCGGTTGTCCTCAAACGCCGGACGGGCTATATCAGCCCGTCCGGCGTTTGAGGACGAGCGGCGAAGCCGCGACAAGCGGGGTCTGGGGCGGCAGCCCCAGCACACCCCGGCGCGGAGCGACAATGGACCGACACCCCGCCGTCACCCGGCCCGACGGCCATGAGTCCCGCATCACAGCCGCCGCCTCGTGACCTTGACCTTACGTGCGGGTAACTTCACCGGAGTCCTGCCTGCCGTCGCGTCGACTGGAGCCGTGATGCCCGAAGCCGTGATCGTCTCAGCCGCCCGTTCCCCCATCGGCCGGGCCTTCAAGGGCTCGCTGAAGGAGCTGCGGCCGGACGACCTGACCGCCACGATCATCCAGGCCGCCCTCGACAAGGTCTCCGGCCTGGACCCGCGCGAGATCGACGACCTGATGCTCGGCTGCGGCCTGCCCGGTGGCGAGCAGGGTCACAACCTCGCCCGGATCGTCGCCGTGCAGATGGGCATGGACCACCTGCCCGCCACCACGATCACCCGCTACTGCGCCTCGTCCCTCCAGACGTCGCGGATGGCCTTCCACGCCATCAAGGCGGGCGAGGGCGACGTCTTCCTCTCGGCGGGCGTCGAGATGGTGTCCCGGTCCGTCAACGGCACGTCCGACGGCATGCCCGGCACCCACAACCCGCTGTTCGCCGACGCCGAGGCGCGTACCGCGGCCCGCGCCGAGCAGGGCGGCGAGGGCTGGCACGACCCGCGCGAGGACGGCCTCGTCCCCGACGCCTACATCGCGATGGGGCAGACGGCCGAGAACCTCGCCCGTCTCAAGGGCATCAGCCGCGAGGAGATGGACGAGTTCGGCGTCCGCTCGCAGAACCTCGCCGAGCAGGCCCTCGCCAACGGCTTCTGGGAGCGCGAGATCACCCCGGTGACCACCCCGGACGGGACGGTCGTCGCGAAGGACGACGGTCCGCGCGCGGGCGTCACCATGGAGGGCGTGAGCGGCCTCAAGCCGTCCTTCCGCCCGGACGGCCTGGTCACGGCCGGCAACTGCTGTCCGCTGAACGACGGCGCCGCCGCCCTGGTGATCATGTCCGACACCAAGGCGCGCGAGCTGGGCCTCACCCCGCTCGCCCGGATCGTCTCCACCGGCGTCTCCGCGCTCTCCCCCGAGATCATGGGCTACGGCCCGGTCGAGGCGAGCCGCCAGGCCCTGAAGCGGGCCGGCATGACCATCGACGACATCGATCTGGTCGAGATCAACGAGGCGTTCGCCGCGCAGGTCATCCCGTCCTACCGCGACCTGGGCATCGACATCGACAAGCTCAACGTCAACGGCGGCGCCATCGCCGTCGGCCACCCCTTCGGCATGACCGGCGCCCGCATCACCGGCACGCTCATCAACTCGCTCCAGTTCCACGACAAGCAGTTCGCGCTGGAGACGATGTGTGTCGGTGGGGGTCAGGGCATGGCGATGGTCATCGAGCGGCTGAGCTGATCACTCCGTCCGCCTCCCGTTCGTGACCCAATCTCCCCCAGGATGTGACCAACGTCCCGGGGGAGATTCGTTTCCCCTGGTCAGCTATGTTGAAGTCACCACCCCCGGGCCCTAAGTCCCGCCGGTTTCATGACGTTTTGCACTGGGGACCAGGGAAGCCGCGCGCGAAGCTGAGGTAGGAATTCGGGGACCGACAGCAACCGGGAGTACGTCAGTGAGCGCCATGTCCCTTGCCCTGCTGCTGGCCGCCGCCACTGCCACCGCCGCGGGCACCGCCGCCCTGTGGACGACCCGCGGGCTGCGCCGGCAGATCCACGCACTCCGCGCCGACCTGGCCGAGGCCGGCGCCCGGCACCCGGCGGCCACGACGGACCCGGCGACCGCGGCCGTCCCGGCCGCCCGGACGGCCCCCGCCGAGGAGCCCGGCGTCGTCCTCTCCGACATACGGGCCGCCGTCGCCGACGCGCTCGCGGAGGAGCGCGAGCGCGAGCTCGCCGAGGCCCGGGCGTTCTGGGCCGCGCAGGAGGCCCTCGACCTGAGCGGCGCCGCCGACGCGCCGTCCCTGCTGTCGGGCCTGCCGGGCGCCGTGGACGACGTGTCCGCCCCCGAGTCGCCGTACGGCGACCTCCCGCAGGGCCCGTTCCCGTACCTGCCCCGGCAGGCCGACGCCGCCGCGGCGGACGAGGCCGAGTCCCCGGAACTGGCCGCGGCCCGCCGCCGGCACCCGTCGCACCCCGACTTCTCGCCCGCCGACCACTCTCCCGCCGGCGCCCCGGTCGGCGACCACGAGCGCACGGTCGAGCGGCTCTCCGAACTGGCCGAGGCCGGCGTGCCGCTGGCGGACGTCCGGCCCGGCCCGCTCGGCACCCTCGACGTCTACGTCTTCGCCGACGGCACCACCGTCTGCATGACGCCCGGCCACCGGGAGACCGCGGAGAGCCTGGCGCACGCGCTGCGCACCGGCGAGGCGCCGGTGCTGCTCGGCGGCTCCGGTGTGGCGGGCGCCTACGCCCTCACCTTCGGCTGCGCGACGGGCAACGTCTACGTGCTCGCGGACCGCGTCATCGCGTCCCTCTGACCCCAAGGCCCCCACGGCCCCCGCGGCTCCCGCCGGGCCCGCGGTCTCACTGCAGGCCGCACCGCCGCGCCGCCCCCGCCACCAGTTCCACCGCCTCCGCGACCGCGCCCTCCGGCGCGCCGCAGGCGGCCAGCGCCTCGGCCAAGTCATGGCCCGCGACGGCGACTTGGTCCGCCACGGCGAACATCCCGGCGTCCGGCATCTCACGCGGCGCGGTCTCCCCGGGCTCCTCCATCCGCTGGGCCCGGGCCGCCAGCTCGCGGGCGAGGGCCAGCGCCTCGGCGGCGGCCCCCCGGCTCAGCCGGGACTGGGGCAGGGCGCGCAGGCGGTCGGCGAAGGTGTCCACGGCGGTCAGCAGAGGCGTCACATCATCCACGCCCCGAGACTATGCGGCGGCCACCGACTGTTGCCAATGGCTGAACAGTCGGGCACGGTGACATGAAGGACCATCATCCGAAGCGTCCGGAGGCGCCGATGTCCTACGTCATCTCCGACGAAACCCACCGGAACCTGCTCTCCCGAATCCCCCACTGCACCGGCCGAGAAGTCGCCGACTGGCTGCGCACGGTCGACGAAGGCCCATCCCTGTCCCGGTTCGAGGAGAAGGTGAGCTGGCTGCGCGGAGAGCACGGCCTCGCCTACGGCCACGCCAAGGCGATCGTGCACGAGTACGACCTCCGACGGGCCGCGCGCAGGCTCCTGTAGCCCGGTAGCCGCGAGCGGCCGGTCCGCAACGCACCCGCACGGACGATCCCGTACACACGGGCAGGGCCCGGGAAGCCGCCGTCAGACGGACTTCCCGGGCCCTGCTTCGTCTCGCGTCCCTCCGGGGGACTAGTCGTCGCTCATCACCAGGGCGATGACCCGCAGCAGCTCGGTGTAGATCCACACCAGCGACAGCGTCAGACCGAACGCGGCCAGCCACGACTCCTCGCGCGGGGCGCCGTACTGGACGCCGTCCTCGACCTGCTTGAAGTCGAGCGCCAGGAACGCGGCACCGATCAGCACACCGATGACGCCGACGAGGATGCCCACCGGGCCGGTGCGGAAGCCGAGGCCGTTGCCGCCGCCGAAGGCGGCGAACAGCATGTTGACGACGCCCAGCAGCAGGAAGCCGATCGCGGCACCGGCCACGAAGCGGTAGAACCTGTTGTTCACGTTGATGATCCGGGCCCGGTACGCGAAGAGCACACCGGCGAAGACCGCCACCGTGCCCAGCACCGCCTGCATCGGGGCGCCCTTGGCGACCTCGTTGTACGCCTGGCTGATCACACCGAGGAACAGGCCCTCGAACGCCGCGTAGGCGAGGATCAGCGCCGGGGACGGCTTGGCCTTGAACGACTGGACGAGGCCCAGCACCATCGCGATCACCGCGGCACCGAAGCCGAGGCCGACCGGCAGCTTGAGCGCCCACGCCGCGCCGGCCGCGACGATCACCAGGCCCAGCGTGATGGCGGTGCGGCTGACGACGTCGTCCATCGTCATGGCGCCCGGGCGGGCCGGGGCCTGCGGCATCCCCTGCTGGAGATCGGGGGCGCCCTGCGCGTACGGGTTGGTGGGCTGGCCGTACGGGTTGCCCGCGTACGGGTCGGCCGGCTGCGCGTAGGGGTTGTTCGCGTAGGGGTTTCCCTGCGTCGCGGACCCGGACGGCGGTGCCGCGTTGAAGTTCGCGTAGCCGCCTCCGGGAGTGAACCCCCGTCGCGAGAAGACCGGGTTCCTGCTCCTCATTTCACTCCTCCATGGCCACCCTGCGCGGCCTTGCCGTCAAGGGTAATAGGTAGGCAAAGGAATGGCTCTCGTGCTGTGGGACGATCTTTTGCCGTACACCTCTCCTACCAGAGAACGCGATACGCAAACGACGGGTTCCACGCGGACGGCCGAAAGCCGGGCGGCCCGTCCGAAGACGGCCCGCCCGGCTCGCTCACACCCGCGCGTACGCCGTGTCAGGCAGCGGCCGCGTTCACCCGGACGGCCATGTTCCCGGACGGGTGCCGGTTCTCGTACATCAGCTGGTGCGCCCGGCCGGTGTCGGCGAAATCACCGGTCCAGGACAGGCACGGGTCGAGTTTTCCGCTCGCGGCGAGTTCGATGACCTGGCGGCACTGCCGGATGTTCGCGAAGTGGGAGCCCTGCAGCCGCTTCTGCCGCATCCAGAGGAATCGCAGGTCGAGGTCGCCGTTGTAACCGCTGGTGCCCCCGCAGATGACGACCATTCCGGCGGTGTCGCACAAATACATCGAGGTGGGAATGGTGTTCTGCCCGCTGTGTTCCAGAACGATCCGGGGCGCCCGGCGTTCGCCCAGGATCTCCCAGAACCGGTTGCCGAAGGCGCGGGCGCCCTTCATCCACTTCGCCATGGCGGCGCCGTCCGAGGTGTCGGGGAGCCGGCCCCAGTGGTCGAAGTCGTTGCGGTTGATGAAGCCCTCCGCGCCGAGCTCCAGGCAGTGCTTGCCGCGCTCGTCGTCCGAGACCACGGCCACGGGGATGCCGCCGCGGATCCGGGTGATCTGGATCGCCATCGAGCCGAGGCCGCCGGCGCCGCCCCAGATCAGCACCGGGTCGCCGGGCTCCACCGTGTGCGGGGGCCAGCCGCAGAGCTGGCGGTAGGCGGTGGCGCCGGTCAGCAGGAAGCAGGCCGCCTCCTCCCACGAGAGGTTCTTCGGCTTGGGGTGGCACTGGAAGTCCTTGACCAGGGCGTACTGGGCGAAGGTGCCGTAGTTGGTCTCGTAGCCCCACGCCTTCTGGGTGACCGACGTCATCGGATCGGCGCCCAGCCGGATGTCCTCGGCGGTCTCGTCCCAGGTGCAGCCGGAGAGGGTGACCTCGTCACCGACCCGCACCGAGGTGACGCCGTCGCCCACGGCCCAGACGATGCCGGACCCCTCGGAGCCGCCGATGTGGAAGTCCTCGGGCTCGCCCTTCTTCCGCCGGCCGGCCACCACGTCGTACGGGTAGCCGAGGGAGGCCCACACGTTGTTGTAGTTGATGCCCGCGGCCATGACGTAGACGAGCACCTGCCCGCGGCCGACCGCCGGCACGTCCACGACCTCCATGGCGAAGCCCTGGGACGGCGGCCCGTAGCGCTCCGGGCGGATGACCGACGCGTGCATCCGCGCCGGAACCTCGCCCAGGGGCGGCATCTCGCCGATGTCGTACAGGTCCTTGGTCAACTCTTCCTCCACGTCGGGTGACTGGCGTCACATGCGTCAAGCGGTACTGGGGGTGCCGGTGCTTCAGACGGGAATCTCCGCCGCCAGCTCCCGGGCCAGGGACGCGGTGGTGGTGCCGCGGGCCAGGCGGGCCACGGGGAGGGCGACGCCCAGCTCCCGTTCGAGCCGTTTGCGCAGCTCCGTGGCCATGAGCGAGTCCATGCCGAGCCGGTTGAACGGCTTGTTCACGTCGAGGCGGCCCACGCGCATGCCCAGGACCTCCGCGACGTGCTCGGCCACCCGGTCGGCGACCGGGCGGTCGGCGGCGGGGGCCTCGGCGGGTGCGGCGGCCGGGGCCTCGGGGGTGACGGGCGCGGGCGCGGGAACGGGCGCGGCGGGAGCCACGCGCGCCTCCACCGCCACGGGCAGGGGCTCGGCGGCCCGTACGGGTGCCGGGGCCGCCTCCCCGCGCGGCGCCGGGGCCGCGATGCGCAGGCTGCCGCGCAGTTCGATCACGAACCCGCTCGCCGGGTCCGTCAGCCGCAGTTCACCGGTCAGTTCGACGCCCTGGTCCGCCGTGTTCGCCGCGGCCCGCCGCCCGCCCGTCCCGTCCGCCCGCGCGTGCTCGGTCACCACGGTCCCGTCCTCGCTCACTTCGCTCACGTGCTCCGGTTTCTCGGTGTCGTCCGTCGGGCGTTCGCCGACGGGCATGCCCTTCGCCTCGGCGACGGCCCGGCCCTCGGCGTCGAAGAGGACGGTGTCCAGGGCGAGCGCCCCGCCGGCGCCCTCGGTGATCCGGCAGACCGTCCACAGCTCCTCGGTCGCCTCGCCCGTCACCGCGAACCCGGTGAGGTGCGGGGAGAGCAGCGACGGATCGGGCAGCAGGGCCAGGGCGGGCTGGTAGGCCGAGCGGACGAGTTCGGGGTGGACGGGGTGTCCGGGCCGGGGTTCCGTCCCGGCGGGCCGGCGCAGCCGGGCGACGGCCTCGCCCCGCCCGAGCCAGACCTCCTCCAGGACGGGCCGCAGAGCACCCGCCGCCGGGACGCGCCGCCGGAAGGCGTCGCCGTCCAGGTGCTCCGGGCAGCGGGCGAGGACGGCGGCGGGCGGCTCGTGCCCGGCGCTCCCCCGGCCGCTCCCCCGGCCCGCGGAGGCGGTGCCCCGGGCGCGCCCGGTCCACTCCCGCGCGCCCTCGGTCCGGCTCTCGACGGCGAACGCCCACTCCCCGTCCGCCGCCCCCGGCGTGACGGTGACGCGCAGCACGGGCGCCGTCCCGGGCGGGACGAGCAGGGCCTCGCCGATGTCGGCGGCGGTGAGCCGGACGTCGCCGGTGCCGGCGGCCCGGGCCACGACGGCCCGCGCGGCCTCGACGCACTCGGGGCCGTGGACGACGGCGGAGTCCTGATCAGGGGCGGGCGGCGGCAGGAACGGCGTCCCCGGCTCGTCCAGCCGGAACTCGTACGTCCGGGGCAGCGCCTCCAGGTCCTCCACCCAGTGGCTCTCCCGCTGCCAGGGGTAGGCGGGCAGCGGGACGCAGCGACCGCCGCCGTACAGGGCGGTCCAGTCGACGGGCGCCCCCGCCTCGTACACCCGGCCGAGGTGGGCGAGGAGCGTCTCGCGCTCGGGCTGGTCGCGCAGCAGGGAGCCGACGGCGGTGCCGGGGAGGCCGGCGTCGGCCAGGGTCTCCTGGACGGCCTTGGAGAGCACGGGGTGCGGGCTGATCTCGACGAAGACGGTCTCGCCCGCCTCGGCGGTGGCGAGTACGGCCTCGTGGAAGTGGACGCGGCCACGGATGTTGCGGGTCCAGTACGCGGCGTCGAGGCCGGAGCCGTCGACGAGTTCGCCGGTGACGGTGGAGCGGATCGGGACCGTCCCGGCGCGGGGAGCGAGGTCGCGGAGCTCGTGGGCGAGTTCGTCGAGCAGCGGGTCCATCTGCGAGCAGTGCGACGCGGCCTCGGCCTTCATGACGCGGCAGAAGACGTCGCGGGCGTCCAGCTCCGCCTTGATCTTCTCGATGCCCTCGACCTCGCCCGCGAGAACGGTGGTGCGGGGGCCGTTGCTGGCCGCGACCGCGACGTCGACGGCAAGGTCGGCGATGAGCCGGTCGGCCTCGTCGGCGGTCAGGGCGGCCACCGACATCGTCCCCCGCCCGGCGACGCGGTCGCGGATGAGCCGGGCGCGGCGGCAGACGACGGCGGCGGCGTCGGCGTGGCTCAGCGCTCCGGCGACGCAGGCGGCGGCGGACTCGCCCATGCTGTGGCCGAGGACGACGTCCGGTTCGACGCCCCAGGCCCGCCAGGTCTCGGCGAGCGACACCTGCACCGCCCACAGCACGGGGTGGACCACGGCGACGGTCTCGTGCACGAGGTCGGTGCCGTCGGTGAGCCGGTCGATGACGGACCAGCCGGTCTCGGCGCGGACGGCCTCGTCGCAGCGGATCAGGGAGGCGCTGAACGCCGGGGAGGCGTCCATGAGTTCGCGGGCCATGCCGATCCACTGGGAGCCGTGGCCGGAGAAGACGAAGGCGACGCGCGGGCGGCCCGCGTAGCCGGCGTCGGAGGCGTCCTCGGCGGCCTCGCGCAGCCGGGCGGCCAGCGCCTCGGGCGCGTCGCCGACGACGGCCGCCCGGCAGTCGTGGTGGGCACGGCGGACGGCGGCGGTGTGGCAGAGGTCGTCGAGGGGGGCGGACCGGCCGTCGGTCTCCAGATGACCGGCCAGGTCCAGCAGGCGCTGCCGCAGGGCCTCGGGGGAGGCGGCGGAGACGGGCAGCAGGTGCGCGGCGCCGCGCTCGGCGCCGGCGGGTCGCTCGGCGGGCGCGGCGCCCGGTCCGGCCTCGGTGAGGACGACGTGGACGTTGGTGCCGGAGACGCCGAACCCGCTCACCCCGGCGGTCAGCGGCCGGCCTTCGGCGGTGAGCGGCACGGCGCCGGCGCGCGGGAGGTCCATGCCGACGGCGTCCCAGTCGACGGCGGGGGTGCGCTCGGTGACGTGGAGGGTGCGGGGGACGGTGCGGTGCTGGAGGGCGAGGACGGTCTTGATCAGGCCGAGGACGCCGGCGGCGGCGCCGGTGTGCCCGATGTTGCTCTTGACCGAGCCGACGAGCAGCGGCGCCCGGCCCGCGCGGGTGTCCCCCAGGACGGCGGCGATGGCGCCGAGTTCGACGGGGTCGCCGGCGCGGGTGCCGGTGCCGTGGGCCTCGATGTAGTCGACGTCGGCGAGCCGGATCCCGGCGTGCTCGTAGGCGAGTTCCAGCATCTGCCGCTGGCCGCTCAGCGCCGGGTTGATCATCGTGTCGCTGCCGGCGCCGTCGTTGTTGACGCTCCAGCCGCGGATGACGGCCCGTACCGGGTCGCCGTCGGCGAGCGCGCGGGCCAGCGGCTTGAGGATCACCGCGCCGACGCCCTCGCTGAACACGAAGCCGTCGGCGGCGGCGTCGCCGAAGCGGCAGTTGTCCGAGAAGACGTTCGCGTCGACGAAGCCGTGGTTCTCGGTGTTGGTGAGCAGGAGCTGGGAGCCGCCGGCGATGGCCACGGTGGACTCGCCGGTCGCCAGGCTCTGGCAGGCGAGGGCGAGGGCGGTCAGCGAGGACGAGCAGGCGGTGTCCACGGAGAGGCCGGGGCCGGTGACGTCCAGGGCGAAGGAGACGCGGCCGGTGGTGGTGGAGCGGGAGCCGGCGCCGAGCGAGGCGTGGATGTCCGGGTGGCCGACGGACTGCTGGAGCTCCCAGTAGTGGACGTTGGTGGTGCCGACCCAGACGCCGGTGCGGGTGCCGGCCAGGGCGGAGGTGTCCTGCCCGGCGTCCTCCAGCGCCTCCCAGACGGCCTCCATGAACAGCCGCTGCTGCGGGTCCATGCCCGCGGCCTCGCGCGGGGAGATCCCGAAGAACCCGGCGTCGAAGCGGTCCACGTCGTCCAGCAGCCCGGAGCGGACGCGCGCGCCCGGGATCTCGTACGGCCGCCCGAAGCGGGTCGACGGCACGTCACGCACCGTGCAGGTCTCGTCCGTCAGCAAGCGCCAGAACGCGTCGGGGCCGTCGGCGCCGGGCACCCGGCAGCCGATGCCCACGACGGCTATGGGAGCGGGCCGCGTCCCGTCGTATTCGCCCATGGTGTACGTGACTTCCTCGATTTCGGCTCGATTCCGGGGCCCGCGCGGCCGGTGCCGGCGCGGGTTCGGACTCCGGCTCTCGGATACGTCACGACTTTCGAGGGTGGAACGGGGCGGTTCAACGGGCCGGTCCGGAAACTGCCGGGCGGTTCGCGGGATGGCGTGAATTCCCCGCCGGTCCCCGGCCCGCGGTGGCAGCTTCCTGCCTCCGGTTCACGCGGATGTCACGTCCGCGGACTTATGCGCGCAACAAACCGGCGCCGGCCGCGTAGAGGCCCGCCTGGAATCGGGAACGGGCGCCGAGCAGCCGCATGATGTCGGCGACGCGGCGGCGGTAGGTGCGGACGGAGATGTCGAGTTCACGGGCGGCCACCTCGTCCGTGTACCCCTCGCCGAGCATGCGCAGGATGCGGGCGCCGGAGTCGCGGCGCAGGCACTCCTGGAGCCGCTGGTAGCGGGTCAGGGGGGCGGCCCGGTACCAGGCCGTCATCAGGATGTCGTACAGCGCGCGGACCACGCTGGGGGCCCGGACGAGCGACGCCTCGGCGCCGAACACGGTGGCCTCACCGGCCCTGACCAGCGCCACCCGCTGGTCGATGACGGCCGCCGCGTGCCGTACGCCGGCGGCCAGCCGGATCTCCACGCCGTCCAGCAGCGTCGTCAGCCCGGCCAGCCGGGCGTCGGCGGCCAGTTCCGGCGGGGCGAGGACCCGTACCCGGGCGTCGTCCGGGTGCCGGCCGGCCAGCGCCCTGAGCGCGTCGGTCACCAGCCGCAGGGCGTCGCCGGCGGGCGGGACGAGGAGGGTCACCGACGTCTCCGCCCGGCGCACCAGGTCGATGAGCGCGTCGACGGCGACGGCGCGGTCGCCGATGACCGCGAGGCTCGATTCCTCCAGCGCCCGGATCTGTGTGCTCTGCATCACGGATTCGATGAGCGGGCGCATTTGTAAAAGGACTTGGTCGACGTCTCCGGGCGGTATGTCGCCACCCGCCCGCGAACCGCCTGCGGCGTCCCGCTCGCACGGGTCCGGGAGTATGTGATCCGGGACCATGTAAAGGGAATTGGGAATACGCATGCACGCCCCATTGAGTTTCTTTGCGGTCCGTCCGGATGGCGGGCCGCCGAGGTGACCGCCGGTAAGGGCCGGAAGGGCCCCGGAAAGGACCGGGAGGCGGCCGGGAACGGGCCGGTGGGGAAGGGGAATTCACGGGCCGCCGCCTCGCCGGACGTCCGGACCGCCCGCCTCACTCACCCCTCCCGCCTCAGCGATCACGACGCTACCGATCGGTAACGCTACAGTCCGTAGCTTTTCTGCGTCAACGCGCCGTAGCTCGCCGACAGTTGCCATTCGGCCAGGCGGCCGACGCCACACCCGTCGCAGGCAGATCTTTGCGGGCCCTGCAAACTTGCGGGCCGCGCATGTTTTCTGGGACGGTGAGGACATGAGCACCAGGGCCGCGAGAACGACGGCACAGCGGGAGGGCGCCGGGCCGACGCCGGCGGAGCACACGGCGGAACCCCCCGCGGAGCCCCGGAACACCGGGCTCCGGGAGCGGAAGAAGCAGGCCACGCGGACGGCGCTCGGCCTCGCGGCGCTACGGCTCGCCGCCGAGCGCGGCTGGGCGGCCGTCCGGGTGGAGGACATCGCGGCCGAGGCCGGCGTCTCGGCCCGGACGTTCAACAACTACTTCTCCAGCAAGGAGGAGGCCGTCATGGCCTCCGGCACCGAACGGGCCGAACGGGTCCGCGCGGCGCTGGCCGCCCGCCCGCCCGAGGAACCGCTGTGGGACGCCCTCACCCACGCCTTCGCCACCGCGCTGGAGCACTCCGCCGTCGACCCGAGCACCCTCCTGCGCGCCCGGCTGGCCCTGACCCACGCGCAACTAGCGGCGGAACAAGTGCGGTTCGAGGCCGGGATGGCCGCCACCCTGGCCGCCGAGATCGCCCGCAGGACCGGCACCGACCCCGAGCGCGACCTCTACCCGCTGCTCGCCGCCACGGTCGCGCTCACCACGACCCGGCTCACCTTCGAGCACTGGGTGCGCACCGGATCCCGCACGCCCGTCGCCGAGGCGGTGCGCCGGGAACTGCGGCGCGTGCGCGTCGATCCCTGACCGGCCACCCCGCCGGTACGCCCCCGCCATGCCCCGACACTCCCGGGCGCGCGGCCTCGATGAGGGGCGCGGGGCGTCCGGAGCGCGCTGGGGGCGTACCGATCGGGCCGGTCGATCGGGCCGGTCGATCAGGCCGGTCGCACGGGGCGGGCGGTGCGGGGCGGACGGACGCACGGCACGCCCGCGAGCAGCACCACGGCGCTCGGCCTCCATGGCACATGCGGCACACGCAGTACACACAGCACGCCCACGGCACACAGCACCCACGGCACACGCAGCACACACAGCACCCAGCACGGCGCCAGGAGCACGTCACCCGCCCCGAGGGGAACTCCCATGTCCCGTACGCCCACCGACACGACCGGTACCGCCGGCACCCGCGCCGACGAGCCCCCGGGCGCCGCCCCCGATCCGGCCGCCGCCACCGCCGAGGCGGCGGCGGGATGGCGGAAGGTCCCGGTCCTGATCGTCGGCCTCACCGCCCTGCTCGCCGCCATGCTGACGGCCTTCGCCCTGCCGGCGATCAACTCCGGCCCGCACAAGGTGCCGATCGCGGTCGCCGGACCCGGCCCGGCGGCCGACCGGGTCGCCGACCGGCTGGCGGAGGCCCGGCCCGGCGCGTTCCGCGTCACGAAGGTGCCGGACGCGGCCGCCGCCCGGCACCGCGTCGACGACCGGAAGGCGTACGGCGCGGTGGTCCTCGGCACGGCGCCCGGCGACAAGCCCGAGGTCCTGGTCGCCACCACGGCGGGCCCGTCCGTCGCCGCCACCCTGCGCGCCCTCGCGCCGTCCCTCGACCCGGCCGCGCCCCGGCCCTCCGTGGCCGTGCACGACCTGCACCCGCCGACGAAGGACGACCCCAACGCGGCCGGACTCGCCGCCGGCGCCCTGCCGTTGGTGCTCGGCGGCTACCTGGCGACCGTCGCCATCGTGATGCTGCTCCGCCGCCCGGCCCAGCGGGCCGCGGCCTCCCTCGGCTTCTCGGTCCTCGCCGGCTTCGCCCTCAGCGCCGTGCTCCAGTACGGGTTCGGGGTCACGGACGGCGACTACGTGCTGATCGCCCTGGCCGTCACCTTCAACACCGCGGCCACCTCCGTCACCATCATGGGCCTCCACTCGCTGCTCGGCGGGCCCGGCCTCGGCCTCGGCGCGGCCATGATGATCTTCCTCGGCAACCCGCTGTCCGGGCTGGCCTCCGGGCCGGAGTGGCTGCCCTCCGGCTGGGGGACGTTCGGGCAGTTCCTGCCGCCCGGCGCCGGCGGCACGCTGCTGCGGTCGACCGCGTTCTTCGACGGGGCGGGGTGCGGGCGGGCCCTGCTCGTGCTGTCGTGCTGGCTGGTCGGGGGGCTCGTACTCTTCGCCGTGGGCTCGCGGCGGGCGACAGCGGTGCGGGTACAGGCTTCCTGAGCCCCGGTCCCACCCCTTCGCCGATTCCTGGGGCTGCGCCCCAGACCCCCTTTTCGCGGCTCCGCCGCTCGTCCTCAAACGCCGGACGGGCTGGATATCCCGCCCGGGCGCACACTTCAGCCCGTCCGGCGTTTGGGGACTGGGGGTGCCCCCTCTGGGGGAGGGACCGGGCTCACCCCTCCACGAACGCCACCACCCGAGCCGGCGCCGCACTCGTCCCCGTCAGCTTCAACGGGAAGAACCCGACCATGAACCCACTCGACGGCAGCGCGCCGAGGTTCACCAACTGCTGGACGATGAAAGCCTCCTTCTCCTGGATCGCGTAGTGCCCGTCCCAGATGTGCCGCGCGTCCCCCGTCTCCTCGAAAGCCCGCCGCATCGCCGGAATCGGCCGGTCCCACCCGATGGCGTCCGTCCCCAGGACGGTGGCCCCCAGCCCGGTGAGGTACCGCGTCCCCGCCCCCGACATGCCCGGATAGGCGAAGTACTCGGGGTCGCCCAGCCGGTACCGCTCCTGCCCGGTCCGGACGAGCACCGCGTCGCCCGGCTCGACGTCCCGCCCGGTGGCCGCGATCGCCTGCTTCAGCGCCTCGACCGGAATGGCCTCCCCTGGTTTCGCCCAAGGCCGTACGTCGAGGACCATGCCCGGCCGGTACAACTCCTCCAGGGAGATGTCGCTCAGCGTCCGGGCCGGCCGGCCCTCGCACAGCCGTCCGCTGTGCAGCGGGGCGTCCACGTGCGTCCCGCAGTGGGTGCTGATCTCGTGCATGACCTCCCCGGCCGGGCCCTCGCGCCCGGGCAGGTCGTCCGGGTCACACCCGAAGGAGGCGACCATGAAGTCCCGTCCCCACTCGTCGTGCGTGTGGTAGTCCATGCGCGGGGCGACGACCAGCGCCAGGTCCGGCATGCTCTCCGGGACGAGGTCGAGGTCACGGGGGTCGATGGGGGAGGTGAGGTCGACGATGCGGCTCATATCGCGGTACCAGCTCTCGGGTTGTCGGCTTCCGGGGGCCGGCCGATCAGCCCCCGCAGTTCGGTCTTGAGCACCTTTCCGTAGCTGTTCTTGGGCAGCGCGGCCACGAACAGGAAGCGGCGGGGCCGCTTGTAGCGGGCCATGCGGCCGAGGCAGTGCGCCTCCAGGGCGGCTTCGAGTCCCGCGGTCCCGCCGCCGTCGGCCCGCACCACGAAGGCGACGGGCAGCTCCCCCCACTCGGGGTCCGGCGCGCCGACCACCGCGGCCTCGGCCACCGCGGGATGGCGCAGCAGGACCTCCTCCACTTCCCGGGGGTAGATGTTGGACCCCCCGGAGATGACCAGGTCCTTGGCCCGGTCGACGAGGGTGAGGAAGCCGTCGGCGTCCAGCCGGCCCAGGTCGCCGGTGTGCAGCCAACCGCCGCGCAGGGTACGGGCGGTGGCCTCCGGCGCGTTCCAGTAGCCGGACATCACGGTGGCCCCGCGGACCAGCACCTCGCCGGTCGTCCCGGTGGGCACCTCCCGTCCGTCCGGATCCGCCACCCGCACCTCGACACCGGTCCGCGCCCGGCCGACGCCGGCCAGCCGGCGGCCCAGCGCCTCGGGGTCGTCCCCGGCGTGGTCCTCGGGACGCAGGTGGGTGATGGTGCCGGGCGACTCGCCCTGCCCGTAGCCCTGCCAGAGCCGCCCGGCGCCGAAGCGGGCGACGACGCGCTCCAGGTCCTCCCGGTACATCGGTGCGCCGCCGTACAGGATGCGGTGCACGCGCGGGACGAGCCCGTCGGGCAGCAGGGCGGGGTCGAGCAGGCGGCGCAGGATCGTCGGCACCGCGAAGAACGCCACCGGGCCGAACGCGCGCAGCGCCTCTTCCAGGGTGTCCGCCGTGACCGCGCCGCCGCGCGGGAAGACCTGGGCCCGGGCGCGCGCCACGTGGGCGAGGCCGAAGAGGCCGCCGGCGTGCGACATGGGGGCGATGTGCAGCATCGACGCCTCGACGCCGTCCCCGATGTCGGCGAGCGCGCTGTCGGTGGCGGCGCGCAGGTTGCGGTGGGTGAGGGTGGCGCCCTTGGGCCGGCCGGTGGTGCCGCTGGTATAGAAGAGCCACGCCGGCGCGTCGTCCGCCACGCCGGCGGGCGGCCCCGGCCGCCCGGCGGTCCCGCAGAGCTCGTCGACGTCCACCAGAACGGCCGGACCGAGCCCCTGCCCGCCCAGCGGACCGGTCAGTTCGCCGGTGGCGACGCAGACCCGCGCGCCGCAGTCCTCCACCAGCTGCGCGAACTCCCGTGGGTGCAGCCGGGCGTTCATCGGCACCGCCACCAGCCCGGCCCACCAGACGCCGAACAGCACCTCCGGGTAGAACGGGGTGTTCCGCATGGCCAGCGCCACCCGGTCGCCGGGCCGCAGCCCGTACGCGCGCAGCAGCGCCCCGCCGATCGCGGCGGCCCGCTCGGCGAGCCCCCGGTAGTCCCGGAGCACGTCCGCCCCTTCGCACACGGCGGGCGCGTCCGGCGCCTCGGCGGCGGCCCGGTGCAGCAGGTACGCGACGTTTGTCCGGCCGGCCGCCGCGTACGTCCCGGCACGCGGCACGGCCCCGAGGCCCGCCGCCGGCGCCCGCCCCATCGCCGTCCCGCCTTCCGCGGCCGTCCGGGCGGCGGTCGCCGGTCCGGTGACCGTCATCGGCCCGAGGCCGGGCGCCCCTCCGGTGCCCGCCGGCCTCGCGCCCGCACCCTCCCCCGCGCTCACGGCCGCCTCCCCGGTGCCTCCAGGACGACCACCGCCGCCGCGGCCTCCTCGAAGCCCAGGAAGCCGCCGCCGTTCTCGGCGAGGCCGACGCGGGCGCCGGGGACCTGGCGGTCGCCGGCCTCGCCGCGGAGCTGGGTGACGAGTTCGTGGATCTGACCGACGCCGGTGGCGCCGACGGGATGGCCGTTGCTCTCCAGGCCGCCGGAGGTGTTGACGGGCAGCCGGCCGCCGAGGGCGGTCTCGCCGCGTTCGGCGGCGTGCGCGCCCTCCCCGTCCGGGACCAGGCCCAGCGCCTCCACCTGGAGCACCTCGCCGATCGCGGTGGCGTCGTGGACCTCCGCCAGCGAGACGTCCGACGGGCCGAGGCCGGCCCGTTCGTAGGCGGCGGCCGAGGCGAGGCGGGTGATCCGGCGGGCCTCCTCGTCGAGCGTCCGGCCGGTGCCGGAGGCGACGACGCTCGCCCGGATCCGTACCGCCCGGCCGGCGCCGAGCCGGCGGGCCGCGGCGGGCGAGCAGACCAGGGCCGCCGCGGCGCCGTCCCCGATGGGCGCGCACATCGGCTGGGTCAGCGGCGGCACGATGGTCCGCGCCGCCAGCACCTCGTCGACGGTGAGCGCCTCGCGGCGGGCGGCGCGCGGGTTGAGCGCGCCGTGCCGCCGGTTCTTGGCGGTGACGGCGGCGAGCCGCCGGGGGGTGAGGCCGGGGTGGCGGCGGCGGTAGTCGGCGGCGAGCGCGGCGTAGACGTCCATGAACACCGAGCGCCGGCCCGGCGGGGCCGCCTCCGCTCCCGCCGCCTCCCGCAGGGCCTTGAGCCCCTCCTCCCAGCGGGCGACGTCGAGCCCGCCGTGGAAGGCGGCGGCCAGCCGCGGTTCGTCGGCGCCGTACATCTTCTCGGCGCCGACGGCGAGGGCGACGTCGGCCTCCCCGGCCCGGACCGCGGTGGCCGCCAGGTGGACGGCGGCGGTCCCGGAGGCGCAGGCGTTCTCGACGTTGAACACCGGGACGCCCTCGATGCCCTTGACTCCCGCGGCGCGCAGCGCCACCTGGCCGCGCACCAGGTGCTGCCCCTCCAGGGCGCCCTGGGTGGCGTTGGCGAAGAACACCGCGTCCACGGCGGCGGCTTCCACCCCGGCGTCAGCCAGGCACAGGGCGAGCGCCTCGCCCGCGAGCGCGCCGACGGTCAGGCCGGGGAACCGGCCGTACGCCGTGCGGCCGACGCCGAGCACGTACGCGTCACTCATGACCGGCCCGGCTCCCCGTTCCGCGCGGCGGGCACCCGGACGGTGTTGCGGAGCACGCCGATGCCCTCGACCTCCAACTCGACCACGTCGCCGTCCTTCAGGTGCCGCCCGAGGTCGAACCCGGTGCCGGAGGGCACGGTTCCGGAGCCGATGACCTCTCCGGCGTGCACCGCGCGGTCCCGGCTGAGGTGCACCACGGCGTCCTCGAAGCTGTGCTCCATCCCGTCGGTGGTGCCGCGCGACCACTCCTCGCCGTTGACCCGGGCGGTCATGGTCAGGGAGTACGGGTCGGGGAGCTCGTCGCGGGTCACGACGCAGGGGCCGAGGGTGTTGGAGCCGGCGAAGTCCTTGCCCTCGCACGGACCGACCCCGGCGCGCATGAGGACGGCCTGGAGGTCGCGGGCGCTCCAGTCGTTGAAGACGGTGTAGCCGAAGACGTGAGCGGGGGCGTCGGCGGGCTTCACGTCCCGGCCGGTCCGGCCCACCACGGCCGCGAACTCCAGTTCGAAGTCGAGCTCGCGCGATCCGGTGGGCGCGGTGATCTCGTCCTCCGGCCCGCTCACCGCCAGGTGGTCCGCCGTGTAGTACATGACCCGCTCCCGGAACAGCGGGCTCAGGTCGAACTTCCCACTGGCCATCAGCCGCTCGAACTCCGCGGCCGGGTCCTCCGCCGCCGCGGCCTGCCGCCGGGCCAGCTCCCGCAGCCCGCTCTCCAGGTGGGCGATGAACAGCCCGCAGTCGCGCAGCCGCACCGGCCGGGGCAGCGGCGCCAGCAGCCGGAGGTCGGCGAGGGGGCGTACGGCCTCGCCGGGCCGCCGTTCGCACAGCTCCCGCACCCGGTCCAGACCGGCCTCGCCGGACTCGATCAGGGCCTGGAGCGAGCCGAGGCGCGGGTCGTCGGGCGCGGCGGCGGTGAGGTCGAGGACGGCGCCGTCCGGGGCGCCGCCGTCCAACAGGACGCCGGCGCGCGGCCGGTCCGGCGGGGGCCCGCCGGCGGGGTGTTTGCCTACGAACGTGATCAGGCGCATGACGGCTCCGATCGTGCGGTCGGTGGTCCCGGGCGGACGGATGGGCACACGGGGAGGCCCGGGGTGGCGTGAATCGACCGGCGTACAGCCGGCGAGGAGCGGTACGAGGGGCGTGCGACGACGTGCGGCTCGGAACGTGTCCCGCCACTTCTGCGGTGCGAGCCGCCGTACACCAGGGCATTCAAGGTCCCCGGCTCCGCTCACCCGCGAATACTGGACGGTGGTCCAATCGTTGAACGCCCGGCACAGACCGTCAAGTGGTGTGCGGGGATTGGTTTTCCGGACACGGGACGGAAAGCGGAGGGATACATACCTCTTCGGCCGCCCCCACCCCCGTGGAACAATCACCGCATGACTGCCGGCCGTCGTGAGGAATCCGCCCGGGAGAGCCGCCGGCGGCTGCTGGAGGCCGCCACCGAACTGGTCGCCGAGGGCGGCCCGCGGGCCGCCTCCGTACAGGCCGTCGCCGACCGCGCGGGCATCAGCCGCGGCTCGGTCGCCTGGCACTTCGGCTCCAAGGAGGGCCTGATCGTCGCGGTGATCGGGCAGGCGTTCCAGCGCGCCGAGGAGGAGTACCGCCGGGTGCTCCCGGAGTCCGGGCCGCTCACCTTCGACGCCCTGCTCGACGCCCACCTCGCGGTGGTGGACGCGCCCTGCGGCCGGGTGTTCGCGACGGTCCTGCCGGAGGTCATGGGCGGGCCGGGCCCGCTGCGCGACGCCTATGTACGGGGGTACGAGGGGACCCGCCGCGTCTGGGTCGGCTACCTGGAGCGGATCACCGCCGGCACCCCGGGGCTGCCGGACGCCAAGAGCCTGGCCTCGCTGGTCTTCGGCAGCGGCGTGGGGGTGAACACCCTGCACGGCCTCGACGGCCTGGTGGACCGGGCGGAGGCGTTCGCCGCCCTCAGGACCCTCTTCGAGCTGGCGGGCGGCCCGGCCCCGGACGCCTGAGGCACCCGGAACACACGGGCCCCACGGCCGACGACCCCGGTCGCACGGGCGGACGCCGACCGTATGACCGGGGTCCGCCCGTCGCCGGGCACACGCGCCCGCCCACAGGCGAACGGTGAACGTGCGGATGTGCCCGGAGCCGGACTCGAACCGGCACGGCCCGAAGGGCCAGCGAGGTTTAAGCTCGCCGTGTCTGCATTCCACCATCCGGGCGGGCCCTCGGGCCACGCGTGCACGGACGCGCGCGCGGGTTCCCTCGAGGAGAACAGGATGAGCCTATCCGGGTGGCGCCCCCCAAACAGCGGAACACTGACCAGAGGTTGTCTTATTTTATGGGCAACTGAGGAGCTGTCAGTGCAGCAATGACGCCATAGGCACATGCCAGCGGCCGATCCATCCCGTTCACCACCCCACCCGGGCACTCTCCCGGAATTGTCGCAATCTCGACTCCCCGCTCACCCCTCCGTAGCCGTTCCCTCACCGTCCGGCCGCTCCGGCGCCGGCGGAGGCACCCCCAGGGCACCCCCGAGGCATCGCCCGGACACCGGCGGACCCGGCGTCGGCGCCCTCATACCGGAGGATGACCCGGCCCCCCGCCCGTACCTCTGGAGACGGTCCCGCGAACGGGAGCCTGGTCTGATCCGGGCCGGGCAGGCGGACAGGACCATGGAATCACGTCCCGTTCCGCGTCCCGACAGGAGTGTCCCCCGTGACCACCAGCCCCTACGGCGCCCCGACCGCCGTCCGCACCGCCGAGGTGGCGGCCCGTGCCACGGATCTCACCAAGGTCTACGGCCAGGGCGAGACCCAGGTGGTCGCCCTGGACGCCGTGTCCGTGGACTTCCGCAGGGCGGAGTTCACCGCGATCATGGGACCGTCGGGGTCGGGCAAGTCGACGCTGATGCACTGCATGGCCGGGCTGGACACGGTCTCCGGCGGCTCCGCCCGGATCGGGGACACCGAGCTGACCGCGCTCAACGACAAGAAGCTGACTCAGCTCCGCCGGGACAAGATCGGCTTCATCTTCCAGGCGTTCAACCTGCTGCCCACGCTCAACGCCCTGGAGAACATCACGCTGCCGATGGACATCGCCGGCCGCAAGCCCGACAAGAAGTGGCTCGACACCGTCGTGGACACCGTCGGTCTCTCCGGCCGGCTCAAGCACCGCCCGAACCAGCTCTCCGGCGGCCAGCAGCAGCGCGTCGCCGTCGCCCGCGCCCTCGCCGGCCGCCCCGAGATCATGTTCGCCGACGAGCCCACCGGCAACCTCGACTCCCGCTCCGGCGCCGAGGTCCTGGGCTTCCTGCGCAACTCGGTGCGCGAACTGGGCCAGACCGTCGTCATGGTCACCCACGACCCGGTCGCCGCCTCCTACGCCAACCGCGTCGTCTTCCTCGCCGACGGCCGCATCGTCGACGAGATGTACGAGCCGACCGCCGACGCCGTCCTGGACCGCATGAAGGCGTTCGACGCCAAGGGCCGGACCAGCTGACCGTCCGGCCGCCGGAGACCGACAGGCCGCCCGGCAGCCGAAACCGGACGTCAGCCGACCAGACCACCCGACCCCCAGGACCACCTGTGTTTCGTACCGCACTGCGCAACGTCCTCGCGCACAAAGCCCGATTGCTGATGACCGTCCTCGCCGTGATGCTCGGCGTGGCCTTCGTCTCCGGCACCCTCGTCTTCACCGAGACCTTCTCCAGCGCCCTCCAGAGCAGCAGCCAGAAGGGCTTCGCCGACGTCGACGTCGCCGTCCAGCCGCACAAGGACGACGACGACCAGGGCAAGCCCGGCGACGCCCCGCTGCTGACCCAGCGCCTGCTGGACAAGGCGGCCAAGGTCCCCGGCGCCGCCTCGGCCACCGGCAGCGTCGACGGTCAGGCCTACCTCGCCGACAAGGACGGCGAGCTGGTCGGCTCGGGCTTCACCCGGGCCGGCTCCAACTACTTCCCGGGCAAGGACGGCAAGGACGCCCGCTATCCGCTGAAGTCCGGCCGGGCGCCGCAGCGCGCCGGCGAGATCGCCGTGGACGCCAAGACCGCCGAGCGCGCGGGCTTCAAGGTCGGCGACACCGTCCGGATGTCCGTCCGGGGCCCGGTCCTCCCCCAGAAGATCACCGGCATCTTCACCACCGACAAGGGCCAGGTGACGGCAGGTGGCACGCTCACCCTCTTCGACACCGCCACCGCCCAGAAGCTCTTCACCAAGCCCGGCCGGTTCAACGAGATCGACGTCAAGGCCGCCCCCGGCACGTCCCAGGACAAGCTGAAGGCCGAGCTCGACAAGATCCTGCCGCGTGACGCCAAGGCCACTACCGGCAAGAAGCTCGCCGACGACGAGGCCGAGATGATCGCCCAGGGCATGGACGGGGTGAAGACCGGTCTGCTGGCCTTCGCCGGAATAGCCCTGTTCGTCGGCATCTTCATCATCGCCAACACCTTCACCATGCTGGTCGCCCAGCGCACCAAGGAACTGGCCCTGCTCCGCGCGGTCGGCGCCAGCCGCCGCCAGGTGACCCGCTCGGTGCTCGTCGAGGCGTTCGTCGTCGGCGCGGTCGCGGCCGTCGCCGGTCTGCTCGCCGGCATCGGCATCGGCGCCGGCATGAAGGCCCTGATGCCCTCCGACGCCATGCCGGACGGCCCGCTCGTCATCCCGCCGTCGGCGATCATCTCCTCGCTGGCCGTCGGCGTCCTGGTCACCATGCTCGCCGCCTGGCTCCCGGGCCGGCGCGCCGCCAAGATCCCCCCGGTGGCCGCCATGAACAGCGTCCACGCCGTGGCCACCACCAAGTCCCTGGTGGTCCGCAACACCATCGGCGCGCTCCTCACCGCCGCGGGCGCCGCGGTCGCCGTCGTGGCGAAGGACAAGTCCAGCCTGGGGATCGGCGCGGGCCTGCTGCTCATCGGCGTGTTCGTGCTGACGCCGCTGCTCTCCCGGCCGCTGATCGCCGCCGCCGGTCCGGTGCTGCGCCGCTTCGGGATGCCCGGCAAGCTCGCCGGCCAGAACGCGGTCCGCAACCCGCGCCGCACCGCCGCGACCGCCTCCGCGCTGATGATCGGCCTCACCCTGATCACCGGCCTCACGGTCATCGGGAACAGCGTGCAGAAGGCCATCGACAAGATGGCGGCCGACTCGCTGAAGGCCGACTACGTGGTCGTCATGGCCAACATGAACGACCTCTCCCCCGACATCGCCGAGAAGCTCGCCAAGCAGCCCGGCGTCACCGCCGTCAGCGCCCTGCGCCAGTCGCCCTCCCGCATCGACGGCGACGGCGAGTACCTGACCGGCGTGGACGCCGCGAGCATCGGCAGGCTCACCCAGGTCGACTTCACGACCGGCTCGTACGCGGCGCTGTCCCAGCGGCAGCGGGTGGTCGTGGACGACAGCACGGCCAAGAGCCACCACTGGAAGGCCGGCTCGTCCTTCGAGGTCACCTACGAGGACGGCAAGAAGGGCCGGCTGACGGTCGGCGGGATCTACAAGGGCAACGACATGCTCAAGGGGATCATGGTCGACAACCGGACCCTGACCCCGCACATGTCCGACCTCGTCGACCGCCAGGTCCTGGTCAAGACCGACACGGGAGCGAGCGCCGCGACCAAGAAGTCGCTGCGCAAGGCCCTCGGCGACAACCCGGCGATCCAGGTCCAGGACAAGGACGACATCTCGCGCGAGGTCGCGTCGATGATCGGCATGATGCTCAACGTCCTCTACGGCCTGCTCGCCATGGCGGTGATCGTCGCGGTGCTGGGCGTCGTCAACACCCTGGCCATGTCCGTCTTCGAGCGCCAGCAGGAGATCGGCATGCTGCGGGCCATCGGCCTGGACCGCACCGGCATCAAGCGGATGGTCCGCCTGGAGTCGCTGGTCATCTCGCTCTTCGGCGGGGTGCTGGGCATCGTCCTCGGCGTCTTCTTCGGCTGGGCCGCCGGCGAGCAGATCGCCACCAGCATGGCGACCTACGAGCTGACCCTGCCCTGGGGCCGGATAGCCCTGTTCCTGCTGCTGGCCGCGGTGGTCGGCGTGCTGGCGGCGCTCTGGCCGGCCCGCCGGGCGGCACGGCTGAACATGCTCTCCGCCATCAAGGCCGACTGACGGCCCCGATCCCGCGAGGGCCCGGCTCCACGATCGGAGCCGGGCCCTCCGGCCGTTTCAGGCCCGCCACTCCCGGGTGCGCAGCGGCAGTCCCGGATCACCGGATCCGGGGGTCCGTACGGCCAGCACCTGGTTGACGCCGATGCGGTTGTGCTCGAACGACAGCGCCGAGGCGGCCATGTAGAGCCGCCACACCCGGGCGCGGCCCGGCGAGGTCAGCCGCACGGCCTCGGTCCAGTGCTCCTCCAGGTTGGCCACCCAGCGCCGAAGCGTCAGCGCGTAGTGCTCGCGCAGCGCCTCCACGTCCCGGACCTCGAACCCGGCCTCCTCCAGCTGCGCGACCGTCCGTCCGACGGGCGCGAGCTCGCCGTCCGGGAAGACGTAGCGGTCGATGAACTCGTCGACCCGGTACGCCTCCTCGTCCCGCAGCGGGCGCCGGGCGATCTGGTGGTTGAGCAGCCGGCCGCCGGGGCGGAGGAGGGCGTAGAGGTCGGCGGCGTACTCGGCGTAGCGGTCGCGGCCGACGTGCTCGGCCATGCCGATGGAGGAGATCGCGTCGAAGGGCCCGTCGGAGATCTCGCGGTAGTCCTGGACGCGGATCTCCACCCGGTCCGTCAGCCCGGCCTCGGCGATCCGCTTGCGGGCGTAGCCGGCCTGCTCCTCGGAGAGGGTGATGCCGACCGCGCTCACCCCGTACTCGCGGGCGGCGTGCAGCACCATCGAGCCCCAGCCGCAGCCGACGTCCAGCAGCCGCGTGCCGGGGGCCAGGCCGAGCTTGCGGCAGACGAGGTCGAGCTTGGCGCGCTGGGCGTCCTCCAGGGTGCCCTCGGGCTCCCAGTAGGCGCAGGAGTAGACCATCGAGGGGCCGAGGACGAGCTCGTAGAAGGCGTTGCCGACGTCGTAGTGGTGGCTGATGGCCTGCTTGTCGCGGCGGAGGCTGTGCAGTCGCCCGGACGTCCCGCGGGCCTCCTCCGGGGGCGGCGCGGGCGGTGTCCAGGGCCCGGCGAGCCTCAGCAGCTCACGGCCCGCGGCCCGGGTGCCGGGGTCCCGGAGGGCGTCCAGGGCCGCCCGGAGGCCGGAGCGGCGGACGGGCTCCTCACCGCGCTCCCAGATCGACTCGGCGAGCAGGTCGAGGGCCGCGTAGAGATCTCCCTCGACGTCGAGGTCCCCGGCCACCCAGGCGCGGGCCAGACCGAGCTCGCCCGGCTTCCAGAGCAGGCGGCGGAGGGCGCGGCGGTTGCGGACCACGAGCACCGGCCCACCGGGCGGACCCGCCTCGCTGCGGTCCCAGGCGCGGAGGCGGATGGGGAGCGGCGCCCCCAGTACCCGTTCCGCGAGGTCGGCGAGCCGTCGGGCGGCCTGGGCCATGTCGCACACCTCCATGATGCGGTGTCAGGAGATTGATTCATCTGACACCTAAACACCGGCGAGCCGTGCTGTAGTCCTTCCCTTCGGGAGTGCGTCATCTTCCCGCCGGGGAAGGAAAATCGCCATGTCGGCCGAGCACCGGGCGCTCACGGGGGCGCGGCGGGGGCGCGGGTCGGCTCAGGAGTGGCGGGCGCGCGGGGGCACGCCGAAGGGCGCCCACCCCACGGATTTGGTGGACGCCCTTGAGCGGATGCCGTGCGTGCGCCGCGCGGCGGCGGACTCAGCCGGCCTTGGCCTTCTGGTTCGGAACCGCGTCGGCCGGCTGCGGAGCGGGCTTGGCGGCCTCGTAGAACTCCTCGCGGGGGTTCTCCATGGCGCCGAGCGAGACGACCTCGCGCTTGAGGAACATGCCCAGCGTCCAGTCGGCGAAGATGCGGATCTTCCGGTTCCAGGTCGGCATGGCCAGACCGTGGTAGCCGCGGTGCATGTACCAGGCGAGACGGCCCTTGAGCTTGATCTTCATCTTGCCCATGACGATCATCGCGACGCCCTTGTGCAGGCCGAGACCGGCGACCGCACCCTTGTTGGCGTGGCTGTACTCCTTCTGCGGGAAGCCCCGCATGCCGGAGACCACGTTGTCGCCGAGGACCTTGGCCTGGCGCAGCGCGTGCTGGGCGTTCGGCGGGCACCAGGCGTTCTCGTTGCCCGCCTTGCGGCCGACGAGGTCCGGGACCTGGGCGTTGTCGCCCGCGGCCCAGATGTAGTCGGTGCCGGTGACCTGGAGGGTCGCCTGGGTGTCCACGTGGCCGCGCGGGCCCAGCGGCAGGCCGAAGCGGGCCAGCGCCGGGTTGGGCTTGACGCCCGCGGTCCACACGATGGTGTTGGCGTCGACCTCGAGGCCGTTCTTGAGCACCACGTGGCCGTCGACGCAGGAGTCCATGGACGTCGAGAGGTGGATCTCCACCCCGCGGCTCTCCAGGTGCTCCTTGCCGTACTGGCCGAGCTTGGGGCCGACCTCGGGGAGGATCTTGTCGGCGGCGTCGACCAGGATGAAGCGCATGTCCTCGCGCTTCACGTTCCGGTAGTGCTTGGCCGCGTCGCGGGCCATGTCCTCGACCTCGCCGATCGTCTCGGCGCCGGCGAAGCCGCCGCCGACGAAGACGAAGGTGAGCGCCTTGCGGCGGATCTCCTCGTCGGTGGTCGAGTCGGCCTTGTCCAGCTGCTCCAGGACGTGGTTGCGCAGGCCGATGGACTCCTCGATGCCCTTCATGCCGATGCCGTTCTCGGCGAGGCCGGGGATCGGGAAGGTACGGGAGACCGCGCCCATCGCGATGACCAGGTAGTCGAAGGGCAGCTCGTACGCCTCGCCCACCAGCGGGGCGATCGTGGCGACCTTGCGGTCCTGGTCGATGGTGGTGACGCGGCCGGTGAGGACCTCCGCCTTGGGGAGCACACGTCGCAGCGGCACCACGACGTGACGCGGCGAGATGCTGCCGGCCGCTGCTTCGGGGAGGAAGGGCTGGTACGTCATGTACGAGCGCGGGTCGACGACCGTGACGGTCGCCTCGCCGTACCGCATCTTCTTCAGGATGCGGCGCGCCGCATACAGGCCGACGTACCCACCGCCTACTACGAGGATCCGTGGACGCTCCGTGGTGCTCATGATTCGAGTATCCAGCACACCCCGAAGGGGTGCTCGTGCGCCCCTTCACAAGACGCGGGGTGCTATCTGCTACACTGCGCGGCCCACGTGACCGACGCCATACCCCTTCCGGGGAACCACCGGACCCCAAAACGCGTTGACCACCCCCGCTGAGCTGGCCTTGCGCCCCCGGACGCAACTGGACCACTCGGTTCCGCCGCCCTGCCTGAACGTTCCTTCCCGCCGGACGGAGAAGGCCCGTTCCCGCTCATCCGGGCCCGTTCGGCCCCGGATGGGGCCCGATCGGCACTGGACCAGCGTTCCAGTCCCTCATTTTCATGTGAAGGATTTCACGAACTTTTTCCCCGGCCGAGCGACGCCCCGCCCTTACAGCTCACTTCAGCCCACCCAACCACACCCGTAACAGCCCCCGGACACGCCTGCGGCCCTTCAGTCCAGCCCCGCCAGAACATCCACCAGCACCCGCCCCTCGGGAGCCCCGCGCCGCAGCAGCAGCGCCGCCACCGCGTGCAACTCCCCCCACGCGTGCGGACGCCCGACCTCCGCGGCGTCCCGGACGACGGCCGTCGCCGCCTCCAGCGCCGCGTCGGCTTCGCCCGCACCGGCGTAGGCGTGGGCGAGGCACGCCCCGTACCAGGCCCGGTCGCGCCGGAAGGCCGGGGCGAAACCGGCGAGCCCCGCCACCAAGTGGTCGATGGCGCTCGCCCAGGATTTCAGGTGCAGGTCCGCCATGCCCCGCTGCGCCGAGAACCAGGACTCGCCGTAGAAGTACAGCCAGGGCGGGGCGTCGCGTGCCTCCCGGATGACCCGGTGCGCTGCGTCCAGATTGCGGTACGCGCCTTCGGCGTCACCGTCGAGCGCGCACCCTCGTCCGGCCATCTGCAGCGCCATGGCCCGCGTCGCCCGGCTCGCCCCGGCCGTACCCGCCGCCGCTTCCGCGAGCCTGACGCACGCCCGCCCCCGCCCCTTGGACCAGGCGAGGTGGGCCTTCATGCTCATGGTGGTGGCCGCCAGGTCACCGTGACCGGCCTCCAGCGCCCAGTCGTACGACCGGTCGAACCACCCCAGAGCCACCGGGGTGTCGTCCTGGTCCTGCGCCATCCACGCGAGGAACTGGGCGTACTCCGCCAGCAACTTCACCAGCCGGTCGGCGAGCGGCCCCCGCGCCTGGTCGTAGAGCCCGGCCACCCGCTCGAACTGCGCGGCCACGACCCCGGCCACGACCCGGGAACCGAGCGTGTCCTCGGCCCGGCGGTGGGAGGCGAGCAGTCCTTCCATAGCCTCAAGGCAGGCCGCGTCCAGGCGCATCCGCCCGTCCCCGACCCGTCGCAGCCGCTCCGCCGCGGGCTCCGCGACCACCTCGGGCAGCACGAGCGACGGCAACGGCACCTCGGCCCGCACACCCCCACCGAGCAACTCGGGCGGGACGCCCAGCCCCTGGACGATCCGCCGCCGCACCTCGGCCGAGGTCACCGCACGCCGCCGGTTCTCGATCGCGGAGACATCAGGCTGCGAAAGCCCCACCCTGGCCCCGAGTTCGCTCTGACTGGCCCGCGTCAGCACCCGCCAGCCCTTCAGCAGCGCCGCCCAGTCCTCGACCGCGGCGGCGGCCCGTAACCGCGGATGCGCCCAGACGTCCGGCTCCGGCTCCATGGCCGAAATATACGACGGCCGTATACGGCCTGGCGGTGGATCAGCGCAGCGGCCGACCGGCAGGGTGAAGCCCATCGCACGGGCACCACCCGCCGATCCCCCACAGGAAGAGAGCCATGCCGTCTGCATCCCACGTCCTGGGCCTCGCCCATATCACCGACGCCGACGGACGCCTTCTCATGCTGAAGGAGGCGGACGGCAGTTGGCGGCTCCCCGGCGGGCCGGCGCTGCCGGAGGAATCGGCCCGGAACGCCATGGCCTACCACGTACGTCGAGACCTCCGGCTCCGCGTCGAACCACGCTTCCTCCTCGGCATGGAACCGGGCCCCGACGCCGATTCCACGGCCTACCTCTTCGCGTGCGAAAGCCTGGCCCCCGACGACATCGCGCGCATCGAACTCCCGGGCGGCACCACCGGCACGGCCGTCGCGGCACTGGCCTTCGTGGACTACCCCGGCATCACCGAACGCGTCAGCGCCCACGAGCACCGGCTCATCGCCAAAGCCGCCGCAGCCCTCCTCCGGCGAGATCCCTCCTGCCCCTTGCTCCCGGACGTCAGCAGGCGACAGTCCACCCCGCTCTCTGCCGAGCGGGGCATGTTCCCGAAACCCGGGAAGGCGGACCCCGCCGGTGGTTGACTACCTGCCGTGAGCGCCGACGCGTACCGTCCGTACGTTCCGCAGAGGCCGCCGGTCCAGTGCGTCAAGTGCCGGGGCATCCACGTGATCCTGAACAAGGCCCTGCACCCGCAACTCATGCAGGACCAGTGGCGGTTCACCTGCCTGGACTGCCGGGTGGCATGGCCGCAGGAACAGCACGGAGGGGAGCCGGACGAGTACGCGTGACTCGACGCGCCGCGTCCATGAAGACGGGTACACCTGGCCTCATGGGTGAGAACACCGTGACCGTACGGGAAGCCCGCGCCCGCCTCGCGGACCACATCGACCGGGCCGAGGAAGGCGTCCCCACGGTCATCACACGCAACGGCGCGCCCGTGGCGGCCGTGGTGCCGATCGCGGGCTTCGAAGCGCTGGAGGCGGCGGTGGACGTCATGCTGGCGCGGGAGGCGGAGGCAGTGCTGGCCGAGGGCGGGCCCACCGTGACGATGGCCGAGTTGCTGGCGGACCTGTTCGCCGAGCAGGGCCAGGGTGATGACGCCGCGCGAAGCACGCGTTCCGCTTCACCGCCGCGGCACAGCGGCAGCTCCGGGCCGTCAGCCGGCCCGACGCCATGCGCATCCTGGCCGCGTTGACCGCGCTCGGCGACGACCCGTACCGCGAGGACGCCGACGTCAAGAAGCTCAGCGGCCCGTCGGGGCTGTACCGGCTCCGGGTCGGCGGCTACCGGGTCGCCTACCGCGTCGACAACGGCGAACTCGTGATCCTCGTCGTCAAGGTAGGCGACCGGCGGGACGTCTACCGGAACCTGTAGCCCCCCTTACCTCACGCCTCTTCTGCCGTCTTCCAGGCGATCCCGTCCAGAATGTCGTGCTCGCTCACCACGACATCCTCCGCCCCAACCCGCTCCATCAAACACAGGAGCACCAGGGCCCCCGCCGCGATCACGTCCACCCGCCCCGGGTGCAGCACCGGGATCGCCGCCCGCTGCTCGTGGGTGGAGGAGAGGAGGCGGGACGTGACCTCGCGGACGCGGGTCAACGGGATCCGCGCGTGGTGGATGGCCGTCGAGTCGTACTCGGGGAGGCCGAGGGCGATGGCCGCCACCGTGGTGACCGAGCCGGCCAGGCCGACGAGCGTACGGGCCTCGCGCAGCGGAACCGTCTGCTCGGCGAGGTCGAGGGCGGCCTCGACGTCGGCCCGTATGGCGGCGATCCGCTCCGGCGACGGCGGGTCCACGACCACGCCGTCCGCGACCAGATGACGTTCCGTCATCCGCACGCAGCCGACGTCCACGCTGCGCGCCGCCCGTACCCGGTCGTCGCCGACGACGAACTCCGTGGAGCCGCCGCCGATGTCGACCACCAGGAAGGGACGGGCGAGGTCGGTGCGGCCGGTGAGTTCCTTGGTGGCGCCGGTGAAGGAGAACTCCGCCTCCAGGTCACCCGTGATCACCTCGGGCTCGACGCCCAGGATGTCCACGATCCCCGCCACGAACTCCGCGCGGTTCCGCACGTCACGGGACGCGGAGGTGGCGACGAACCGCACGCGCTCCGCGCCGTGCGCCCGGATCACCCCGGCGTATTCCCGGCACGCGGCGAACGTCCGTTCAAGCGCCTCCGGCGCGAACCGCCCGGTGCGGTCCACGCCCTGGCCGAGCCGGACGATCGTCATCCGCCGGTCGAGCTCCTTGAACCCGCCCGTCGCGGGGTCGAGGTCGGCGACGAGCAGACGGATCGAGTTCGTACCGCAGTCGATCGCGGCAACGCGGGTCATGCGTCCTCCCTATTCGGCGGTGTCGGAGCCGTCGGACGACGCCGGCGCGCCGCACGGCGTCACGCACGGCCCCTTGCGCCACCACTCCGGCAGCATCGCGATCGTCTCGTCACCCAGCGGGTTGACGCCGGGACCGGCCGCCAGCGAGTGCCCCACCAGCACGTGCAGGCACTTCACCCGGTCCGGCATACCGCCCGCGCTGGGGAAGCCCTCCAGCACCTCGATCGCGTCCCGCCGGCGGATGTAGTCCTCGTGCGCGGCGCGGTACGCGGCGGCCAGCTCCGGGTCGCTCTGCAGCCGAGCGCTCATCTCCTTCATCACGCCCTCGGCCTCCAGCGTGCCGATGGCGGAGGCCGCGCGCGGGCACGTCAGGTAGTACAGCGTCGGGAACGGCGTGCCGTCCTCCAGGCGCGGCGCGGTCTCGACGACGTCCGGGTTGCCGCAGGGGCAGCGGTGGGCGATCGCCCGCAGGCCGCGCGGGGGGCGGCCGAGCTGCTCCTTGAACGCGGCGATGTCCGCGTCGGTGGGCTGGGTGGGCTCGGTCTGGGGAGGAGGGGTTTCCATGTGCTCGCTCGGGTCGGAGTTTCGAAAGGGCGGGGGGTGGGAAGGGTGCGGCGGGTCAGCGATGGGCGTCCGAGGTGTCCACGCCGTCCCAGAGGTTGACGTACCACGGCCGGTCGGCGGCGCCCTGGTCGTGGCGGTGGCGCGCGTTGCCGCTGCCGTCCACCACCGTGTAGCCGGTCTCGCCGGGCCGGACGTAGTGCAGGTGCTCGCGCGCCAGCCGCTCCACGTACGCCGGGTCCTCCAGCCGCGCCTTCTCCTCGCGCAACCGCTTCACCTGCTCCTTGGCCTGCTCGGAGCGGTGCCGCTGGTCGTCGATGTCCGAACGCTGGGTGACCCACTGGCGCATGGGGTAGGCCAGGGCGACGATCAGCGAGCAGACGACCAGTGCCAGCAGCGCCGCGCGGCCGGTGAGCCGGCTGCGCCGCGGCGGACGGGTGCGCCGGGCCCGGGCGTCCGGCCCCTGGACCAGGACCGAACCGATCGCCTTGAGCCTGGTCGCGGTGGAGAACCGTTCCGCCGCCACATCGCCTCCCCGCTGCCGGCTTCACCGAAGCCGGAACGCATGCCAAAACCGTCCCCGGCCACGGTACGGGACCGTGGCCGGGGACGGGGTGAGGCGTGAGGCTTTGTCAGCCTCGCACGCGCACTACCGGGCGCGGGTTCAGCCCTGGCGGAAGCGCGGGAACGCGCTGCGGCCGGCGTACACCGCGGCGTCGTCGAGGATCTCCTCGATGCGCAGCAGCTGGTTGTACTTGGCGACGCGCTCGGAGCGGGCCGGGGCACCGGTCTTGATCTGGCCGCAGTTGGTGGCGACGGCCAGGTCGGCGATGGTGACGTCCTCGGTCTCGCCGGAGCGGTGGGACATCATGCACTTGAAGCCGTTGCGCTGGGCCAGCTCGACGGCGTCCAGGGTCTCGGTCAGCGAACCGATCTGGTTGACCTTGACCAGCAGGGCGTTGGCGGCGCCCTCCTCGATGCCGCGGGCGAGGCGCTCGGGGTTGGTGACGAACAGGTCGTCACCGACGAGCTGCACCGCGTCGCCGAGGCGCTCGGTGATGGTCTTCCAGCCGTCCCAGTCGTCCTCGAACAGCGGGTCCTCGATGGAGACCAGCGGGTACGCCTCGACGAGCTCGGCGTAGTAGTCGGTCATCTCGGCGGCGGTGCGGCTCTTGCCCTCGAAGGTGTAGACGCCGTCCTTGTAGAACTCGGACGCGGCGACGTCGAGCGCGAGCGCGATGTCCTGGCCGGGGGTGTAGCCGGCCTGCTTGACGGCCTCGAGGATGAGGTCCAGGGCCTCGCGGTTGGAGCCGAGGTTCGGGGCGAAGCCGCCCTCGTCGCCCAGGCCGGTGGAGAGGCCCTTGGCCTTGAGCACGGCCTTGAGGGTGTGGTAGACCTCGGTGCCCCAGCGCAGCGCCTCGGAGAAGGACTCGGCGCCGATCGGCGCGATCATGAACTCCTGGATGTCCACGTTGGAGTCGGCGTGCGAGCCGCCGTTCAGGATGTTCATCATCGGAACCGGCAGCAGGTGCGCGTTCGGGCCGCCGAGGTAGCGGAAGAGGGGGAGGTCCGACGCCTCGGAGGCGGCGTGCGCGACGGCCAGGGAGACGCCCAGGATGGCGTTGGCGCCCAGGGAGCCCTTGTTGTCGGTGGCGTCCAGGTCGAACATGGCCTGGTCGATCAGGCGCTGCTCGGTGGCGTCGTAGCCGACGAGCTCCGGGCCGATCTGCTCGATGACGGCCAGCACGGCCTTCTCGACGCCCTTGCCCAGGTAGCGGTTCTTGTCCCCGTCGCGGAGCTCGATGGCCTCGAAGGCACCGGTCGAGGCGCCGGACGGCACGGCGGCGCGGCCGGTGGAGCCGTCGTCGAGGCCGACCTCGACCTCGACCGTGGGGTTGCCTCGCGAGTCGAGGATCTCGCGAGCTACGACGACGTCGATGGACGGCACGAGGGTCTCCTTCGTGTGTGTCTGGGTACTCCAGCGTTCTGCAGCACGAGCCTAACGGGCGCCGGAGGGTCCACCTGCCCCCGGAGCGCCACCCCGCCGGAAAAATGGCACAAACGCCGAGATCAAGGGCGAATGGGCGAGCTGTTCGCTCAACGGGGAACCGGTGGGGGAACTCGGACGGCGCGGGCATGTCCGCCGGGCGTACGCCCCCGAGAATCGTCCGCGCCCGAAAACGTCCCCGCCCGGACACGGCGAAGCCCCGCTCCGATGCGCTCGGGGGGGGATCGAGCGCATAGGAGCGGGGCGGTTCCGCCGCGGACCGGGAAGGGTGCCCCGGGCCGGTGGTTCGGGTACTGCGGTGGGGTCGCGGCGGTACGGACGGCGGAACGCGCCGCCGTCCTGCCGCAGGGGCCCGGCCGTACGGCCGCGCCCCCGTGCGTCCCGTCAGCCTCAGCTGAGGTGCAGCTTCTGGCCGGGGAAGATGAGGTCGGCGCTCTCCACGATGTCCTTGTTGCGGTCGTAGAGCTTCTCCCAGCCGCCCTTGACCTTCTTGGCCTCGGCGATCTTGGCGAGGGTGTCGCCTTCCTTGACCTCGTACTCGCCGTCGCCGATCTTGACGGTCTTCGGCGCGGCGTGCTTCGGGGCGGCCGGCTTGGCGGCCGGCGCGGCCGGGGCCTCCTCGGCCTCCCGCTGGGGAGCGGCGTGCTTCGGAGCGGCCTTGCGCTCGCTGCGGTCGGCGTGGCTCTGGCCGGTCGCACGCTGGCCCGAGGCCGACTTGGAGACGACCTTGCCGGAGCCGGAGGTGTCGACGTCGGCCTTGGCGCCACCGGCCGTCAGGCCGCCGGCACCGGCGCAGCCCCAGGCACCGGGGCCCTGCATGGCGAGCAGCTTCTCGGCGACGGCGATCTGCTGGCCCTTGGAGGCCAGGTCGGCGCGCGGGGCGTAGGCGGTACCGCCCGCGGCGGCCCAGGACGACTGCGAGAACTGCAGGCCGCCGTAGTAGCCGTTGCCGGTGTTGATGTGCCAGTTGCCGCTGGACTCGCACTGGGCGACGCGCTCCCAGGTGTCCACGGAGGCGGCGTGGGCGGACGTGGCCATCATCAGCGGGGCGGCGACTGCGGCGCCGGTGACACCCGCGAGCGTGGCGATGCGGACGGCCTTGTTCGGACGACGGTGCTTGCCCTTGGACATGACTCGGTTTCCTCACCGGCGCCTACGAGGTGAGCTGTCGGGTTCGGGCGTGAGTTGCCCGGCCCGGTGGCTCGCGCTCACCAGGCTTCACCCCAAGCCGTCCCGGTACGTCGGTCGTTGACCGATGAACCGTTCCGGCGACCTACCGTGGTTCCCCCGCTCCTGCCTACGGCGCTTGCGCGACGACTCCCCCGGTCGCCGGCAGGATTCGGCGTGACGACCGTGGTGCTCGCGATGGCGAGCGATGACGACGGTAAGCACAGACGGCCGATGGGTTCAAACCCTCCTTTTCAGCCACCGTCTGTGCCCCCCACCCCGGGGAACTCACTGTTTCCGCAGGTGGGGATGGTTTCTTGGGTTTCTGACGAGCCGTCTCCGCGCGGATGTCAACGAGACCCATGTCTCACTTTCATCCGGAACGGACATTCGACGCGAACTCCCCCGCTACTTCTTCAGTTCGAGCTGCTGACCGGGGTGAATGAGGTCCGGATCGCCCCCGACGACCTTTTTGTTGTCCTGGTACACGCGGTGCCAGCCGCCCTCGACGCGGTGCTGCTCCGCGATCTCTGACAGGTTGTCACCGGGGCGCACGGTGTAGTCGTGCACGGCGGTTGCGTCCGCGCGCCCGCGCTCGGCGCCGCGCGACGCGCGCTCGTCGCCGGAACCGGACGGCTCCGCGCGGTGCTTGCCGGTCCCGGCGCCGTCCGCGCCGGCGCGCGTGCGCTCATCGGTGGTACCGGAGGCGGACGTTCCGGAGTCCGCTCCGCCGTCCCGCCCGGCCTTCTCCCCGTCGGTCGAGGAGCCCGTGGTGTAACCGTCCGGCTTGCGGTGCTTGCCACCGGCGGACGAATCGGTGGACGTGTCGCGGTTCCCGCCGGACGGCTTCTCGGGCTGCCCCGGCCTCCCTGAGGCGTCGGTGGTACCGGAGTCGCCGGTGCTGCCGGTCGCCGACCGGCCGGAGGAGGCGTCCTTGCCGGCGTCCTTGCCGGAGCCCTTCCCGGCGTCCTGGCCGGTGGCCGTCCCCGAGGTGCTTCCGGACGCCTTCTCGCCGGCCTTGCCGTCGGTCTTCTCGTCGGCCTTGTCGGACGACGCGTCCCGCGACCGGCCGGAGTCGGTCTTCCCGGAACTCCCGGACGTCCCGGATGTTCCGGACTTTCCGGAAGCCGGCGTGTGCGAGGACCCCTCGACGGCGTCGTGCGGCATCCCCGGGTTGACCTCGGGTGCCCGGCCGTCCTTGGCCAGGTCGGACTTCACCGCGCAGGCGGGCCAGGCGTACGGGCCGCGGGCGTCGAGGATCCGCTGGGCGACGGCGATCTGCTGGGCGCGGCTGGCCTGGTCGGGGCGCGGCGCGAACTCCGTCCCGCCGTACTGGTTCCACATGTCGGTGGTGAGCTGCAGTCCGCCGTAGAACCCGTTGCCCGTGTCCGCGCTCCACAGGCCGCCGCTCTCGCACTGGGCGACGCGGTCCCAGGTGGGGGCGTCCGCGGCGTCGGCGGTGGTGGCGCCGAGCAGGGGCATGGCGATCCCGGCACCCGCCACGCCCGCGGCGACGACCGCGGCGGGCAGTTGACGGGGACGACGATGTCGGCCTTTCCCGGAGAGCATGCGATCACCTCTCATATTGCTGCCGACCGGCTGCTGACCGCTGCCGATCGTGTGGCTGCTGAATATGACGGCAGAAGATAGCCACGGCCCTCAGGAGCCACAACCCACCGTGATCGACGCCAGGAGACGGTCAAGCGGAGTTGACGTATAGTCATGTGCCCGTCTGCCCGGGCTCCGGTGAGAAGGCCACGGGCAGCGTCCGCAGGCCCCGCATGATGAGCCCGCCGCGCCACCGCAGATCGTCCGGATCAGCGGAAAGCCGCAGGTCAGGGAGGCGCCGCAGCAGCGTCGCGAGCGCCGTCCGGCCTTCCAGCCGCGCCAGCGGCGCCCCGAGGCAGTAGTGGATGCCGTGCCCGTATCCGAGGTGCTGATTGTCACTGCGGGCGAGGTCGAGGGTGTCGGGCTCGGCGAACCGTTCCGGGTCGCGGTCGGCCGCCGCCAGGACGACGAGCACGGGGTCGCCCTCCGCGATCCGCTGACCGCCGATCGTCAGGTCCCGGGTGGCGAACCGCCAGGTGGCCAGCTCCACCGGGCCGTCGTACCGCAGCAGCTCCTCCACCCCGGTCTCCAGCAGGCTCTCGTCCCCCGCGGCCAGCGCGCGTTGCAGGCGCTCGCGCTCCCCGGGGTTGCGCAGCAGCGCGTACGTGCCGTTGCCGATGAGGTTGACAGTGGTCTCGAAGCCGGCGAAGAGCAGGATGAAGGCCATGGCGGCGGCCTCGTTCTCGGTGAGGTGCTCACCGTGGTCGCTCGCCCTGATCAGCCCGGAGATCAGGTCGTCGCCCAGGTCCTCGCGCTTGCGGTGGATCAGCTCGGCGAGGTACGTCCGCATCCGCTTCACCGAGCGGGCCACTCCGCCGCGCGGTCCGCCGCCGTGCCGGATCATCATCCCGGCCCAGTCCCGGAAGTCGTCCTGGTCCTCCGGCGGGACGCCGAGCATGTCGCAGATGGCGTAGATGGGGAGCGGGAACGCGAACTCGTGGATGAGGTCCGCCTCCCCGCGCGCCGCGAACCCGTCGATGAGCCGGTCCGTGAGCTCCTGCACGCGGGGCGCGAACTCCGCGACGCGCCGGGGCGTGAACGCCTTGGAGACCAGACGGCGGAGGCGGGTGTGGTCCGGGGGATCGATGTTGAGCAGATGCGTCATGAGGTTGGCGCTCCGCTCGCCCGGAATGCCCACCTTGCCCTTGCCGTGCGCGGCCTCGGAGTGGTGCACGGGGTTCTTCGACAACCGCTGGTCCGCCAGCGCCTGCCGCGCGTCGGCGTACCGGGTCACCAGCCATGCCTCCACCCCGCTCGGCAGCGCGGTCCGGTGCACGGGGGCGTGCTCGCGGAGCCAGGCGTACGCCGGGTAGGGGTCGCTCGCGAACTCCCAGGTGAAGAGGGGAGGCGTGGGGCCCTCGGCGGCGGGGTCGTGGTGGGCGTGGGCGTGGTCGTCGGCTTTGTCGTGCACGCTCCGACGCTACTAGGGGGCGCGAGGCGGGGGCTCGGCCCCGCCCGCCCACCTCTAGTGGTGACCGCCCCCGCCGCTGCCGAAGGCGCCGCTGCTCCCGGGGTTCCACTTCCGCCGTTCCTCGGTGAGCTCCTCCTCGTGGCTCCCGGGGTTCCGGAGCTCGTGCGGGAGGACGCGCTCCCCCGGCCCCTCGGTGCGCAGCGGGTCCGCCTCCCGGTGCTCGGTCACGTAGCCGACGGCGTCTTCGTTGTCCTCGTGACCCGGCCCGTGGTCCGGCGAGGACGGCCCCCGGTCGTACTCCTCGCGCGTCTGCCACGCGCCCTGCCGCCGCTGCGGCTGGCTCGGGGGCGGCGGTTCCTTGTCGCGCCACCGCCGCCCGTACACGAAGGCGAGGAGCAGCAGGGCGCCGACGCAGAGCCCGACGGCGAAGGGGGCGGCGCCGCCGACCCAGGCGGGCAGGGCGAGAACCATCTCATCGGTACGCATGCAGTCCGGTTACCCGGAGGGCGCCCGGTCAAGACCGTCACTGAGCCGAACGGGTGTGCACCTCGCCGCCGCGTACGAGCGGATGACGCGGACCTACGACGCGCCCCCTTCACCCGCGCCGTCCGCCTCTGCCTCCGCCTGCCGGATCGCGTCCCGGTACGTACGGGCGGCGGCCCGCAGCGCGGTCTCCGGCTCGACGCCCTCCGCCTCGGCCCGTACCGCCATGGCCAGCAGCGCGTACCCGACGCCCTCACCCGCCGGAAGGGGAACCTCCAGTCCCTCGGACCGGACCCGGGAGGCCAGCTTGGCGGCCAACGCGAGGGCCGGCTGCCCCAGCGGCACGCCCTCGGTCAGGGAGTCGCGGCGCTTCTCGGCGGCCTTGGTCCGCGTCCAGTGCGCCCTGACGTCCTCCGGAGTCTCCGCCTCCGCGTCCCCGAAGACATGGGGGTGCCGGTGGACCAGCTTCTCGACGATGGTCCCCGCCACGTCGTCGATCGCGAACGGCTCGTCGGGGTCGTCCTGGGCGATGCGCGCGTGGAAGACCACCTGGAGCAGCACGTCGCCGAGCTCCTCGCGGAGCGCCTCGCGGTCGCCCGTCTCGATGGCCTCGACGAGTTCGTACATCTCCTCCAGGCCGTACTTGCCCAGGTCCTCGTGGGTGCGGATGCCGCTCCACGGGCAGGCCACCCGAATCCGGTCCATGACCTGCACCAGGTCGAGGAGGCGGGCGCCCGGCAGGTCGTACGAACCGGGCAGCAGCTCCAGCGCCGGCATCCGCTGCCGGCCGGAACCGGCGAGCCGGGCCAGACCGTCGGTCAGGGCCGACTCCCCCGCCGCCGAGGTGATCACCACGACGGTCCGGCCGCCGGCCAGACAGTCGTCGACGAGCGCCCTGGCGTCGAAGGACTCCGCCGGGGCCTCGGTGGTGATCCCGGCCTCACCGAGGTAGGGCAGCAGCGGGTGGGCCGGGTCGGCGCACAGCACCCGGTCGGCGGCGTGCAGCGTCTGCCACGCCGGCCAGGACAGCAGTCCGGGCGCGACGCGGTGGCTGGTGGTGAGCAGGACGATCCGGCCGGCCGCCGGGGACGCAGAGTCGTTCACCCTGTCGAGCGTAGGGGACGGCGGGCGGGACGGACTCCGAGGGGCCCGCCGCCCGCATAGGGCTCGCTACGCCGGCTTCTCCGTAGCGGGCTCGCCCCACGGCTCCTACACCGGGCTCTCCGCGGCGGGCGGGGCGACGGGCCGCAGCCAGGGCTCCTGCAGCGGGCGGGCGGTGCCGCGTTTGGCGTCCCAGGCCCCGTACCGGGGGTTGATGTCGACGCGCAGTGCCTCGGAGGTCTTCATCAGCACGTCGTTGGTGCGCGCGGCGCCGAGCTTGCCGTCCAGTTTGGTGCGGACGAGGTCCATGGCGAGGGCCTGGTCGATCTGCGAGGGGGCGATACCCAGGGCCAGGAAGCGGGCGCGCACCGCCTCGGCGCCGCCGTTGGCCCGCTCGACCTGCGACCGCTCGTCCTGGAGCTCGCGGCGGGTGACGTCCACCCCGTTGTCGTGCCCGGCCTTCTCGATGATCCGGTACTGGACGAGGCGGATGAGGGTGTCCTGGCTGAGCCGTGCGCTGTTCGCCGTGAGCTGCTCGCCCTGCGGGGACGAGTCCTGTGCGTCGCGCACGTCCTTCACCTGGCTCTGGAGCTGCGCCACAGTGATCCGGTCGTCGCCCACGACGGCCGCGGCGCCGGGGTGCGGGGTGGACCCGCAGGCGGTGAGCAGGGGTGTCGCGGCCAACAGCCCGGCGGCGGCGGAGAGCGCGGTCCTTCGGCGGATCATGGAGCCTCCCGGCAGTGCTCGTGCGGCGGTACGGCGATCGACCTGGCGTTGATCGATGGTAGGGAGTCCGTGTGGCGGAGGCCACTGATTCGACCAACGATTCGCCGGCGTCCGGGATGCGCGGGGCTGGTGGGGCGAAAGTGACTGAAGGGGCCTCAGCTCTCCCCAGCGGCAGCCCGTTTCACGCCCGGACCTCTCCGAGCCAGCGGAGGGTGTGGCGGATCTCCGCGGGGAGCGGGTGGTGCGGCCCGTGCACCCGCTCGGCGTCGAAGAGCAGGGCCATCAACGTCTCGTGCGCGGCGTGGCGGTCGCCGAGCGACAGCAGGAGGTGGCCCGTGCGCCGGCGTATCTCGAACGCGGTCGCCAGGTCGTCCGGATCATGCTGGAAGTGCGGCAGCAGCGCGCGGTACTCGTCGAGCGCCCCCGCCGCCTCGCCCAGTTGCTCCAGGCACTGGGCGGCGTCGTACCGGAAGCGCAGCACTTGGCGGGCGGCCCGCGGGCCGGTCTCCGCGGCGTAGTCGTCCATCAGCCGGTGCAGCTCGGGGAGGGCGCGGCGGTACTGGCCGTCGTCCATCAGCGTCGCGGCGTACTGCTTGCGCAGGCTCCGGACGACGCCGGAGTGCTCGCCGTGCTCGGCCGCGGCGGCCGGGAGGATCGCCCCGAGGATGTCGACGGCCTGGGTGATGCCTCCCTGGTCGAGCAGCCGCTTGACCTCCTCCACGGCCCCGGCGACGTCGGCCCCGCCGGTGGGCGGGCGACCTGCGGAAACGCTGGTACCGGCGGCGACCGGGAACGCCGGGGCCCCGGAGACGTGGGCGCCACCGGATACATGGGCGCCGCCGGGGCCGGGGGCGGGGGTGTCGGCGGTGGAGGGGATGCCGGCGAAGGCGGAGGAACCGGCGAGGGCCGCCGACCCGGCGGGCGCGGACACGGTCGTGGACCGGTCGGGCCAGGGGGCGTGCGGGAGCAGGAAGGGGCGGGTGGGATTCATCGGGCCCGTGACCAGGGGCATGGCTCCGCCCGCGGCGACGCCCGGGTGGCCCGCGGCTCCGGCGGGGGAGCCGTCCGCGGTCCGATCGGGGGCGGGGAGCAGGGGCACGAGGGCCCGGTAGACCTCCTGGGCGTCGGCGGGGCGGTCCTGCGGATCCTTGGCCAGCAGCCGCAGTACCAGCTCCTCCAGCGCCGGGGGCGCCTCGGGGCGGAGCCGGCGGACGGGGACGGGCGGTTCGTAGAGGTGGCGGTGCAGCACCCCGAGCGCCGTCGAACCGGCGAACGGCACTTCCCCGCTGAGCAGTTCGTGCAGCAGCACGCCGAGCGCGTAGAGGTCGGTGTACGGGCCGACGGCACCACCCATCGCCTGCTCGGGCGCCATGTACGCGGGACTGCCGATGGGCGAACCGGTACGGGTGAGGCGGGTGGTGTCGGCGTCCATGACGGAGGCGACGCCGAGGTCCAGGACGAGCACCGAACCATCCGGGCGGATCATCACGTTCCGCGGCTTGAGGTCGCGGTGGATGATCGGGACGGCGTGCACCGCCGCGAGCACCGAGCAGAGCTGCGCGGCCACCGAGACGGCCCACGGCCAGGGGTAGGGCTCGTGCTCGGCGAGGTGGTCGGCGAGGTCGGCGCCCTCGACGAACTGCATGACGAGGTAGAGGTCCTCCCCGTCGCTTCCCGCGTCGTGCACGGTGACCAGGCCGTGGTGGTCCACCTGGGCGGTGACCCGGCACTCTCGGACGAAGCGGCGGCGGAGCTCGTCCCCGCCGTCCGTGCCGGCCATCCGGTCGGGGCGCAGCAGCTTCACCGCCACGCGGCGGTCGAGCCGCCGGTCGTAACCGGTCCAGACCTGGCCCATGCCGCCCTGGCCGATGACCGTCGCCAGCTCGTACCGGTCGGCGATGACGCGCCCGTTCACTGTTCCCGCTCCCCTTGGTGGCCCGGACCCCTGCGGAGGAGGTCACTCAGTTCGTCCAGCTCGGCCCGCACCTGATCGATCCGCTGCGGCCGACGCGCCCCGTCCGCCGGAGCGGACGCCTGTGGGGACGGCTGCGGTGAGGGCGTGTGCGGGTGCGGCGCGTGCGGATGCTGCGGGTGCGGGTGCGATGCCTGGGGACCCGCGGGTGGTCCGTACGGGGTGGACCGGTGGCCTTGGTCGCCGGGGTGGCGTGGGTGCGACGGCACGGTGGTCTGCGTGTGCGGGTCCGGCTGCGGATAGCCGTACGCCGGCACCTGGCCGGCGTACGGGGAATGAGGCTGCTGGGGCGTCAGGTGCGGTGTCCCGCCGTTCGGGTGGGAGGCCGTGGGCTCCTGCGCGGGTGCCGGGCGTGCGTGCCGCGGCCGGTACGGCCGCTCCTCGCCGCCCCCGGGCGCCGGGGCTCCGGGAGCCATCGGGTCGGCGGGGTTCATCGGACCGGCGGGATTCATCGGACCGGTGAGGCCGGCGGGGCCGGGGAGGCCGCCGAGCCCGGGTCCTCCGGCGGACCGGACCGGCCCGGGGGCGGCACCCATGGGATGCCCGGGCAGCATGGCGCCGCCCGACGGAACGGCCTGAGGCGGCACCGAGGGGTGCCCGGCATCGGCGTGACCACCCGTCAGATACCCATAAGGCTGCGGCTGCCCGCCCACGGGCGGAGTCGGCCCGTACCCGTTGCAGGAGGGCTGCGGCGGGTGGCCGGCCAGGGGCTGACCACCGGGGCGGACCGGAGCGTAGGGGCCGTGGACGGCCGTCGGGAAGGCGGCGGGCGCGCCACTCTCCCGCGACGCGGCCCAGCGGGTCGCGGCGGCCCGGTGGTGACGGATGTCGGACCAGAGGTAGTAAGCGGTCGTGGCCAAGCCGGTGCCGATCGCGCCGGTGATGCCCATGGTGTACCAGGCCGTCTTGGCGAGCTCATCCCTCATCATGAACAACCAGACCACGGAGGCCACCAACACCACCCAGAAAAGCGCCCAGTCCAGGGCCCTGCGCCGGACGATGGCCACCCGCAGCATCGGTATCCAACTCAGCAGGAACACCGTGCAGACGGTGATGGCGACGATGACCACGCGGATGGTGACGACCATCGCTCCACCGGGACGGTGGGGCTGCCGCTGTGCCGGGCCGGGGCCATTCATCACTGCTCCTGGGGTACGGGATGTGACAGAGCCTATCCATCGACCCCCGAACGATCTCGAGGGTTGCCCCGATCCGGCGGCCGAGGGGCGGCCCGCGGTCGGCCGCGACCCGACGCGCCCCGGTCCGCCCGACCGCACCGCACCGCCCCACGGGCCGTACCGAACCGGCCCACGGGCCGTACGGGACCGGCCCGTTCGGCAGTCCCGCCCGGTTCGTCCGGCACACCCGCCCGGTTCGCCGGTCGCCCCGCCAGGCTCAGTCCGGCCGCACCGTCCCGTCCGTCAGCCCGTCGTACAGCCCCTGGACGAGCTGCTCCCCCAGTCGTTCGGTCAGCCGCAGCGCCTCCTCGAAGGCGGCCAGGGCGCGGAACCGGGCGCCATAGCGGCGCTGTTCCGCGAGGGGCAGCCGAGGTACCTGAAGCCTTCGCACGTCGAGCCGGGTCGCCGTGGAGGCGTAACTGCTCGCCTGGCGCTGGTTGGCGGTGCCGCGCAGGAACCCGGCGAGGAACCAGGGATCGAGCGCGGCCGGGTCGGGCCGAAGCAGGAACAGCCCCCGGCCGAGCGCCGCCCCGGCGGTGGCCTCGTCGATGACACGGGCCACGGTGACGTCACCGAGCACCGGCACCACCACATCGTCGACCTCGGCCAGCACCGGTTCCTCGGCCGGCCCGTCGGGCAGTGTGCCGGAGGGCGCGCCGCCCGCCTTGACGTCGTAGTCCGTGAGGACGGGGGGTGCGTCGGGCCCGCCGGCGGTGCCGGGGCCGCCGGCCCGGAGGACGAGGGCGCCGGCTCGCGCCAGCTCTCCCACCGTGGTGGTCGGCCAGCGGGCGCCCGTGCCCTCCTCCGGTACGCCGGGGGCGAGTTCGGCGGCCCGGCCCAGGGCTACGGTGAGCCGGTCCTGGACGGCCGTGAGGTCGGCGACCCCACCGGCCGACGCGGGGGGCGGGAGGTGGCGGGCCGGGGCCAGGTCCACGTCGTCGTCGAGCAGGTCGATCACGGGCAGCGAGCGGTGCTGGCCCGGTTTCCCCTCCACCGTGCCGGACCGGTCGAAGTCCTCCCAGGCTTCCAGCACGGCGGTGCTGACGGCCTGCCAGGGAAGCTTGTCGCGGCCGGCCGGGGCGAGGTCGGCGGTGTCGACGAGGAGCACCTGCGGGGTGGGTGACTGCTGTGCGCCCGGGCGGCGCAGCACCCACAGGTGCAGCGGGATGCCGTACGGCGGGGCGGCGCCGGCCGGCAGGGAGATCACGGCCCGGAGCGCGCCGCGGCGGAGCAGATCGGCGCGGATGCGGCGGCCGGACCGGCGGGAGGCGACGGCCGGGGGCATCAGCAGCACGGCGGTGCCGCCCTCGCGGAGGCGGGCGAGGGCGTGCTGGACCCAGGCGAGCTCCGACTCGGTGCGGGCGGGGAACCCGTACTCCCAGCGCGGATCGTAGGCCAACTCGTCGTGGCCCCAGTTGCGTTCGTTGAACGGCGGGTGGCACAGCACGACGTCGACGGCCAGGTCCGTGAAGGCGTCCGCGCGCAGGCTGTCGCCCGGGCACACGCGCACCTGGGCGTCGGAGTGCAGGGCCAGGCGCAGGGCGGTGAGCGCGGCCAGGTCGGCGTCGGTTTCCTGGCCGAGGACGGCGAGCCGCTCGGCCGGGCCGGCCGAGCCGGCCGCGCTGAGCAGCCCGCCGGTGCCGCAGGCGGGGTCGAGGACCATGCGGTCCCGCCGGTCGGTCTTGGGCCCGTGGCCCAGGGCGGCCATGAGCTCGGCGACGCCCGGCGGGGTGAGGGAGTACTGCCGGGGGTTGGCGTCGAGGTGCCGGCCGAGGAGGAACTCGTAGGCGGGTCCGGCACCACGCACCGTGGCGAGGTCGGCGGTGCCGCGCAGCAGACCGGAGGAGGAGGCGAGCTCGGCCGGGGTGGGGACCGCGATGGCGTGGTGCTCGCCGAGCCGGGCGGCCAGCACGGCCTCCAGAGCGGTGGGCAGGGCCTCGGCGAGCTCGGCGTCGGAGAGCTCCGACAGCTCCAGCCAGTCCATGGGCCGGTTCTTGACCAGAAGCAGGACGGTGCCCGCGTAGCGGAGGGCGGTGACGGCGCCGGCCGGATGCCCGACGAGCTGCTGCCAGACCCGCTCCCGCAGCGGCACCTCCTCGATCTTGCCCTGGTGCCTCAGCCACCGCTCGACGTCGGTGAGGTAGAAGGTCGGGCTGGTCTCCGTACCTCCTATGGGCTGGGGGAAGTCGGCGTGCCGGCGGCGCCAGTTGCTGACCGCCGCGCGCCCCACTCCGGCCAGCCGGGCGATTCCGGCCGCGGTCACCTCCACCGCACTCTCCGACACCTGACTCCCCTCCTCCTCGCCGACTGCCGCTCGTTCGATGTGGTGCCGAGCATACCCCCGACCCGTGGACCGATCCCTTCACAGGCGTGAAGTCACTCGATCCCGTGAACCTCGTTGACTCGGTTAACAGCGTCTGCTGTGATTGCCTCATCGGAACACGGATCTCTCGCCGAAAGGTGTTCGCCATGTATCAGCACGCCCAGCAGAAGCGGCGCAACTGGTTCGCCCGGCACAAGGTGCTCACCGCGGCCGGCGCCCTCGTCCTCGTCGTGGGCACAGGCGCCGCGCTCTCGGGCGGCGGTGACGACAGCGCCTCGGACAAGGTCGTGACCGCCGGCGACGGCGGCGCCGCGGGCAAGGGCGGTAAAGAGGGAAAAGCGGTGAAGAAGGCCGACATCCCCGGCAGCGGGACGTTCCAGATCGGCTCGGACGTCAAGCCCGGCACCTACCGGAGCGTCGGCAACAAGTCCTCGGGCAACTGCTACTGGGAGCGCGCCAAGGACTCCAAGGGCGACCCCGACTCGATCATCGCCAACGACAACGTCACCGGGACCAGCTATGTGACGATCAAGGCGGACGACAAGATCTTCAAGTCCCAGGGCTGCAAGGGCTGGGAGCTCGTCCCCGCCAAGGCGGGCGGCGCCCCGAACACCACGTCGGTGTCCGGCGACGGCATGTACCGGGTGGGGGCCGACATATCCCCCGGCACCTACCGGTCCACCGGCAACAAGGCGGACGGCAACTGCTACTGGGAGCGCGCCAAGGACGCGCTGCACGGCATGGACTCGATCGCCGCCAACGAGAACGTCACCGGCAACGGCATCGTGACGATCACCCCGCAGGACGCCTATTTCAAGACCACCGGCTGCGCCGAGTGGAAGAAGACCGGCTGATCCGGCACCCGGCGACGACCGCGCCCGCCACGGCGTCCGGCGGTTCCGCGTATCTTTTCGACAGTCGTCAGCCGAACCGGAAAGCCAGCAGGAGGAGAGGACCCCCATGGACTCGGCCGCAGCCCCCGTCTCGGCGCCGGGCCCGGACACGGACACGGCCATCGCCCCGGCCGAGGGACGGGCGTGGACCAGCACCCTGCGGGCACCGCGGCTCGACCCCTACTGGGTGGCCGGGGCGCTGTTCCTCCTCTATACCGCCCTCTCGGTGACCCGGCACCGCCGGATGCTGACCATGTCCTGGGACATCGGCATCTTCGAGCAGGCCATCCGGACCTACGCCCACTTCCAGGCGCCCGTCGCCGATCTCAAGGGCCCCGGCGCCAACATCCTCGGCGACCACTTCAGCCCCATCACCGCCCTGGTCGCCCCCTTCTACCGGCTCTTCCCCAGCCCCGTCACCCTGCTCGTCGTCCAGGCCGCCCTGTTCGCGCTGTCCGCCGTCCCCGTCGTCCGGCTCGCCGCCGGAAAACTGGGCCGCACCCGCGGGCTGGCGATAGGCATCGCCTACGGCTTCTCCTGGGGCATACAGCGCGCGGTCGACTTCGACTTCCACGAGATCGCCTTCGCCATGCCGCTCCTGGCCTTCTCCCTGGAAGCCGTGGTCCGCCGGCGGTGGCGCACGGCACTGTGGTGGGCGCTGCCCCTGGTCCTGGTGAAGGAGGACCTGGGTGTCACGGTCGCCGCGATCGGCGCGGCGATCCTCCTGCTGGAGCGCCGGGACCGACGCCACGGCCCGGACGGGATCCCGCGCGACACCACGGCCACCACGGTCGGCGGCATCCTCGTCGTCTTCGGGCTCGCCGCCAGCGCCCTCGCCCTCGGCGTCGCGATCCCGTCCTTCAACAACACCGGCTCCTACGGCTACTGGAACAAGATCGACGGCGGTTCGACCGCCACCATCCCGCCGCTGACCGCCGCCCGCACCCTGCTGTGGATACTGCTGCCGACCACCGGTCTGCTGGCCCTCCGGTCACCGGTGGCGATCGTCGCCCTGCCGACGCTCGCCTGGCGGTTCGTCTCCCACGACGACCACTACTGGGGAACGGACTGGCACTACAACGCCGTCCTGATGCCCATCGTCCTCATCGCGCTGACCGACGCCCTCGCCACCGCCCACCGCAGCCCGCGGGCCTGGCTGCGCCGGTACGCCCGCCAGCTCCCCGCCGCCGTGGCCGGCGCGGCCCTGGCACTCAGCGCGTCCCTCCCCCTCTACACCCTGACCGAGCCCGCCACCTACGAGATACCCGCGAGCGTCAAGGCCACCGAGCGGCTGCTGGCGCGCATACCGGACGGCGCCACCGTCGAGGCGTCGGACGTCGCCGCCATAAGCCGGCTGACCGGACGCTGCCGCGTCTTCTGGTTCGGGGACACCCAGGGGATCACGCCCTCCTACATAACCGAGCGCGTCGACGACGGCAGGCCCGTCAAGGACCTCGTCGCCGACGCGGCCCGGAGGCATCCGGGGGCCCGGTACGACCTGCTGGGTGTGGAGGGCACGACCGTGGTGCTCAAGCGCGCCGCCTGACGCACCCCTCACCTGAGGCGCCCGTCCCCCGAGGAGCCGGTCAGCCGAGGATGGTCGTGAGGAACTCCCCGGTCCAGGCCAGCAGTTCCCGTCCGACCAGTGGCTTGCCGCCGATGGGGCGGGTGGCGGGCCGGGGCACGAGGATCTGCCGGTTGGCGGGCTTCATGACCGTGCGCGGGTAGAGCCGCTTGAGCCGCAGCTCCTGCGACTCGCGCAACTCGACCGGGCCGAAACGGACATTGGATCCCTGCAGGGTGATGTCCGTGACCCCGCAGGCCCGGGCGAGCATGCGCAGGCCCGCGACCAGCAGCAGGTTCTCCACCGGCTCGGGGAGCTTGCCGTAGCGGTCGGTCAGCTCCTCGCGGACGGCCTTGATGTCCTCCTCGCTGTTGGCGGAGGCGATGGCGCGGTACGCCTGGAGGCGCAGCCGCTCGCCCGGCGCGTAGTCGTGCGGAACGTGCGCGTCCACCGGCAGTTCGATCTTGACCTCGAGCGGCGGCGGCTCCTCCGCGCCACCGGCCTCCAAGGAGGCGCGGTAGTCCGCCACCGCCTCGCCCACCATGCGGATGTAGAGGTCGAAGCCGACGCCGGCGATGTGCCCGGACTGCTCGCCGCCCAGCAGGTTGCCGGCGCCGCGGATCTCCAGGTCCTTCATCGCCACGTACATGCCGGCGCCCATCTCGGTGTGCTGGGCGATGGTGGCCAGCCGCTCGTGGGCGGTCTCGGTGAGCGGCTTCTCCGGCGGGTACAGGAAGTAGGCGTACCCGCGCTCGCGGCTGCGGCCGACGCGGCCGCGGAGCTGGTGGAGCTGGGAGAGACCGAAGTTGTCGCCGCGCTCGACGATGAGGGTGTTGGCGTTGGAGATGTCGATACCGGACTCCACGATCGTCGTGGAGACCAGCACGTCGAACTTCTTCTCCCAGAAGTCGACCACGACCTGCTCCAGCGCGGACTCCGACATCTGCCCGTGCGCGGTGGCGATCCGCGCCTCGGGCACGATCTCGCGCAGCCGGGCGGCGGCCCGGTCGATGGACTCGACACGGTTGTGGATGTAGAAGACCTGCCCCTCGCGGAGCAGTTCGCGCCGGATGGCGGCGCCGATCTGCTTCGGGTCGTAGGGCCCGACGAAGGTGAGGACCGGATGGCGCTCCTCCGGCGGAGTGGTGATCGTGGACATCTCGCGGATGCCGGTGACGGCCATCTCCAGCGTGCGCGGGATCGGCGTCGCGGACATGGTGAGGACGTCCACGTTGGCGCGCAGCTTCTTCAGCTGTTCCTTGTGCTCGACGCCGAAGCGCTGCTCCTCGTCGACGATGACCAGGCCCAGGTCCTTGAACTTGGTCTCGGACGAGAAGAGGCGGTGGGTGCCGATGACGACGTCGACCGAGCCCTCGCGCAGGCCCTCCAGCACCGCCTTGGCCTCGGTGTCCGTCTGGAACCGGGAGAGTGCCTTCACCACCACGGGGAACTGGGCGTACCGCTCCGAGAAGGTGCCGAAGTGCTGCTGCACCAGCAGCGTGGTCGGCACCAGCACCGCCACCTGCTTGCCGTCCTGTACCGCCTTGAAGGCGGCCCGCACCGCGATCTCCGTCTTGCCGTAGCCGACGTCGCCGCAGATCAGGCGGTCCATGGGGACGGACTTCTCCATGTCCTCCTTGACCTCGGCGATGGTGGTGAGCTGGTCCGGGGTCTCGGCATAGGGGAAGGCGTCCTCCAGCTCCCGCTGCCAGGGGGTGTCCGGGCCGAAGGAGTGGCCGGGGGCGGCCATCCGCGCCGAGTAGAGCTTGATCAGATCGGCCGCGATCTCCTTGACGGCCTTCTTGGCGCGCGCCTTGGTCTTGGTCCAGTCGGCGCCGCCGAGCCGGTGCAGCGTCGGCGCCTCGCCGCCCACGTACTTGGTGACCTGTTCCAGCTGGTCGGTGGGGATGTAGAGGCGGTCGCCGGGCTGGCCGCGCTTGGCGGGGGCGTACTCGACGAGCAGGTACTCGCGGGTGGCGCCCTGGACGGTGCGCTGCACCATCTCGATGTAGCGGCCGACGCCGTGCTGCTCGTGGACGATGTAGTCGCCCGCCTGGAGGGTCAGCGGGTCGATGGACTTGCGGCGGCGGGCCGGCATCCGGCCCATGTCCTTGCTCGCGGACTTCTGGCCGGAGAGGTCGGTCTCGGTGAGGACGGCGATCTTCAGTCCCGGGTGGACGAAACCGCTGTCCAGGCTCGCGCAGGAGACATGCACCAGGGCCGGGGAGAAGTCGTCGAGCGCGGCGTCGAGCCGGGCCGGGATGCCCTCGTTGCCCAGCACCTCCACCGTCCGCGCGGCCGGGCCGTGCCCCTCAGTGAGGAACAGCGTCCGCCAGCCGTCGGCCAGCCAGCCCTTGGTGTCGGCCAGGGCGCGGGCGGTGTCGCCGCGGTAGGCCTCGGGGGCGTTCATGCCCAAGGTGAGGGTGTCGCTGTCCAGGTCCTCGTCAGCGGCGAAGGGGCTGACGGACCACCACATCATGCCCAGTTCGCGGGCGTGGTCGCGGACGTCGGCGATGCTCCACAGCGAGGCGGCGTCCACGTCGATGGGCGCCTCGCCGCCGCCCGCGGTGGCGGCCCAGGACGCCTGGAGGAACTCCTGCGAGGTGGCGACGAGGTCCGCGGCACGGGTCCGCACCCGCTCCGGGTCGCAGACGACCGCCATGCTGCCGGCCGGGAGGACGTCGAGCAGCAGCTCCATGTCGTCCACCAGCACCGGGGCGAGGGACTCCATGCCCTCGACGGCGATGCCCTCGGCGATCTTCCCGAGGAGTTCGCCCAGCTCCGGGTGGTCCTCGGCGAGCGCGGCGGCCCGCTCCCGGACGGCGTCGGTGAGCAGCAGTTCGCGGCAGGGCGGCGCCCAGAGGCCGTGCTCGGCCACCTCCAGGGACCGCTGGTCGGCCACCTTGAAGTAGCGGATCTCCTCCACGTCGTCGCCCCAGAACTCCACCCGCAGCGGGTGTTCCTCGGTGGGCGGGAAGACGTCGAGGATGCCGCCGCGGACGGCGAACTCGCCGCGCTTCTCGACCAGCTCGACCCGGGCGTACGCGGCGGCGGCCAGTGCCTCGGTCACCTCGCCGAGGTCGGCGCTCCGCCCGCTGCGCAGGCTGACGGGCTCCAGGTCGCCGAGCCCCTTGACCTGCGGCTGGAGCACCGACCGGATGGGCGCGACGACGACGCTGACGGGCCCGGCGGCCGGGTCGTCGGGGCTGGGGTGGGCGAGCCGGCGGAGCACGGCGAGCCGGCGGCCGACGGTGTCGGAGCGCGGCGAAAGGCGCTCGTGCGGCAGCGTCTCCCAGGACGGGTACTCGACGACGCCGTCCGGCGGCAGCAGCGAGCGCAGGGCGGCGGCCAGGTCCTCGGCCTCCCGCCCGGTGGCGGTGACGGCCAGCACGGGCCGGCCCGCGCGGGCCAGGGCGGCGATGGTGAACGGCCTGGCGGCGGGCGGTCCGACGAGGTCGATGTGCGGCCGGTTGCCGTCGCCCGCGGCCTTCACCGCTTCGGCGAGCGCCGGATCGTTGACGACGGCGTCGAGCAGACCGTGCAGGCTCATGAGGGGCTTCCGTCCCGGGAGGGTGACAACACGAATCGCCCGACGCGTGGGGGACGAGCCGGGTGTGTCTCCAGCGTACGACGCGGTGGTGGGGTGGGTGGGGGCGTCGGGGTGCGGCCGAGCGCGGGCCGGTGGGTGGCGGGCGGCCCGCGCCCCGGTGGCGGGGTGAGCGCCCCGGGCTTCCGAGGCCCGGCCGGGCCTCGGAAGGATTCTTGCCCCTGTCCCGCCCCTTCCCGTTTCTTGCGGGGGCTGCGCCCCCGCGCCCCCGCAGCACGCTTCGCGCGCTGTCCTCAAACGCCGGACAGGCTGGGGGCGGGCGGCAGGGGTGGGTGGGCCGGTGCTCGCGCGCTGCCCTCAAACGCCGGACGGGCTGACTACGGCGCCAGGCCCGGCCGCGCACCCCCGTGGCGTGGCCGGGCCCTGGCGACCCTGGTGGGGTCAGTCCGTGGCGATGGCGTTGAGGACGTTCATCCGGCCTGCCCGGAAGGCCGGGATCAGGGCGGCCAGGAGGCCGACCACCGCGGAGCCGAGGAAGACGGCGACGATCGTGGGCCAGGGGATGTCCAGGACGCCGAGGCCCTCCAGGGCCAGCAGCTTCTGGGCCGTCGTGCCCCAGCCCATGCCCAGTCCGAGGCCCAGCAGGGCACCGAAGAGGGCGATGACCACCGACTCCAGGCGGATCATGCGGCGCAGCTGGCGGCGGGAGAGGCCGATGGCGCGCATCAGGCCGATCTCGCGGGTCCGCTCGACGACCGACAGGGCGAGGGTGTTCACGACGCCGAGGATCGCGACGATGATCGCCAGGGCCAGCAGCCCGTAGATGATGTTGAGGAGCTGCCCGACCTGGTCCTTGATCATGGCCTTGTAGTCGGCCTGGTCGCGCACCTTGACCTGCGGGTACTCGGCGACGGCGGCCTTGAGGGAGGCGGCGGCCTCCGTGGCCCGGCCGTCCTTCGCCTTGGCGAGGATCATGCCGGTCAGCGGCATCGCGCCCGCCGGCAGGTACCGCCGGGCGGTGGCGATGTCCAGGTACATCGCGCCCTTGTCCAGCGACGTGTCGTCCGAGGTGACGGCGTTGACCCGGAGCCGGGCGGTCCGGCCGTCGATCATGGTGACGGTCAGCCGGTCGCCGCGCCGGATGCCGTGGTCCTTGGCGAAGCCCTCGGGCACGGACATGGCGTCCTTGGCGTAGGCGTCCTTCAGCCGGCCCTGGACGGTCTCGGACCGGACGTCGTCGGCGTAGGTGGGGTCGGTGGCGGTGAGCCGCTGCGTGGCGGTCTTCCCGTCGGGAGTGGTGACCTTGGCCGTGACGTGGAAGTAGCGGCTGAAGTGCTCGATGTCGTGGGCCGACAGGACGGCCTTCTCCACGGCCGGGCTCAGGGCCTTGTCGCCGCCGTCCTGGATGATGAAGTCCGCTCCGACGGACTTGTCCAGCTGGTCGGTGGCGGAGGCGACCATCGAGGAGCCGACCACGGACAGGGCGGCCACCAGCGCGAGGCCGATCATCAGGGCGGAGCCGGTGGCGCCGGTGCGCCGCGGGTTGCGCAGCGCGTTGCGCTCGGCGAGCCGGCCGACGGGGCCGAAGACGCGGAGGACGACGGCGCCGAGGGCACGGACGAGGAAACCGGCGAGCAGCGGTCCGACGACCACGAACCCGACGAGCGTCAGCAGGACGCCGATGCCGAGCAGCCCGGAGCCGGCGGACGCCTGGTCGGCGTTGCCCGCGGCGAGCAGCGCGGCGGCGCCGGCGGCGGTCAGCGCCAGCCCGATGCCGGCCCGCACCCGGCCGGCGCGGCCGTCGGCGGGGGTGCCGGCGTCGCGCAGGGCGGCCATCGGCGAGATCTTCCCGGCCCGGCGGGCGGGCAGGTAGGCGGCGAACACGGTGACGAGCACGCCGATGGCGAGGCCGACGAGCGGGGTGGTGACCTTGATCGTCAGTTCACCGGTGTCCAGGTTCATGCCGACGGACTCCATCAGCCCCATCAGGCCGACGGCCAGTCCGATGCCGCCGCCGATGCCCAGCACCGAGCCGATGACACCGAGCATCAGCGCCTCGACGAGCACCGACCGGTTGATCTGGCGGCGTCCGGCGCCGATGGCCCGCATCAGGCCGATCTCGCGGGTGCGCTGGGCGACCAGCATGGAGAAGGTGTTGACGATCAGGAAGATGCCCACGAGGACGGCGATGCCGGCGAAGCCCAGCAGCGCGTACTTCATGACGTCGAGGACGGAGCCGAAGTCCTCCTTGTTCTCCTTCTTCGTCTCGGCGGCCGTGTGCACCGTCAGGCGCGGGCCGACGGCCGCCGTGACGCGTTCCTTGAGCTGCTCGTCGCTGACGCCGGGGGCGGCGGTCAGCCCGAAGCCGCTGTACCCGCCGGTGGTGCCGAGCAGCCGGGTCTGGGCGGTGCGGGTGTCGAGGTAGACGACCGCGGCGCCCGGGTTGGTGGTCTTGTAGGTGGCGAGGCCGACGACGCGGACGCGGAAGTCGCCCGGGGCCGCGATGACGCGGAGGGTGTCGCCGATCCGCACGCCGCGCTTGTCGGCGGTGTCGGAGTCGAGGACGGCCTCGGCGGCCCCGCGCGGCTCGTGGCCACTGGTGATCTCGACGGACTTCTTCTGCCGCTCGCTCCAGTTGGTGCCCACGGTGGGGGCGCCGGAGTCGGGGCCGATGTCCTTGTTGCGGGCGTCCGCGACGGTGATCTGCTGACTGCTCGCCTCGGGCTCGACCCTGGCGACGCCGGGCACGGCGGCCAGCTTGCCCTGGAGCGAGGCGGGCACGGTCCGCGGCTTCCCGGTCTGCTGGACGTCGTCCTTCTTCTCGGGCGTGACCGAGACGTCGGAGGCGGTGGCCGCGAAGAGCTTGTCGAACGTCGCGTTCATGGTGTCCGTGAACACCAGCGTGCCGCAGACGAACGCCACCGACAGCAGCACGGCCACGGCGGACAGCGCCATCCGGCCCTTGTGGGCCAGGAGGTTGCGCAGGGAGGTCTTGAAGACGGTCACGAGACCCGCCCGCGGGCGTCGAAGTGCTTCATGCGCTCGAGGACCATGTCGGCGGTGGGCTGGTGCATCTCGTCGACGATCCGCCCGTCCGCCAGGTAGAGCACGCGGTCGGCGTAGGAGGCGGCGACGGCGTCGTGGGTGACCATCACGATGGTCTGGCCGAGTTCGTCCACCGAGCGGCGGAGGAAGCCCAGCACCTCGGCGCCGGCCCGCGAGTCGAGGTTGCCGGTCGGCTCGTCGCCGAAGATGATCTCGGGCCGGGCGGCGAGCGCGCGGGCCACGGCGACGCGCTGCTGCTGACCGCCGGAGAGCTGGTTGGGCCGGTGCTTGAGGCGTCCCGCCAGACCGACGGTCTCCACCACCCGGTTCAGCCAGTCCCGGTCCGGCTTGCGGCCGGCGATGTCCATGGGGAGCGTGATGTTCTCGAGGGCGTTGAGGGTCGGCAGCAGGTTGAACGCCTGGAAGATAAAGCCGATCCGGTCGCGGCGGAGCTGGGTGAGCTTCTTGTCCTTGAGCCGGGTTATCTCGGTCTCGTCGATCCAGATCTCGCCGGAGGTGACCGTGTCGAGGCCGGCGAGACAGTGCATCAGGGTCGACTTGCCGGACCCGGACGGGCCCATGATGGCCGTGAACTGCCCGCGGGCGATGTCCACGTCGACGTGGTCCAGCGCGGTGACGCGGGTCTCCCCCGAGCCGTACGCCTTGAGGACCTGACGCGCCCTCGCCGCGACGGCCGTCCGTCCTCCGCCACTCCCGGTCATGGGAATCGATACAGCCGTCTTCACAGTGGGGTCTCCTGATTCTGCTTCGTCCGGGGTCCGTCCGGTGGAACCCTCCGGACCTGCACCAGCCTGTCGTTCCACGGCGGGCGCCGCGATGGGGCGGAGAGGTGTTCCGGTGGTGGGGCCAGCCCCACCCCGGCCCTCCTGCCGGCCGCCGTACGACGAGCCTAGGGAGCGGGAGGGCCGCCCCTCCTCCTGCTGCGGGACGAGCGCCACCGGTGGGGACGTAGGGGCCGACCCCTAGGGGACGCACCCCCCAAGACGGGCCGCTTCTCAGGGTCGTGCAGAATCGGAATGCCCTCTTCCGGGCGCCGTGAGCCGACGGTGCGCGGGTGAAACGGCCGAACTGCCCTCCCTTCCGAGGGAACGCGTCGCGAAGAAACCGTGAAGCCCGTCCCGGGGCAAGACAATTGGGGCTTGAGGGAATTAGTGTTCGGGTCTATGGCCGAGGGGGGCGTCCGACAGCCTCCCCTGCGCCCGGCCGCCGGTCTCCCAAGGAAGCAGCCCAGGTGAAGATACTTCGTACGCGCGCTGCCAGCGTCTCCCGACAGGGACTGTGCACTGCTCTGCTCGTCGCCAGCCTCACCACCGCGGCGGTGGGCGCCAGCCCGCCGCACAACGCGGCGGACGCCGGTGACCCCGCCCCCGGGCCCGGCAACCCGCAGAGACTGCCGCATGGCTCCCCCAACCTCGCCCTGCCCGACCTCGTCCCCCCGCCGGGCACCCCCGGAGCGCCGGGCCCCGGCACTCCCGACGGCGGACCGGACAAGGCCACCGGCATCCCCGCGACCGCCCTGGCCGCCTACAAGAACGCCGAGAAAATCGCCAAGGAACAGTGGCCGGACTGCCACGTGCCCTGGGAACTCATCGCGGGCATCGGCAAGGTGGAGTCCGACCACGGTGGCATGGGCGGCGGCCTGCGCACCGACGGGTCCAGCGCCAAGCCCATCATCGGCCCGCCCCTGACGGGCGAGAAGTTCGCGCTTGTCCGCGACACGGACGGCGGACGGTACGACGGTGACCGGCAGTTCGACCATGCCGTCGGACCGATGCAGTTCATCCCGTCCACCTGGCAGGCGTACGCCGCCGACGGACGCGGAACCGGCCAGAAGGACCCCAACAACATCTTCGACGCGGCGGCCGGCACCGCCCGCTACCTGTGCGCCGGCGGCCTCGACCTGAGCAAGCCGGCGGACGTCGAGAAGGCGGTCCTGCGCTACAACTCCTCCCGCGACTACCTCAACACGGTGCTCGCGTGGATGCGCACGTACCAGAACGGCGGCGGGGGCGCCGTCTCCGACGTGCCCGTCGGGTCGCCGCCGGGCGGCACGACCCTGCCGACGATTCCGGCCGTGCCCACCGTGCCGACCGTGCCCACGACGCCGTCCCGGCCCACGCCGGGGAACACGACGCCGAGCACGCCCAAGCCCAACCCGAAGCCGAAGCCCGACCAGAACAAGCCGGGTGACAAGGACAAGCCGGGTGGGGACAAGGGCAAGCCCGGGGACCACAAGCCCACGGCGTCCCGCCTGGAGCGCAGGAGCGACAAGGAACTGACGGCGGAGGCCGGCCAGAAATTCGGTCCCCTGACGGTGCGCGCGCTCACCGCCGACGGGAAGCCCGTCACGGGCACCCGGGTGCAGTTCGAGGTCATGGGAGACGACGGCCCGAGCTTCCCCGACGGCCCGATCATCACCGCCGCCACCGGCAAGGACGGCCTGGTCACCGTAAAGGGCCTGACCGCGGGCAACACCCCCGGGACGTACACGGTCCGCGCGACCATCGGCGACCGGAGCAGTACGCACGTCGACTTCACCGCGGTCGTCACGAAACCGAAGCCTCCTCAGGCGGACAAGATCGTCCGAATCGGCAACACCCCTCTGTCGGCAAACGCGGGTGACCCCTTCGACCCGATCACCATCGAGGCCGACGCCGACGGCGAGCCGCTGGCCAACGTGAAGTTCACGGCGACCGTTCTCGAGGGCGACAAGGTGGCGAAGACCGGTCCGTACTTCAAGGACGGCGACAAGCGGCCCCGTACGTGGACGTTCACCACGGGCGACGACGGCAGGGTGGATCTGAAGACGCTCGTCGCCGACGGCAGGAAGGGCACCTTCACCCTGCTCCTCACCACCGAGAACGATGTCCGGCTTTCACTGAAACTGATCGTCACCCCCAAGCCCGGCGAGCCCAGTGGATCGGGCACGCCCAGCGACAAGAGCACCGGCAAGGGAGACAAGGGCGCGAAGGGCGTACCGAAGAAGGCCCCGGCCACCCCGAGCGCCGGCTCAAGCCCGAGTCCCAAGGCCACCCGTACGAAGGGCTGACGCACCCGACCCGTACGTCCCGTCCGCCCCACCCCGCGGAGGACGGGACGTACGGCCGCTCAGTCGCCCAGCGCCGGATCCTCCGCCACCGGCTTGCCGGTCAGGGCGGCGAGGCTGTGGCGTACGTGGGCCATGTGCGATCGCAATTCCTCGCGCCGTTCCTCGTGCTCCCGGAGGACCCGTTCCGTCTCCCGGGCGATCCGCTCCTCCCGTACCCGGGCCTGCGCGATCAGTGAGGCGGCCTGCGCCTCCGCGTCCTCCTGGCCGTGCCGCGCCGCCTCCTCGGCGTCCGCGTAGCGGCGCTGCGCCTCGTTGAGCGTCGACCGCGCGTACTCCTCCATCGCGGCCACCCGCGCGTCCAGCGCGGCCTCGCGCTCGGCGTCCTCGCGGCCCGCCTGGTCCCAGCGCTCGGCGTGCTCCTTCTCCTGGTCGGCGAGCATCTCGGCGGTGCGCTCGCGCATCTCCTGCAGGGCCGCCTCGGCGTCCGCGCGCCACTGCTTGGCGTCCTGGCGGGCCGTCGCGCGGAGTTCGTCCGCGACCGTCTGGGCCGCGAGTTGCGCCTGCCGGGCCCACTCCTCGGCCTCCGACCGCACCTCGACCTGGTACTCGTGGGCGGCGTCGCGGACCTTGCGGGCGTAGGCGCCCGCCGCGTCGTGCATCTCGGCGGCCTCGGCCTCGGTGCGCTCCCGCAGGCCCAGCGCCTCCGCCTCGGCGGTGGCGATCAGGCCCTGGGCGCGCGGCCCCAGCGTCTCGTACGTCTGCGGGGGGAGCTGGGCCACCACCTGCCGGAGGCGCTGGACCTCGTCCTCCATCTCCCGCGCGAGGACGGTGAGCCGCGCCGCGCGCTCCCAGGAGGTGTCGCGCTGCCGCGCGAACTCGGCGAGGGCGCGCTCAACCTGGTCAGGCCGGTAGCCGCGGCCTCGTACGACAGTGAAACCGTCAGGTGACACCGATGCACTCATGCTTGTAGCCCCTTATATCCGGAAACCCGGTCTGCGACGCGGTCAGGCGCACATCATTCCCGCACGAGGGAAGTGCCCAAAACACGACACTCCGCCTGGTTGTTCTGTCAAGGATGCGCCGACCGGCAGCGCAGAGCGCCCGGTCCCCCGTGCGCGGGGCCGAGCGCCCTGCCGCCGTCGAATCCCGGCCGGCCGCTAGAAGAGACCGTCCCACATCTGCTCCAGCAGCACCGCCCACCAGTTCTCCGGCGAGGAGAAGGCCACCGGGTCCAGCGCGGCGATCTGGTCCTGGAAGTCCACGGTCCAGCGCCCCGCCTGCTCCGGCGTCAAGCCGTAGCGCCAGCGCCACATGCGCCCGAGCAACGCCAAAGAGCGTACGAACTGAGGAAGGCTCGTGTTGACGAACTGCGGTGCCGCCGGTCGGCCGTCGGGCCCCGCCTCCAGCGGGACGGCCACGATGTGCGCCGTCCCGTACTGGACGCAGAGCTGCCGGCCGAAGTCACTGCCCATCACCAGGTACGAACCGGCGTCCGACGCCGGCCGCACCCCGCGCTCGACCGCCAGCTCCGCGAGCGTCGGCACCGGGCGGCCCGGCTGGGCCTGCGCCCAGAAGAACGGCCCGAAGTCCGCCGGCAGCCCCGCCCACACCAGCGTCTGCGCCACCACGTCCGGCACGCCCTGCCGGGACACGGCGCGCTGGTCGAAGCGGAAGACGCCCTGCGGACCGAAGGATTCCAGCAGTTCCTGCGCGATGCCCTCGGCCGCGAGCGGCGGGGCCGGGCGCACCTGGTGCGGCTGCGGCAGCGGCACCCGGTTCGGAGCCGGCCGGGCGGGGGCGCCGGCGACCTGGTGCAGCTCGCCCTGGTGCTCCAGCAGGTGGCGTACGCCCTGCTGGCGGCCGGCGTGGTCGCTGCCGTACGCCGCGGTGTGGCTGATGCGCACCTGCGGCCAGGTCTCGCGGACCATCCGGGCGCAGTAACCGCCCGGCAGGTCGCAGGACTCCAGCTCGGTGTGGAGCTCCAGCACCTGCTGCGGCGGAACGTTCAGCGACCGCAGCTCGTGCAGGATCTGCCACTCCGGGTGCGGGGTGCCCGGCGCGCTGCGCCGGATGACCTGCTGCTCCGAGCCGTCCTGGGCACGGTAGCGGAGCACGGCCATATAGCCGGGGCCGACGGTCGGGACGCCGGCCGGCGGCTGCGGGTAGCCGTAACCGCCGGGCGGCTGGGGGGCGTTGGGCACCGGCGGAACGCCCGGCGCGCCGGGGCTCGCGAGCATCGTCGCCGCGGCGTGCACGCCGCCCGCCGGGGCGCCCGGGGCCGCGGGCGCCCCGGGAGCGTGCGGGGCCGGCGCTGCGGCGCCGGGCGCGGCGCCCGGGGTACCGGGGGCGGCCGGCGGATGCGCGCCGGGGCCTCCCGGGGCGCCCGGGGGCGTGGAACCACCCGGTGCGCCGGGGGAGTTCGGTGCGGCCGGGGTTCCGGGGGCGCCGGGGGCTCCCGGTGCGGCGGGCGCGTTCGGCGCCCCCGGCACGTTCGGCCCGGCGAGCATCGTCGCGGCGGCGGGCACGCCGCCCGGCGGCGTCCCGGGCGCGGCGGGCGGTGTCCCCGGCGGCGCGGGCGGTACGGAAGCGGCGCCGGGGGCCGCAGGCGCGCCCGGGACGGGCGGGACGCCCGGAGCGGACGGGGCCGCGCGGGGGGCGGACGGGACACCAGGGCCCGCCGGGGCACCGGGAGCACCAGGCATCCCGGGCGTACCCGGTGTCGCGAGCATCGTCGCCGCATAGGCGGCCGAACCACCCGCACCCGCCGGGGTGTTGGGGGTGACCGACGGAGCGGGCGGCGGCGTGGCCGGGCTCGCAGGCGGCACGTGCGGTGCGTGCGGCGCCTGGGCCGCGTGCGGCGCGGGCGCGGTCTGCGGCGGGACGACGGGGCCGGGCGCGGCCGGCGGTACGGCCGGGGCACCCGGCACCGGACCCGGACCCGAGCCCGGGCCCCCGGGCTCCTCGATCGCGGGGGCCAGCCGCGTTCGCGGCAGCGAACTGCCCCCGGGCATCAGCTCGGTCTTCGCGTCCGGCCGCACACCCGGCGGAGGCGTGTCGTCGGCGTCCGAACCGGAGAGCGCGGGCGCGAGGACGGTCGCGGGGAGGTTCCCGGTGTCGTCGTCGTCCCCGCGCGCCGAGACGTCGGCGCCCGCCCAGATGGGCTCGGGGGCCGGCGCCGGAGAGGGAGAAGAGGGGGTGGCCGGGGCCGCGGAAGCGGGCACGGCCCGACCCGGCGCCTCGCCCGGGACGGAGGCATCGGACGTGCCGAGCGCCTCGGGCGTACCGAGCGCCTCAGGCGTACCGCCTGCCGTGGAAGAGGGAGCGGTCGCCCCGGAGCCCGTCCCCCCGGGCGCGCTCGACGTCGGCCCGCTCGATCCCGCCGCACCGGCGGAGCCCCCACCGGACGTACCGCCGGACATACCGCCAGACGCACCCGTCGCAGCGGACGTACCCGACGCACCCGTGGCGCCCGCCCCGCCCGACGTGTCACCCGAGCCCGCGGAGCCGGTCCGCGGCGCCGGCACGCCCTCCCGGTCCCGTCCCGGCGCGGAGGCGCCTTCCGCCTCCCGTTCCCGCTTGCGGTCCGGGATGCCCATCGCGTCCGCCGCGTCCTGGAGCCACTGCGGCGGGCTCAGCAGGAACGACGTCGCGTTCAGGTCCACCCGCCGCGGCGGCTCGTCCGCCACCGGGGCCGGCTCGGCCGCGGTGCCGTACTCCTCCTCGTACCGCCGGATCACCTCGCCGACCGGCAACCCGGGCCACAGCGTGGTCTCCCCGCTGTCGCGCGCGATCACCAGCCGCGAGCGGGCGCCGTCCGTGGCGGCCACGCCCTCGCGGTCCTCGGCCCAGGCGACGAAGCCCAGGTCGAACTCGCGCACCTTCACCTCGCGGTGCAGATACGCCGGAACGTCGCCGTTGACCCAGCGCTCCGCGCGCTCCTGAGCCTGCGCGAACGTCACCACCGCGCTCACCCCTCCACCGGGACGGCGTACGCGAAGCCGCCGTCGACCATCAGGTTCGCCACCGTCTCCAGCTCGGGCGGTCCGCCCGCCAGCCGGGACAGGAAGGCGTCGAAGTCCTCACCACAGGGCAGCAGCAGCCGCTCCACCCGCTCCTGCACCGTCCAGCCGTCCTGGTCGCGGGCGTCGTCGTACGGGCAGAACCAGACCGAACCGGTCGCCTCGCCCTTCACCTTGACCGCCAGCACGCCGCCCTGCACGAAGGCCACCCCGAGGTAGTCCTTGGTGAAGTGGTCGCGCAGGCACTTGTTGACGTAGACGAGGTCGTTGACCGCCGCCTCCTCGCGGACGGTGAAGAACGGCTGGTCCAGCAGCAGTCCCAGCTCCGCGTCGAGCGCGGCGCCCACCGGGGCGCAGCCGCCGGCCGCCTTGAGGAACGCCCGGTAGGCACCGGGCAGCCGGTAGCCGAGGTCCTCCTCGACGCCCTGGACCTGCTCCTCCGTCACGGCCAGTTCCCGCTGCGGGAGCGCGAAGTGCACCGGCCGGGTCTCCTGGAGCGGCCGGGTGCCGCGCTTCTCCTGGTCCACGGCGGCCGTCGCCAGCCCGCCGTGGTGCCGCAGCAGCGCCTTCACCTCGGCCGGCACCAGCTCCAGCCGGCGCGTTCCGGCCACGTGGTGCCAGGTCCAGCCGTGCGGGGTCGCCACCGGGTGCAGGCTCGCCCAGAGTTCGTGGCCCTCCGCGTGCAGCGCGGCGTTCGCGGAGACGTAGTCGGTCAGCCGCAGTTCGTCCACCCCGAAGCCCTCCGGCGGGTCCGCGATCTCGGCGGCGGCCCGGGCGTACGGGGAGAAGTCGGGGTACCCGTCCTCGTCCACCCGCACGCCCTGGGGGTAACGGCCGTGCCGGACGGGGTCCGGGAAGTGCACGACCTGCCCGGCGTAGGCCGTGTTCGGTGGCGCGGCCTGCTGCCCGAGCCGACCTGTCGTCATGGCGGATGCCCCCTGCTTGGCTGGCGTGTTCTGCGACGTTCGCGGTCCCGGCGGCGGGTGACGGATCCCGCGGCCGGAACGGCCTCGTGACGGACAGCCTATGCGGTGCCGCAAGACGGCTCCCCGCCCGTGGGTGGGGAGCACGCCCCCCTCCGGAGAACGCCCGCTCCGCCGGCCCGGGTTCCGGCCCCGCCGGGATCCGCCGGGGCCCGCCGTACGCGAAGGGGGCGGCTGCCCTGACGTACGCGGCGGCCCGCGCCGGATTCGGGTTCCAGGACCCGGGGCCGCACCGATGACCCGGGACCCCGGGACCGCACCAGTGGCCCGCCAGTGACCCGGGCCCCAGAACCCAGGACAACCGCAGAAACCCCTCACGCCCCGGCAAACCCCCACACCGCGACCGCCTCACCCCCGTGCCGCGACTCGGGCCCCTCTCACCTATTCCGGCACACCCGACACACGCAACACCGCCCTGCCTTCCACTCCCACCACCCCGTTTGGCAGGCTGATCCCCGCAACAGGGGGATTGCAGGGAGGGAAGAACCACCATGCACACGACGCAGGACCACCAACCCCTGACCGGGAGCGCCGACGGACGGACCGCCGCGCCCGGCGACCCCCGGCTCAGCTGGAGCACGACCGAGGACGCCGACCGTCCACCCGTGCTGCTCCACCGCCGCGACGGCATCCTGCCCGCCGTCGCCGCCGCGCTCTCCGTCCGCGGCACCACGCTGACCTGCACCGGGGGCAAGGCCGAACAGCCGCCCGCCCTGCACCCCCTCGTCCAGGACTTCCTGGACACGCTCACCAGCGACCGCCGCGAGCGCTTCACCGGCCGCTGCCCCGAGGCGCTGCTCCTCACCCGCTTCCTCACCACCCACGAGGCGGGCCGCAGCAAACGTGCCTCCCGCAAACCGCTCACCCACGGCGAGGCCCGCCGCGCGCTCAAGCAGTCGAAGATCACCGCCCGGCACATCCGCGAGGACGGCGACCCCCGGCACGGCGCCTACGCCCCGCCCTGCCGGTCCTGTACCGCGCTCCTCGCCCACTTCGGCGTCCGCGCCATCGACCCCACCACCACGGAACGAGGCAGGCCCTGACCTCCATGCGCGCTTTCGACCGCACCGCAGCCACCCGGTTCCCCGTCGCCGTCGACGCCGCCCTGCGCGAGGCGGGCTGGCAGCCCGGCCGCTGGGACATCAAGGCCGCCGAGAAGTGGGCCGACGCGCTGCGCGCCCACGTGTCGCCCGCCGGGCACCGGCACACCGTCTTCCCCGCCGCCGTCGAGGCGTGGGCGGAGTTCGGCGGACTGCGCATCGCGGGGCCGGGCTCGGGCAAGCACATCGCACCGACCCCGTTCCACATCGACCCGCTGCACGGGCTGCACCTCGCCCGGACCGTCGCCGACCTCGGCCGCGCGCTCGGCACCGAGGTCTGCCCGCTCGGGCAGGAGCTCGACGGGCAGGCGCTGCTCACCATCGACGCCCATGGGCGGGTCTACAGCCTGGACCACACCGGCGACTGGTACCTCGGCTCCGACATCGATCACGCGATCGGGGCGCTGGTGACGGGGACGCGGCCGGCTCGGCTGTCCTACAGCGGCGGCTGAACCGGCCGCCCGGTGGGACGGCCGGTGCCCACAAGAGGCGAACCGGACCCGCCGGGCCTCAGGCCGCGTCCGCCGCCTCCGCCGCCTCCGGGATCACGGCCGAGACCCGGAACCCGCCCCGGTCCGTGGGCCCGGAGACGAACACGCCGCCCAGCGCCGTCACCCGCTCCCGCATGCCGACGAGCCCGTTGCCGCCGCTCGGCAGCCCGGCGTCCGTCCCGCCGTCCGACGGCCCGTTCTCCACCTGGAGGGCCACCTCGCCCTCCCGGTGTGCGACCCGCACCCGGGCCGCGGCCCCCGGGGCGTGCTTGTGGACGTTGGTCAGGGCCTCCTGCACCACGCGGTACGCGGTGCTCTCCACCCGCGCGGTGTACGTGCGCTGGTCGCCCTCGACCGAGAACTCGACGGCCATCCCCGCCTGCCGCGACTGCCCCACAAGGTCCGCGAGTTGGGCGAGGCGCGGCCCGTCCGCGGTGCTCGTGGCCAGGGCGTCGGCGGACCGGCGCACCCGCGCCGAGGCCGCCGCGGCCACCGCCGCGAGCCGCTCCGGCTCCTGTGCCGCCGCGGGTTCGGCGGCGCCGTCCGGCTTGGCGCGCAGCACGCCGAGCATCTCCCGCAGCTCGGTCAGCGCCTGCCGGCCCATGTCGCCGACGAGCTCCGCGTTCCTGGACGCCTTCTCCGGGTCCTTCAGGGCCACCGCCTGGAGCGCTGCCGCGTGCACCACCATCAGGGAGACCCGGTGCGCCACCACGTCGTGCATCTCGCGGGCGATCCGCGTCCGCTCCTCGCTGCGGGCCCACTCGGCCCGTTCCTCGGCCCGCTCGGCCAGCAGCGACAGCTCCCGCTCCAGCCCGTCGGCCCGTTCGCGCAGGCTCTCCACCAGCCTTCGGCGGGCGCCCACGTACAGGCCGAGGAGCAGCGGCGGCGCCGTCAGCCCCAGGGCCATGACGGACGAGAAGAGGACCGCCGTCACCACGCTCGACTCCAGGCCCGAGGCCGTGGCGTCGCGGTGGAACCGGGCGGCGGAGACGAGCAGCGTCCCGGCCATGGAGGCGACCGCGAGGACGACGACGATCCGCCGCGGGACGTCCGCCGCGGCGAGCGTGTACAGCCCGACGACCCCGAGCAGGAAGCCCATCTCGGCCGGGGTGACGGCGATCGACACCAGCACCACCGCCACCGGCCACTTCCGGCGCACCAGCAGCGCGCCGCCGACCGGTATCCCCGCGAGCGCTCCGAGCGCCCCCGGGGCTCCCACCTCATGCGCGAACGAGAGTCCCTCGAAGGTGCACTCGATCACCGACATCAACGCCAGGACGACGTCCAGCACCATGCTCCGCCGCCTGGCCCACCACCACGGCCCCGCGGGCGCGCCCCGAGCGCCCGCTTCCGTGATTGCCCCCGTTGTGGTCATACCACCCAGACTACGGGGGCGGGCCAACGGTTTTCGGAATACTGACAGCAGCACGCAAACGGCAGGAGCGGAAGCGAACGGGGCCGAAGCCCGGTGGCACACCACCGGAACCACCCCACGCACGACCCCGCGCCCAGGTGCTCTCAGTGGCCCCGACACCGTCGCATCGAGGCCGGGCGGTACGGCATAGTGGTGTCTGCACGCTCACCCGATCAAGCAACTCGGGCACAGCAGGCGAACCATCCCGGGTCGTCTAATGGCAGGACAAATGGTTTTGGTCCATTGAATGAGGGTTCGATTCCTTCCCCGGGAGCCCATGGTCCGGGTCCTGACCGCCCAGGTCAGGACCCGGCCGCGTTCCGGCCCTTCTACGCACCGGTATCCTGCGGGTGTCACCCCCTCGTAACCCCGAAGCCGAAGGGCACACCCGTGAGCGCCAACCGCCCGGCAGCCGTCGTCGTTCTCGCAGCGGGTGAGGGCACCCGCATGAAGTCGGCGACCCCCAAGGTCCTGCACTCGATCTGTGGCCGGTCCCTCGTCGGGCACGTCGTCGCCGCCGCGCGCGAACTGGAGCCGGAGCAGCTCGTCGTGATCGTCGGGCACGCGCGGGAGCAGGTGTCGGCCCACCTCGGCGAGATCGACCCCGACGTCCGCACCGCCGTCCAGCTGGAGCAGAACGGCACCGGGCACGCGGTCCGCATGGGCCTGGAGGAGCTGTCCCGCGAGGGCATCCGGCCCGACGGCACCGTGATCGTCGTCTGCGGCGACACCCCGCTGCTCACCGGCGCCACCCTGAAGCGCCTGGCCGAGACGCACGCCGCCGACGGCAACGCGGTGACCGTGCTGTCGGCCGAGGTGCCGGACTCCACGGGGTACGGGCGGATCGTCCGGGACGCCGCGACGGGCGCGGTGACGGAGATCGTCGAGCACAAGGACGCCACCGAGGAGCAGCGGGCGATCCGCGAGATCAACTCCGGGGTGTTCGCGTTCGACGGCCGGCTGCTGGCGGACGCGCTGGGCAAGGTCCGGACGGACAACAGCCAGGGCGAGGAGTACCTCACCGACGTCCTCGGCATCCTGCGCGAGGCCGGGCACCGGGTGGGCGCGGCGGTCGCCGGTGACCACCGGGAGATCCTGGGCATCAACAACCGCGTCCAGCTGGCGGAGGCCCGCCGGCTGCTCAACGAGCGGCTGCTGCACGACGCGATGATGGCCGGCGTCACGGTCGTGGACCCGGCGACGACGTGGGTGGACGTCACGGTGACGTTCGAGGCGGACGCGCTGGTGCACCCGGGTACGCAGCTGCTGGGCGCCACCCACGTGGCCACCGGCGCCGAGGTCGGTCCGAACACGCGGCTGACGGACACCACGGTCGCGGCCGGCGCCCGGGTGGACAACTCGGTGGCCGACGGCGCGGTGATCGGCGAGGGCGCCCTGGTCGGCCCGTACGCCTACCTGCGGCCCGGTACGAAGCTCGGCCGCAAGTCGAAGGCCGGCGCCTACGTGGAGATGAAGAACGCCGAGGTCGGCGAGGGCACGAAGGTGCCGCACCTCTCCTACGTGGGCGACGCCACGATCGGCGACCACACCAACATCGGCGCCGCGAGCGTCTTCGTGAACTACGACGGTGTGAACAAGCACCACACGACGATCGGCTCGCACTGCCGCACCGGCAGCGACAACATGTTTGTGGCTCCGGTCACGATCGGGGACGGCGTGTACACCGCCGCCGGCTCCGTCATCACCAAGGATGTGCCCCCGGGTTCGCTCGCCGTCGCACGCGGTCAGCAGCGGAATATCGAGGGTTGGGTGGCTCGAAAGCGCCCGGGAAGCGCCGCCGCACAGGCCGCTTCCGCCGCTCTCCAGGAGCACGACGGGGAGCAGTGACCTGACAACGGCAGCGTCGAACGGGGCGTACCGTGATAAGCGCACACAATGCGACATCCAAGGAGACTGTGCTGTGACCGGGATCAAGACGACCGGCGAGAAGAAGCTGATGCTCTTCTCCGGCCGCGCCCACCCCGAGCTTGCCGAGGAGGTCGCGCACCAGCTGGGCGTCGGCCTGGTCCCGACCAAGGCCTTCGACTTCGCCAACGGTGAGATCTACGTCCGCTTCCAGGAGTCCGCGCGCGGCGCCGACTGCTTCCTGATGCAGAGCCACACGGCTCCCATCAACAAGTGGGTCATGGAGCAGCTGATCATGATCGACGCTCTGAAGCGGGCCTCCGCGCGGAGCATCACCGTGATCCTGCCGTTCTACGGCTACGCCCGTCAGGACAAGAAGCACCGCGGCCGCGAGCCCATCTCGGCCCGCCTGATCGCGGACCTGATGAAGACGGCCGGTGCCGACCGCATCCTCACGGTCGACCTGCACACCGACCAGATCCAGGGCTTCTTCGACGGCCCGGTGGACCACCTGTTCGCGCTGCCGATCCTGGCGGACTACGTGGGCGCCAAGGTCGACCGCGACAAGCTGACCGTCGTCTCCCCGGACGCCGGCCGCGTGCGCGTCGCCGACCGCTGGTGCGACCGGCTCGGCGCCCCGCTGGCGATCGTCCACAAGCGCCGCGACAAGGATGTCGCCAACCAGGTCACGGTGCACGAGGTCGTCGGTGACGTGAAGGATCGTGTCTGCGTACTGGTGGACGACATGATCGACACCGGTGGCACCATCTGCGCCGCGGCGGACGCCCTGTTCGCCCACGGTGCCGCGGACGTCATCGTCACCGCCACCCACGGTGTGCTCTCCGGCCCGGCCGCGGACCGGCTGAAGAACTCCAAGGTCAGCGAGTTCGTGTTCACCAACACCCTGCCGACCCCGGACGAGCTGGAGCTCGACAAGATCACGGTGCTGTCGATCGCCCCGACGATCGCCCGCGCGGTGCGCGAGGTCTTCGAGGACGGTTCGGTGACGAGCCTCTTCGACGAGCAGGCGTGATCACCGCCTAGATCGATTTCGGTGCGGCCTCCCGCGCCGGGTACACTCCCTGAGTTGCTCGGCGAGGGAGGCCGCACCGTTTTCTCCACGGTGTGGCGGTCCGTTATCGACGCGCTCTTCGTAGCAGGCCGTTCGTGGGCCGGGTGACCCTGTCCGCACACGACCTCCGAGGAGTGCACCATGGCCGAGATCAAGCTCGCCGCCGCCGTCCGCACCGAGTTCGGCAAGGGCTCCGCCCGCCGTATCCGCCGCGCCCACCAGGTTCCCGCCGTCGTCTACGGCCACGGTGCCGAGCCGGTCCACGTGTCCCTCCCGGGCCACGACCTGATGATGGCGCTCAAGACCCCGAACGCCCTGCTCTCCCTGGACATCGAGGGCCGCGACGAGCTCGTCATCCCCAAGCAGGTCCAGCGTGACCCGCTGAAGGGCTTCCTCGAGCACGTCGACCTGCTCGTCGTCAAGCGCGGCGAGAAGGTCACCGTCGAGGTTCCGGTCCAGACCGAGGGCGACCTGGCCCCCGGCGGCAACCTGCTCGAGCACACCCTGACCGCCCTGCCGGTCCAGGCCGAGGCCACCCACATCCCCGAGGCCGTCGTCGTCTCCATCGCGGGCCTGGAGGCCGGTGCCTCCGTCCTCGCCAAGGACGTCGTCCTGCCGGCCGGTGTCGAGCTGGCCGTGGACGCCGACGCGGTCGTCCTGCACGTCGTCGCCGGCCAGGCCGCTCCGGCGGACGAGGCCGCCGAGGGCGCCGAGGCCTGAGCCTCGCGCTGAGCCTCACTTTCCTCCGGCCGCCGCCCCGCTCCTGACCCGGAGCGGGGCGGCGGTCGGCGTATGAAGGAGTTATGCGGATGACGATGGACGACGCCACGGGCACGAGCCCCTGGCTGATCGTGGGCCTCGGCAACCCCGGCGGCGAGTACGCGGGCAACCGGCACAACGTGGGCTTCATGGTCGCCGACCTGCTCGCGGAGCGGATCGGCGCGAAGTTCAAGGCGCACAAGGCCCGCGCCCAGGTCGTGGAGGGACGGCTGGGAGCGCCGGGCCCGTCGAGCCGGCGTGTGGTGGTCGCCAAGCCGATGTCCTTCATGAACCTGTCCGGCGGGCCGACGGCCGCGCTGCGCGACTTCTACAAGGTGCCGGTCGGGCGGATCGTCGCCGTGCACGACGAGTTGGACATCGACTTCGGGCAGCTGCGGCTGAAGCTTGGGGGTGGGGACAACGGGCACAACGGTCTGAAGTCGATCACCAAGGCGCTCGGGTCCGACTACTGCCGGGTGCGGTTCGGGATCGGGCGGCCGCCGGGGCGGATGCAGGTCGCCGACTTCGTGCTGAAGGATTTCTCCGCTGCCGAGCGGAAGGATCTCGCCTTTGAGGTGGATCGGGCGGCGGATGCGGTGGAGTCGTTGATCGTGGACGGTCTGGAGCGGGCGCAGGGGACGTACAACTCGTAGGGGGATGCCCCGGTCCCTCCCCCAGAGGGGGCACCCCCATTCACCGTTTCTTGCGGGGGCAAGCCCCCGCACCCCCGCAACCGCGCTGCGCGCGGTTGTCCTCAAACGCCGGACGGGCTGATTTCAGCCCGTCCGGCGTTTGAGGACGAGCGGCGGAGCCGCGAAAAGGGGGATCTGGGGGCTTGCCCCCAGGAAACGGCGAAGGGGCGGGACCGGGGCACCGCCCGCCGCAGGCGCCCCACCGCGGCCTCATCCCGTGTTGCGCAACCCCGCCGCCACACCGTTCACCGTGAGCAGCAACGCCCGCGCCAGCAGCGGATCGGGCGCCTCCCCCCGAGCCGCCGCCTCCCGCTGCCGGTGCAGCAGCGTGACCTGGAGGTACGAGATCGGGTCGAGGTACGCGTCGCGGATGTGGAACGTCTGCCGCAGCACCGGGTTGGAGTCGAGCAGTTCCCGCTCGCCCGTGATGCGCAGCACCTCCTGGACCGTCAGCTCGTGCTCGGCCTGGATGGCCTCGAAGACGTGCTTGAGCTCGTCGGGCACGAGCGTGTCGACGTAGTGCCGCGCGATGCGCAGGTCGGTCTTCGCGAGCGTCATCTCCACGTTGGAGAGGAAGTTGCGGAAGAAGTGCCAGCGCTCGTGCATCTCCTCCAGGACCGTGTCGAGCCCCGCCTCGCGGGCGGCCTTGAGGCCGGAGCCGACGCCGTACCAGCCGGGGACGATCTGCCGGGACTGGGTCCAGCCGAAGACCCACGGGATGGCCCGGAGCCCGTCGAGGCCGGCGCCGGAGTCGGGGCGGCGGGACGGGCGGGAGCCGAGGTGGAGTTCGGCGAGCTGGTCCACGGGGGTGGAGGCGAAGAAGTAGGCGGGCAGGTCGGGGTCCTCGACGAGCCGCCGGTACGCGCCGTGCGCCGCGTCCGAGACCGTGTCCATGGCCGCGTCCCAGCGGGCGAGCGCCTCGTCGGACTGGCGGGGCGCGGTGTGCAGGGCGGACGCCTGGAGGGTGGCGGCGACGGTCAGTTCCAGGTTCTCCCGGGCGAGGGCCGGGATCAGGTACTTGTCGGAGATGACCTCGCCCTGCTCGGTGACCTTGATCTCGCCGTCGAGGGTGCCCCAGGGCTGGGCGAGGATCGCGTCGTGGGTGGGGCCGCCGCCGCGGCCGACGGTGCCGCCGCGGCCGTGGAACAGCCGCAGCCGGACGCCGTAGCGGTGGGCGACGTCGCGCAGCCGGCGCTGGGCGCGGTGGATCTCCCACTGGCTGGTGGTGATGCCGCCGAACTTGGAGGAGTCGGAGTAGCCGAGCATGACCTCCTGGACATCGCCGCGGAGGGCGACGAGCCGCCGGTAGGAGGGGTCGGCGAGCATGTCGTCGAGGATCCGGTCGGCTTCCCGGAGTTCGTCGGTGGTCTCCAGCAGCGGGACGATGCCGATCTTCGCCCAGCCGCCGTGCAGGTCCATCAGCCCGGCCTCGCGGGCGAGGACGGCGGCGGCGAAGACGTCGTCGGCGCCCTGGCACATGGAGATGATGTACGACTCGACGACCTCGGGGCCGAAGCGGTCCAGGGCCTCGCGGACGGTGTGGAAGACGCCGAGGGTCTTGGCGCCGGCCGCGTCGAGCGGGGCCGGGCTGGGGGCGAGCGGGCGGCGGGAGCGCAGTTCCTTGGCGAGGAGCTTGCGGCGGTACTCGCGCGGCATGTCGGCGTAGCGCCAGGACTCCTCGCCGAGCCGGTCGAAGAGCTGGCCGAGGGCGTGGTGGTGGGCGTCGGCGTGCTCGCGGACGTCCATGGTGGCCAGGTGGAGGCCGAACGCGGCGAGGGTGCGCAGGGCGCGCTCCAGCCGGCCGTCGGCGATGAGGCCGCCGCGGTGGGCGCGCAGCGAGTCCTGGATCAGCTGGAGGTCGGCGAGCAGGTCGGCGGTGCCGAGGTAGTCGCGGCCTTCCTGGTGCGGGGTGTTGTGGGCCAGGCGCTCGCGGGTGTTGAGGAGCTTCTGGCGGATGCAGGTGGCCTTGAGCCGGTAGGGCTCCTCGGCGTTGAGGCGCTTGTAGCGGGGGCTGATCTCCGGGAGGAGTTCGAGGTCGCGCTGGAGGGAGGCGAGCAGTTCCTCGGTGGCGCCGCTGTTGCGGATGGAGTTGGAGAGGGCGACGCGGAGCTTGTCGACGAGCTCGACGGCGTCGGTGATGCCGTGTTCGTGCTGGAGGATCAGCACGTCCCAGGTGACCTGGGGGGTGACGTTGGGGTTGCCGTCCCGGTCGCCGCCGATCCAGGTGCCGAAGGTGAGGGGGCGGGTGGTGGCGGGCAGCGGGACGCCGACCCGGTCGAGCTCGGCGGCCAGGTCCTCCAGGACGTCGCCGACGGCGCCGGTGTGCAGCTCGTCCAGGTAGTAGATGGCGTTGCGGGCCTCGTCGGTGGGCTCCGGGCGGGCGACGCGGAGTTCGTCGGTCTGCCAGAGCAGGTCGATGTTCTCGGCGAGGCGGAGGTCGGTGCGGCGCTTCTCGCTCTCGCCGGCGGCCCGGTGGCCCAGGAGTTCGGCGATGCGCAGGAGCTTGTTGAGGACGCTGCGGCGGGCGGCCTCGGTGGGATGCGCGGTGAAGACGGGGCGGACGCCGAGGTGCGCGACGGCTTCCTTGAGGTGCTCGGGGTCGGCGTCCTTCAGCTGGTCCGCGGTACGGGCGAGGATCGAGCCCTCGGCGTCGCGGCGGGCGCCGAGCTCGCGGGCGCGGTGCACCTGTTCGGTGACGTTGGCCAGGTGGAAGTAGGTGGAGAAGGCGCGGACGAGCTTGGCGGCGGTCTCCGGGTCGGTCTCCCCCAGCAGGCGGGCGGCGGCCTCGCCGTCGGTCCGGGTGAGCGCGCGGACCCGTTCGACCAGGGCGAGGAGTTCCTCGCCCTCCTGGCGGACGAGGGTCGCGCCGAGGAGGTCGCCCAGGCGGCGGATGTCGGCGCGCAGTGCGGCGCCGCTTTGTGCTTCGAGGCTGGTGGGGTCGGCACTGCTCACAGGTGCTGCTCCTAGCGGTGTTTCCGAGCACGTCTGGAGGGGTGGCGGACCGCGCTGTCCGACGCCCACCAGCATAGGTCGCCACCCGGCGCGCCCGGTGGCGGCCGACAGCCCTCTTGCCCACCGCCGGGGCCCTGCCATACTTACGTTGCCGTAGGTTACGGAACCGTAGCCAGCTCCCGACCCCCACGAGGGAATCCATGACTGCAAGCCCCGACCTGATCGAGGACGTGCCGAAGGCCCAGGAGGCCCCGCTCCCCATCGCCACACTGGGCGGTGACAGCAAGCGTTCGATCGAACAGATCACCCTGCTGCTGTTCATCACCGTCCCCTTCGTCGCCCTGCTCGCCGCGGTCCCTCTGGCCTGGGGTTGGGGGGTCAGCTGGCTCGATCTGGGGCTGATGACGGCGATGTACTTCATCGGCTGCCACGGCATCACCATCGGTTACCACCGCTACTTCACCCATGGCTCCTTCAAGGCCAAACGGCCGCTGCGCATCGCCCTGGCGATCATGGGGTCGCTGGCGGTGGAGGGGCCCGTGGTGCGCTGGGTGGCGGACCACCGCAAGCACCACAAGTTCTCCGACGCCGAGGGCGACCCCCACTCCCCGTGGCGCTACGGGGAGACCGTGCCGGCCCTGATGAAGGGCCTGTGGTGGGCGCACGTCGGCTGGATGTTCGACGAGGAGCGCACGCCGCAGCACAAGTACGCGCCGGACCTCGTCAAGGACCCGGCGATCCGCTTCGTCTCCCGTACGTTCATCCTGTGGACGACGATCTCCCTGCTGATCCCGCCGCTGGTCGGCGGGCTGGTGACGTGGTCCTGGCAGGGGGCGGTGACCGCGTTCTTCTGGGGTTCACTGGTCCGGGTGGCGCTGCTGCACCACGTGACCTGGTCGATCAACTCGATCTGCCACGCGGTCGGCAAGCGGCCGTTCAAGTCCCGGGACCGCTCCGGGAACGTGTGGTGGCTGGCGATCCTGTCCTGCGGCGAGTCGTGGCACAACCTGCACCACGCCGACCCGACCTCGGCCCGGCACGGGGTGCTGCGGGGCCAGCTGGACTCCAGCGCCCGCCTCATCCGCTGGTTCGAGCTGGCCGGCTGGGCGTACGACGTGCGCTGGCCGAGCGCGGGCCGCATCGCGGCACGGCGCAAGCCGCGGCCCGGCGAGGAGAGCGCCCGGGCGGCCGACGGCGAGCAGAAGGACGCCGCTCAGGCGGCATGATGGACGGCGTGGCGATCGACAGCAAAACCTCCGGTAAGAAGGACCTGACCCCCGCGCAGGGGGCCAGACGCACCCGCCGGGTGCGGATGACCGGCGCGGAGCGCCGCGAGCAGTTGCTGGACATCGGTCGCACACTCTTCGCCGAGCGGGGGTTCGAGGGCACGTCGGTGGAGGAGATCGCGGCCAAGGCCGGGGTCTCCAAGCCGGTGGTGTACGAGCACTTCGGCGGCAAGGAGGGGCTGTACGCGGTGGTCGTCGACCGCGAGATGCGGCAGCTCCTCGACATGGTGACGGGCGCCCTCACCGCGGGCCACCCGCGCGAGCTCCTGGAGCAGGCCGCCTTCGCCCTGCTCGACTACATCGAGAGTTATACGGACGGCTTCCGCATCCTCGTCCGGGACTCCCCCGTGGCCCAGTCGACGGGCACCTTCGCCTCACTGATCAGCGATATCGCCACGCAGGTGGAGGACATCCTGGGGATGGAGTTCAAGACCCGGGGCTTCGACCAGAAGCTCGCCCCGCTGTACGCGCAGGCCCTGGTCGGCATGGTGGCGCTGACGGGCCAGTGGTGGCTCGACGTCCGCAAGCCCAAGAAGGCCGAGGTCGCGGCCCACCTGGTCAACCTCGCCTGGCACGGCCTCGACGGCCTCGAACAGCGCCCGCGCCTGGTGGGCCACCGCAAGAGCTGAGCCGCTCCGGCGGAGCGGCACGGGGGGGGGCGGCACGGGGGGGCGGCGCGGACGGGCGGTCAGGGCGCGGTGATCGCCGCGCCGATGGCGAAGCCCTTGGCGGGGCCGGAGGGGATGACGGCGTCGGTGCCGTAGGGGACGCGGTGCTCGTCGAGGTAGTCCTCCTTCTCCGCGGCCGGCGAACTCAACAGGACGACCGCGCCGTCGCCGTCGAAATCGTCGACGAGGACATAGAGCGGAATGCCGGCTCGGGCGTACTCGCGACGCTTGCGCACGCGGTCGCGCTCCTGGTTGCGGCGACCGGGCGAGACGACTTCGATGACGCCGCTGACACCGGCCGCGTCGATGCCGAGCCCTTCCTCGTCGGGGACCTCGTCCAGGTCGACAGGGGCGATGAGGAGGTCCGGGATCCAGCCCTTGCGGCGGTGCATCAGGTTCGCGTCCTGGAAAGGCGCGTGCCCGGAGTCCGCCAAGTGGGCGTCGAGCGCACGCCGCAGGCGGTTGATGACAATGGTGTGACGACGGTTGCCGGTGGGCGACACCTCGATGGACCCCTCGATGATCTCAGCGCGGTAGCCCTCGGGGAGATCCATGGCCTTCCACGTCTCCCACAGAAACGTGTCCAGATCGGCCACCGGTTCGTCATCCGCCACCGGGATCACCTCGTGCGCGAGTGCGGTCATCGTGAAGCACCTCCTCCTTCAGTCTGGGCGCGGGCGCCATTGCGGCACAAGCGACGCCACGGAGGCTAGGAGCTCCCGAACAGCCCGCACGGCCGGCCCGTGCGTTCTTCACGCGAAAGGGTGATCAGACGATCGCCTCTCTCCCCCCGGCTTCCGTGCCACCACGAAGATCCGCCGGAACGGGAACACCGTCCCGTGCGGGCCCGGCGGATACGCCTCGCGGAGGAGGGCCGCGTACTCGGTGAGGAACTGCTCCCGTTCCTCCGGCTCGTCGGCGAGGGCGGTGAGGACGGGGCGGAGGCCGGTGCCCTTGAGCCAGTCGAGGACGGGGTCGGGGCCGGGGAGGACGTGGACGTAGGTGGTCTCCCAGGCGTCGACGGTGAGGCCGAGGTCGGTGAGGAGGGTGAGGTAGGCGGCCGGGTCGAGGACGTGGACGGGGCCTCGGGCGGCGCCGGCGAGGCGGGTGCGCCACCGCACGGTGTCGCAGAGGCGGCGCATCAGGGTGTGCGAGGGCGCGTTCTGGTTGCCGGGCACCTGGAAGGCGAGGACGCCGCCGGGGGTGAGTGCCCCGGCCCAGGCGGGGAAGGACGCGGGGTGGTCCGGGACCCACTGGAGCAGGGCGTTCGCGATGATCAGGTCGAGCGGGCCGTCGGGGGTCCAGTGGGCCGCGTCGGCGGCGGCGAAGGAGATCCGGCCGCCGCCCCCGGTGGGGCCCGCGTGCGCGGCGGCGGCGCGCAGCATCTCGGGGGAGTTGTCGAGCCCGGTGATCAGGGCGTCGGGCCAGCGGTCGGCGAGCAGTGCGGTGGCGTTGCCGGCACCGCAGCCGAGGTCCGTGATCCGGGCCGGCCCGGGGCCGGGCAGGTCGGGGACGCGGGCGAGCAGATCGTGGAAGGGACGGGTGCGGGGGCCGGAGTGACGGAGGTACTGCCGTGGGTCCCAGGCCGGGGTGTGGGGCATGGGGGCCTCCTGGGGCTGAGGAGGGCGTCGGGCTCTGCTGTGCCCAGCATCCTCCCGGCACTATCTTGACGTCAAGAGACTTCATGTCGACAGACCCACTACACTGACCCCATGGAGGACGAGGTCGATCGGCTGGTCGCAGCATGGCGCCGGGAGCGCCCGGACCTCGACGTGGAGCCGCTGGAGGTGCTGAGCCGGGTCAGCAGGCTCGCCCGGCACCTCGACCGGGCGCGGCGGATCGCGTTCGCCGAGCACCAGTTGGAGCCCTGGGAGTTCGACGTCCTGACGTCGCTGCGGCGGGCGGGCGCGCCGTACCAGCTGTCTCCCGGCCAGTTGCTGACCCAGACGCTGGTCACCTCGGGCACCATGACCAACCGCATCGACCGGCTGGCCAAGAAGGGCCTGGTCCGGCGGGAGCCCGACCCCAACGACCGGCGCGGCGTCCTGGTCCGGCTGACGGAGGAGGGGCGGGACCGCGCGGACGAGGCGCTCGCCGGGCTGCTCGCCCAGGAGCGGGCGATCCTCGCCGAGCTCTCCACCGCGCAGCGCGTGGAACTCGCGGCCCTGCTACGCCAGTTGACCGCCCCGTTCGACAACGTCCCCGGCTAGGTCGACCGGGCCGACCCCGGCCCGGCGGGCCAGCGCGACGGCGGCGAGCGTGGAGTGCACGCCCAGCTTGCCCAGCACGTTCTGCATATGCGTCCGCACCGTGTGCGGGGAGAGGAAGAGCCGTTCGGCCACGGCCTTCCGGCCGAGCCCGGCCACCATGCAGCGCAGCACCTCCCGCTCGCGCGGGGTGAGCGACTCCACCAGGCGCTCGCTCTCCGTACGGTGCTTGCGCGCGGCCGTCAGCTCCCGCAGGACGCCCGTCAGCAGGGCGGGCGGCAGGTGCGTCTCGTCCCGCAGCACACCTCGTATCACCGCGAGCAGCCGGGACAGCGAGCAGTCCTTCGCCACCCAGCCGCCGGCCCCGGCCTGGAGCGCCGCCGCCGCCCGGCGCGGGTCGTCCCGCTCCGCGAGCACCACCGTGCGCACCCCCGGATGCCCGGAGCGCACCCCGGCCACCAGGGAGATCCCGTCCACCACGCCCTCGGGCTGACCCGTCGGCGGCCGCCCCGGAGGCCGCCGCTGCTCCGGGACCCGGGCCGCCTCCACGGCCGCCGCGCCCAGATCGGCGTCGATCAACAGGACGTCGTAGCGCCGCCCTTCCGCCGCCGCGCGCTCCAGAGCGCGCAGCGCCGCCGGCCCGCTGCCGGCCGCCGAGACGTCCACGTCCTGCTCGGCCGCGAGGGCGGCGGCGAGCGACTCGGCGAAGATACGGTGGTCGTCGACCACCAATACCCGAATACGTGCCACAACCACCCCCAAATTCGGGGAGGCGTGCAGTGCGGGTACGGCGCCCGGTACGGAGCCGTCGCACACGCACGGCCGCCGCCGTGCCCTGACAACTACCCCACCCCGGGCGACGTACCTGCCTGTCTCGCCCCCTGATCGGCGTCGGCCCCCACCGACGCTGTGCTCAGCGTACGGCCGGGGTCCGACAACGGAAGCCGATTCGCAAAACTGCTTGACCCAGATGTTTATCGTGAGCTTTATGTTCAGTATTGAGGTAGTGAACGACACGGAACGACGCGATGCGGTCCATCGGCGGCTCGCCTCCGACAACACCGAACGGTCGTCCGTACTGCGCTCCCTGCGCGGCACCCCCGCCGAGGACAGCGTCCCCCTCCAGGTCTACGCCACGGGCGAGGACGGGGAGTTGGCCGGCGGCCTGGTCGGCTACGTCCAGTACCACTGGCTGCACATCGACTACCTCTGGGTCGACGCGCGGCACCGGGGCACGGGACTCGGCGGACGGCTCGTGGCCGACGCCGAGGAGACCGCCCGCCTGCGACACGGCTGCGTCGGCAGCCGGGTGGAGACCTGGGACTTCCAGGCGCCCGACTTCTACCGCAAGCAGGGCTACCGCGTGGTGGCCACGGTGGAGGACTACCCGCCGGGCGTCACCGACTACACATTGATCAAGTCCCTGACCCCGTAAGGGTGATCGGGAGCGGTCCGGTCAGCCGTCCCGCCCCGCGCCCTTCCCCGCCGTGACCGCGAAGACGGCGGGCGCCCGGAACCCGGCGGACGCGAAGGCCGAGCCGACGGCCCGTTCCACCGCCTCCGCCCGCTCCTCGTCCACCAGCGCGATCGCCGACCCGCCGAAGCCCCCTCCGGTCATCCGCGCGCCCAGCGCGCCGGCCGCGCGGGCGGTGTCCACCGCCAGGTCAAGCTCCGGGCAGGAGACGGCGAAGTCGTCGCGGAGCGAGGCGTGCCCGGCCGTGAGCGGCGGCCCGGCCGCCCGCAGGTCCCCGGCCGCCAGCAGCGCGGCCACCCGCGCCACCCGCTCGTTCTCCGTGACGACGTGCCGGACCACCGGCCGCAGCTCGGCGGGCAACGCGCTCAAAGCGTCCGGGAGTTGTGCGAGCGCGACGTCCCGCAGGGCGCGTACGCCGAGCGCCCGCGCGCCCGCCTCGCACGCGGCGCGGCGCGCCGCGTAGGCGCCGTCCGCGAGCGCGTGCCGGACGCGGACGTCGACGACGAGCAGCCGCAGTCCGTGCGCGGCCGGGTCGAACGGCAGGTGGCGGACGGTGAGATCGCGGGTGTCGAGGTGGAGCGCGTGCCCGGCGCGGCAGCGGGCGGCGACCGTCTGGTCCATGATCCCGCAGGGGACGCCCACGAAGGCGTGTTCGGCGTGCCGCGCCAGCCGGGCCAGCTCGGCCGGTTCCGGCGCGAGGCCGTGGACCCCGGTGACGGCCAGCGCCGTCGCGATCTCCAGGGCGGCGGACGAGGAGAGCCCGGCCCCCTGCGGCACGTCGCTCTCCACGTGCAGGTCCGCCCCGCCCACGGCGAGGCCCGCCGCGCGCAGCGCCCAGACGACGCCCGCCGGGTAGGCGGCCCAGCCCCGGACCCGTCCGGGGACGAGCTCGTCCCGCTCCAGCGTCACCACCCCGCCGTCCGCCCGCGCGGAGTGCAGCCGCAGCAGCCCGTCCGGCCGCGCGGCGGCGGCCACCCGGGTGCGCCGCGACAGGGCCGTCGGCAGCACCAGGCCGTCGTTGTAGTCGGTGTGCTCGCCGATGAGGTTGACGCGGCCGGGCGCCGACCAGACGCCGTCCGGCGCGCGGCCGTAGACCGCCCGGAACCCCGCCTCGGGGTTCATCGCGGCTCCGCTTGCCGGGCGAACTCCCAGGCGTCCGCGATGATCCCGGCCAGCTCGGGCCGCCGCGGCTTCCAGCCGAGCACCTCGCGGGCGCGCTCGGCGGACGCGACGAGGACGGCCGGGTCGCCGGGGCGGCGGGGGCCCGTACGGCACGGGAGCGGTCGGCCGGTGACCGCGCGGGCGGTCTCGACGACCTGGCGGACGGAGAAGCCGTTGCCGTTGCCGAGGTTGCAGATCAGGTGTTCGCCGGGGCGGGCGGCGCCCAGGGCGAGCAGGTGCGCCTCGGCCAGGTCGCTCACGTGCAGGTAGTCGCGGACGCAGGTGCCGTCCGGGGTGGGGTAGTCGTCCCCGTGCACGGTGATCTCCGGGCGCTCGCCGAGGGCCGCCTGGAGGACGAGCGGGATCAGATGGGTCTCGGGGGCGTGCCGCTCGCCGTACCGGCCGTGGGCGCCCGCGACGTTGAAGTAGCGCAGCGAGACGGCGGCGAGGCCGTGCGCCGCGCACTCTCCGGCGATCATGTGGTCGACGGCGAGCTTGGAGGCGCCGTAGGGGTTGGTGGGGGCGGTGGTGTCGGTCTCGGTGAGCGGGACGGGGTCGCGCGGGTCGCCGTAGGTGGCGGCCGTGGAGGAGAAGACGAGCGTGCGGACGCCCGCCTCCCGCATGGCGTCGAGCAGGTCGAGGCTGCCGCCGACGTTGTTGCGCCAGTACTTCTCGGGGGCCGCGACGGACTCCCCCACCTGGGAGCAGGCGGCGAAGTGCAGGACGGCGTCGTACGAGCCGTCCAGCCAGCGCCCGGCGTCCTGTACGCGCCCCTCGATGAAGCGCGCGCCCTGCGGGACAGCGTCGCGGTGACCGGTGGACAGGTCGTCGAGCACGGTCACGCGGTGCCCGGCGGCCAGCAGGTGGGCCGCGACGACACTGCCGATATAGCCGGCGCCGCCCGTGACCAGGCAGGTCTTCTCGCTCATGCTCGCGCTCACGCTCGCGCTCATCGGGATGCCGCCTCTCGCAGTCGCTCCGCCGCGGTCTCCGGCGGCACGTCGTTGACGAACACGTTCATGCCGGACTCGGAACCCGCGAGGAATTTGAGCTTGCCGGGAGCCCGGCGGACGGTGAAGAGCTCGGCGTGGAGCGCGAATTCACTCCTGAGGGGGTGGCGCACGGGTGCCTGGTGCCAGCCGGAGATGTACGGGGTGGGCGGCGCGTCCGGCCCGAACAGCCGGTCGAAGCGGCGCAGCAGCTCCCGGTGCACGCCCGGCAGCTCGGCCCGGGCGGCCGGGCCGAGGGCGGTCAGGTCGGGCACCCGGCGTCGCGGGTACAGGTGCACCTCGTACGGCCAGCGGGCGGCGTACGGGACGAACGCCGTCCAGTGCTCCCCGGCGAGGACGACGCGGCGCCCGTCGGCCTCCTCGCGCGCCACGACGTCGTCGAACAGGTTCCGGCCGCCGGTGCGCTCGCGGTGCGCGGCGACGGAGGCGAGGGCGCGCTCGGTGCGCGGGGTGACGAAGGGGTACGCGTAGATCTGGCCGTGCGGGTGGGCGAGGGTGACGCCGATCTCCGCACCGCGGTTCTCGAAGCAGTAGACCTGGGCGACGCCGGGGCGGGCGGACAGCTCGGCCGTGCGGTCGGTCCAGGCGTCGAGGACGAGGGCGGCCCGCTCGTCGTCGAGCGCGGCGGCGGAGCCGTGGTGGTCGGCGGTGAAGCAGACCACCTCGCAGCGGCCTCCGTCGGGCCCGGCGAGGGCCGGGAAGCGGTTCTCGAAGACCACGACCTCGTAGTCGGCGTCCGGGATCTCGGTGGTCCGGCCGGGCCGCGAGGGGCAGAGCGGGCAGGCGTCGGGCGGCGGGAGGTGGGTGCGGCCCTGGCGGTGGGCGGCGATCACGACGGTGTCGCCGAGCAGCGGGTCGGCGCGGAGCTCGCCGACGCGGTCGGCGGGGGCGGGGCGCGGCTCGCCGACGGCGGCGCCGCGCGGTGCGGCCGGGCCCGGGACGCGTGCCCCGGGCGCCCCGGCGTCGCGGACCGTGTCCGGGCCGACGGCGGGCGACCCCGTCGCGGCGTCGTCCCGGTCGGCCGCTCCGCCGCCCGGACCCGATCCCGGCGGGTCGGCCCGGCCGGAGCCGCGGCGGTCCACCGCGTCGCGGACCGTGTCGTCCCGGGCGTCGTAGTAGAACAGCTCGCGGCCGTCGGCGAGCCGGGTGGCCGTTCTCTTCATCTCCGCACTCTGCCCACTCGCACCGCCCGGCACACCGGCCCCAAGGGACAACGGCCGGGCCACCGGTGAACGGGCGCCCGGGCCCCTACGGTCCCTGGCGCCCCACCGCGCCCCTGGCGACCGGCGGGGTCGGGGTGGGTGTGCGGCTGCCGGAGGCGCGGTCGAGCAGGCCGGTGCGGGCGGCCAGGGCGGCGGCCTCCAGGCGGGAGCCCACGCCGAGCTTCATCAGCACCCGCTGCACATGCGTCCGTGCGGTGCTGGGCGCTATGCCCATCCCGGCCGCGATCAGCCGGGTGTCCTCGCCCTCGGCCACCCGGACCAGCACCTCGACCTCGCGCGGGGTCAGCAGCTGCAGCAGCCGGGCGCCCTCGTCGTCCGGCTGGGCGGCCGGGTTGAGCAGTTCGGCGAAGGCGCCCTGGAGGAGCTGCGGCTCCACCGCGGCCTCGCCGGCGCGGGCCTTCATCATGGCGCGCTCGACGCCCTCGATGCGCTCGTTGTGCCGTACGTAGCCGGAGGCGCCGGCGGCGAAGGCGGCGGCGATGCCGAGCGGGCTGGGCACCGGGCCGAGCACCACGACGGCGACCTGCGGACGCTCGCGTTTGATCCGGACCACGGGGTCGAAGGCCCCGGGCTCCGCCGGGGCGGCGGTCCCGAGCAGGCACACCTCGGGTGCCCGGCTCACCACCAGATCGGCCGCTCCCGCGCTCGGCGCCGCCGCGGCCAGCACCCGGTGCCCCCGCAGCTTCAGCGCCGAGGCGAGCGCCTCGGCCAGCAGCCGGTGGTCGTCGACCACCATGAGCCGCACGCCCATGCGCTGCCCCCCTGTCGCCCGCGTACGTCTCTCGTCGCCCTCTGCCCCCGGAAGCTACACGCTTGTTCGACGTTCCGCGCCCCCTACTCGTGAGAAGTCCCCCGGAATGCCGAAATCCCTGCCAATCACGTGTACTTCGCGTCTGAAACGGATCGTTCAGGCATGTACGCGTGATGGACAGGGATACGGCGTGGAGCGCTCGCCAAGTGATCAACTCTCGTAGCGGGAGTGATCGTTCAGCGGCGGGGCCTCAACCCCTCACTCGGCTCCCCAGATCATGGCGACGTACTCCTTGCCGCCCGCGAACGGGCTCGGCTTGTGCAGGTACTTGCGGCCGAGGTAGAGCCGGCCCTGCGCCCAGACCGCCTGCTCGAAGAGGGGCGAGATCTGGTTCTCGACCTGCTGGGTGGCGACCGGGTTCTTCAGCAGCACCTTGGCGGCGAGGGTCTGCGGATCGATGCTCACCACCGTCCCGCCGTCGCGCCAGCCCGCGGTCTGGTAGCCGATGACCGCGCCGTCCTTGTCCACGCCCAGCGGCACCAGCGTGGAGCTGACGCGGCCGTCGACCTTGCCCTTCGTCTGCCCGTTGGACAGGTCGAACGCGACGATCTCGTTGACGCGGCCGACCTCGCCGGACTTGCCGGTCTGGTGGTCGTCGGTGGGCAGGTAGAGCTTGTCCTTGCCGACGGCCAGCTTGTAGCAGGACTCGACGCCGCTCGACGAGCAGCGCGGCTGGTACTTGCCGTTCTCCGTGGAGATCTTGCTGCGCAGCTTGCCGTCGGAACCGCTGTCGTCGATGGCCATGAAGTCCGAGACGCCGGTGCCGCTGTGGTCGCCCACCTTGACGCCGATGACCAGTGGGTCGGTCGACACCACGTGCGCGCCGTCGACGCCGTTCGGCAGGTTGAAGGTGGACTTGGCCTTGCCGGACACCGGGTCCAGCGTCTGGATCTTCATCTGCGGGCGCTCGTAGTCGCCGCAGCGCCGGACCGCGACGAGCTTGCTGCCGCCGCCGTAGCCGTCGTCCTTGCAGAGGTCCTCCGGCTTGGGCTTCCACAGCTCCTTGCCGTCCATCGTCCAGGCGGCGCCGCCCTGGATGCTGCCGGCCGCGACGGTCCCGCCGCCGACGGTGACCTCATCAAACGCGACCGTTCGGTCACCGACCTTGATGGATTTCTGCCACAACTTCTTCCCGTTGTTCAGATCCAGGGCCACGATCTGATTGCACGGGCCGCCGTAGCGGTTACTGGAGGACGGCGGCGACTCCGCGACGACCACGGCCGTCCTGCCGTCCTCGGTGACGTGCCGGGGCGCCGAGCAGATGTCGCCGGGCAGCGGGATCTCCCACTGCTTGCCGCCGGACAGGCCGTAGCCGACGACCTTGTCGAGGTCGCTCTTGGCGAAGACCTTGTCGGTGACCCACATGCCGGCCGCCGACCGGCTGTCGTCGACCACCGGCTGGTCGGCGCCGAAGAGGAGCTTGCCCTCCTTCGGCTTCTGGTCCTCGGACCCGCCCTTGCCGCCGGTCTCCTTGCCCTTCTCCTGCTTTCCGCCCTTGGTCGCGGAGTTGGTGGTCTTGTCGTCCTTGTCGTCACCGCCCGTGGTGGCGTACCAGACACCGCCGCCCGCGACGAGCACCAGCGCGGTCACCGCGCTGACGATGACCGCCATCCGCTTCTTCGAACCGCCGCCGGGCGGCGCGGGCGGCGGCGGGTAACCACCGCCCCCGTACTGCGGGAACGGCTGGACGGGCGTGGGGGCGCCGGGACCGGCCTGGCCCGGGTAGCCGTAACCGCCCGCCGGGGACGGCGGGATGTGCGGCGCCCCCGGCGGAGGCGGCGGCTGGGAAGCGCCCGGCGGCGGAGCGAGCGGCGCTCCGGGGGGCGCGGGCGGAGCCTGGGGAGCACCCGGCGGCGGTGGGGGCGCCTGCGGGTAGCCGTACGCGGGTTGGGCCGCCGGCTGCGGTGCGGCCGGCGGCCGGTCCTGCGGCCGCGGCGGCATGGCCGGCGGAGCGCCGAACCCGGGCGCGGTGCCCTGCGGCGCGCCGAAGCCCGGCGCGGGCGCCGGTCCGCCGGGTGCGAAGACGGTGGGCGTGGGCCCGGACGTGGGCCCGGGAGCGTCCTGGGGCGCCGCGGCCGTCGGGGTGGGGTCCTGGGGCGCGCCGAAGCCTCCGGCCGGCTGCTCCGGGGGCACCCCCTGCGGTGGCTGAGGCGGCTTGGGCGGCTGTGACATCGGCTTTCCTCTTTACGCGCGGGAAGCCGCGGCCCGACCGGCCTCCCCCGCGATCCCGGTGGCGGGCGGCCATCGGGAAGGAGCGCATCGGGTGCGGATCCCGCCAGTGAGCGGCAGGCGAGCGGGGGTTCTTTGTATCACTCTGCGCCGCCGGGACAGGGGGAGCCGCCTGAGGCGCGGAGTCACCGATACCGGGCTGTGACGAGACCGTTGTGGCTTCGATGGAGGGCGCGGGTCGCTTCGATGGAGGGCGGGCGCCGCCTCGCGCCCGCCTCACCACCCGTCCCGCACGTCACACGTCTTCGGCCAGTTCCAGCCAGCGCGACTCCAGTTCGTCGCGCTCCGCGGCGAGTTCGCGCAGTTCGGCGTCGAGCTTGGCCACCGCCTCGAAGTCGGTGGCCTGTTCGGCGATGCGCTCGTGCAGCTTCGCCTCCAGTTCGCTCACCTTGTCGAGCCGGCGCTCGATCTTCTGGAGCTCCTTCTTGGCGGCCCGGGCGTCGCCCGCGCTCTTCTGCTTGGCGGGCGCGGCGGCGACGGCCGGTGCGGCGGGCGCCGCCGCGTCGAGGACCGCCTGCCGCCGCTCCAGGTACTCGTCGAGGCCGCGCGGCAGCATCCGCAGGAAGCGGTCGCCGAGCAGCGCGAACACCCGGTCGGTGGTGCGCTCGACGAAGTACCGGTCGTGGCTGATGACGACCATCGAGCCGGGCCAGCCGTCGAGCAGGTCCTCCAGCTGGGTCAGGGTCTCGATGTCGAGGTCGTTGGTGGGCTCGTCGAGGAAGAGGACGTTGGGCTCGTCCATCAGCAGCCGCAGCAGCTGGAGGCGGCGGCGCTCACCGCCGGAGAGGTCGCCGACGGGCGTCCACTGCTTCTCCTTGGTGAAGCCGAACTTCTCGCACAGCTGCCCCGCGGTCATCTCCCGGCCCTTGCCGAGGTCGACCCGGTCGCGCACCTGCTGGACGGCCTCCAGCACCCGCAGGGCGGGGTTGAGTTCGGAGACCTCCTGCGACAGGTACGCGAGCTTCACGGTCTTGCCGACCACGACCTTGCCGGCCGCGGGCTGCTTCTCACCGTCCGTCCGGGCGGCCTCGGCGAGGGTGCGCAGCAGCGAGGTCTTGCCGGCGCCGTTGACGCCGACCAGGCCGATCCGGTCGCCGGGGCCGAGCTGCCAGGTCAGGTGCTCGATCAGGACCTTGGGGCCGGCCTGGACGGTCACGTTCTCCAGGTCGAAGACGGTCTTGCCCAGCCGCGAGCCGGCGAACTTCATCAGCTCGGCGCTGTCGCGCGGCGGCGGGACGTCGGCGATCAGCTCGTTGGCGGCCTCGATGCGGAAGCGCGGCTTGCTGGTGCGGGCCGGGGCGCCGCGGCGCAGCCAGGCGAGCTCCTTGCGCATCAGGTTCTGCCGCTTGGCCTCCTCGGAGGCGGCGATCCGCTCGCGCTCGGCGCGGGCGAAGACGTAGTCGCTGTAGCCGCCCTCGTACTCGTGGACCGTGCCGCGCTGGACGTCCCACATGCGGGTGCACACCTGGTCGAGGAACCAGCGGTCGTGCGTGACGCAGACGAGCGCCGAGCGGCGCGCCCGCAGGTGGCCGGCGAGCCAGGAGATGCCCTCGACGTCCAGGTGGTTGGTGGGCTCGTCGAGGACGATGAGGTCCTGCTCGGCGATCAGCAGCTTGGCGAGCGCGATGCGCCGCCGCTCGCCGCCGGAGAGCGGGCCGATGACGGTGTCCAGGCCCTGCGGGAAGCCGGGCAGGTCGAGGCCGCCGAAGAGGCCGGTGAGGACGTCGCGGATCTTGGCGTTGCCCGCCCACTCGTGGTCGGCGAGGTCGCCGATGACCTCGTGCCGGACGGTGGCCTCGGGGTCGAGGGAGTCGTGCTGGGTGAGGACGCCGAGGCGCACGTGGCCCGCGTGGGTGACGCGGCCCTTGTCGGCGTCCTCCAGCTTGGCGAGGATGCGGATCAGGGTGGTCTTGCCGTCGCCGTTGCGGCCGACCACGCCGATCCGGTCGCCCTCGTTGACACCGAGGGAGACGCCGTCGAGCAGCGCACGGGTGCCGTACACCTTGTCGACGGCTTCCAGATTGACCAGGTTGGCTGCCATTCCGCTCCTCGCTCCGCGGTCTCCCCTTCAGGAGCCCTGTGGTCCTCCCTTCAGGATCCCACGCCCGCCGGGCGGCCCGGCCGCGGAGTCTCCGCTCACGCCTTCGCCGCCTCCACGGGCCGGGTGCGCAGCGCGGCCCAGGTGGGCAGGAGCGTCGAGACGAGGGTGACGGCCCCGGCCGCGGCCACCACCGCCAGGTAGACCGCGGCGGGCCCGGACGGCCGCCAGGTGCCGGAGACGGACAGGTTGAACGGGACGAGCGTGGTGGCCGCCGCGAGGGTGCCGAGGATCAGCCCGACGGCGGCGACGTAGAGGCTCTCGACCGCCATCATCCGCAGCACCTGGCCCTTGGTGGCCCCGGTGAGCCGCTGGAGCGCGAACTCCCGGCGGCGGGCGCCGACCGCGACGACGGTCGAGTTGACGACGGCGAGGGTGGTGTAGGCCACGAGCATGCCCACGATGAGGTAGTTCGCCCACATCTGGGTGCGGGTGTTCTGCGTGCTCGCGGCGATCACCGCGTCCCGGTCGCTGACCTTCAGCCCGGGGTGCCGGACCGCCAGCCGCCCCAGCTCGTCGGTGAGCCGCTCGACGGGAACGCCGGGCGCGGCCTTGACCAGGATCTGCGTCGGCAGACCCACGGTGGTGTGCGGGGCGAGCAGGGTGGTGCTGGTGAGGGCCGTCTCGAAGCCCTCGCGGGCCGGGAAGAGGGCCACGATCCGGACGTCCACCGAGGCGCCGTCGCCCATCCGCAGCCCGATGGTGTCGCCGACCCCGCGGTGCATCCGCCGGGCGGCGGCCTCGGGGAGCGCGACGGCGTTCCCCTTGAGGTCGGCCAGCCGGCCGGCGGTCGGCCGGGTCGCGAGGACCTGTCCGGCGCCCTCGGCGTCGACGCCCTGGAGGGTCGTGCCGCGCTTGTTCTCCCCGCCGTCGTGCGGGCGTTCCGTGAACACCGTGCCGGTGACGGACGCGCTCGCCGCGGCGACGCCGGGCAGCCCGCGCACGGTGGCCACCAGCGCCGGGTCGACGCCGCCGGCCGCCGAGGTGAGCACCGCGTCGGCCCGCAGGTTCCCGGTGAACTCCCGGTCGGTGGCGGCGGCCACGCTGGTCTGGAGGTAGAGCATGCCGGTGGTGATGGCCGTCGCCAGCATCACCGGGGTGGCGACGGCGGCCGTACGGAGCGCGCTCGCCCGGCAGTTGAGGGCGGCCAGCCGGCCGGACGCGCCGGTCAGCAGGCGCACCGGCCAGTGCAGCAGCACGCTCACGAGCTTCACGAACCACGGCCCCAGCAGCGCCAGGCCGATGACGCAGCACATCACCGTCGGCCCGGCCGTGCTCGCCGCCACCGGGCCGCGCAGGACCAGCGCGGTCACCAGCGCGAGGGCGGTGGCGCCGGCCAGGAACAGCAGCCCGAGGCCCAGCCGCACGGGATGGAACCACCGCTGCGGCGCGGCGGCCTCGCCCAGCGCCTCGACCGGCTTGGCGCGCACGGCCCGCAGGGTGCCGACGAGCGCGCCGACGACGGCCGTCAGCAGGAGGGAGCCGTACGCGGGCAGGGTGGGGATCCAGCCCTGGCTGAACTCGACGGTCTCCGCCACCATGCCCGTGTCCGTCATCCGCCCGAACAGCCAACGGCCCAGCGCGGGACCGGCCGGCCACGCGGCCGCCCCGGCGAACACGGCGATCAGCAGCGTCTCGCCGAGGAGCAGCCGGCGGATCTGGCCCGTCGTGGCGCCGACGGCCCGCAGCAGGGCCAGCTCGCGGAACCGCTGCCGGGCGGACAGCCCCACCGTGCCGGCCACGACGAACATCGCCACGGTGATACCCAGCCCGCCGAACACCCCGGAGATCGCGACCAGGTCCTCGCCGCCCGTGACCACCTCGGGGTGCTCGACCGCACCCCGGTCGTCACCGGTCAGCAGGGTGACGGACTGCCCGGCGAGCGCCGCCTTGACGCCCTTGCGGACAACGGCGGTATCGGCGCCCGGCCCGGTGACGACCGCGATGTCGGCGACCGTGCCGGGGTGGGCGGAGAGCCGCTCGGCGTCCGGCGCCGAGAAGAACAGTGTCCGCCGCGGCACGTCCCGCCCGGCGGCGGGCCGGGCCACGCCGCTCACCCGGTACTCGGCGGCGCCGCCGTGCGCGGCGACGCGGACGCGGTCGCCCGGGCCGGCGTGGGCGCGCCCGGCGAGGGCCGCGTCGAGGACGACCTCCCCGCGGCGGGGCGCCGCGCCTTCCGCGAGGGTGTACGGAGTGAGGGCCGCGGACTCCCACCCGTGCGCCTCCGCCGTCCCGCCCCCGTCCGGCAGCGCGACGTCGAACGTCCGCTCCCCGACGGCCGTCCGCACGCCGGGCACGGCCCTGACCTCGTCCACCAGCCCGGCCGGCAGCTCGACGCGCTCCGCGAGCACCCGCTGCTTCTTGTCGCCCGGCTGGTGGTGGATCCGGTCGCCCGTGACCAGGATCCGCGCCCCGGCGAGGCGCTGCGGCGGGACGTTGTTGCGGATGCCCGTCTCCATCAGACCGCCACAGGCCATCACGATCGCGGCGCCGATGAAGAGCGCCACGAAGGTGGCGAAGAAGGCGCCGGCTCTGTGGCGGAGGGAGCGGAGGGCGAGTTTGCCGATCATTCCCGCAACGCTAGGTTTCGCGGCGGGCCCGGCCCATGGGAGCAGCGGGTGGGTGGGGGGTGGGGTTTTCCCCAGCCCCGCCCCTTCACCGTTTCCTGGGGCTGCCGCCCCAGACCCCGCTTGTCGCGGCTTCGCCGCTCGTCCTCAAGCTCCCCCAGAGGGGGCACCCCCCGCAAGAAACTGGGGGCACCTCCCAGCGGTAGCTGGGGGAGAAAGGGCGGGGCCGGGGCTCACCCCACCACGGTGGCACCCACCACCGGCCCCGACGCCACCCGAACGGACCGGCACGTGCCCGACGCCCGCAACGCCGCGGCCACCCGCTCCGCCTCCTCCGCACTCTTCGCGAGGAAAGCGGTCGTCGGCCCCGACCCCGACACCATCGCCGCGAGCGCCCCGGCCGCCGACCCGGCCGAAAGCGTCTCCGCCAGCGACGGCCGCAACGAAACCGCCGCTTCCTGAAGGTCGTTGGCAACGGCCCCGGCCAGCGCGCCCGCGTCCCCGACGCGCAGAGCGTCCAGCAGCACGGCGGACGCCGAAGGCTGCTCGGGCCCCGGATCCGTCCCCGCCTCCGCCCGCAACCGGTCGCACTCCGCGTACACGGCCGGCGTGGACAGCCCGCCGTCCGCGAGGCCGAAGACCCAGTGGAACGTCCCGCCCGCCTCCAGCGGGGTCAGCCGCTCGCCGCGCCCGAGGCCGAGCGCGACCCCGCCGAGCAGGCCGAACGGCACGTCGCTGCCCAACTCCGCGCAGATGCCGAGGAGTTCGTCCCGCGACGCTCCCGTCCCCCACAGTGCGTCGCAGGCGAGCAGCGCGCCCGCGCCGTCCGCGCTGCCGCCCGCCATGCCGCCGGCGACGGGGATGTCCTTGTCGATGTGGAGGTGGACGCGTGCGTCGCGCCCGTACCGCTCGGCGAGAGCGAGGGCCGCGCGGGCGGCGAGGTTGGAGGTGTCGAGGGGGACCTGGTCGGCGTCGGGGCCGGAGCACGTCACTCGCAGTTCGTCGGCCGGCGTCGCGGTGACGCGGTCGTACAACGAGACGGCGAGGAAGACGTTGGCCAGGTTGTGGAAGCCGTCGGGGCGCGGCCCGGCGACGGCCAGCTGGACGTTGACCTTGGCGGGCACGCGGACGGTGACGGACTGCGCGGTCACGGAGGACGGCTCCTCGGATCGGGACGGGCGGACGACGGAAAGCGTAGGGCCCGCTCAGCCCGCCTTGTGCTCGGTCTTGTGCTCGGCGATGGCCACGAACTCGTCCACGGTCAGCGACTCGCCGCGCGCCTGCGGCGAGATCCCGGCGGCGACCAGCGCCGCCTCGGCCGCCGCCGCGGAGCCCGCCCAGCCGGCGAGCGCCGCGCGCAGCGTCTTGCGCCGCTGGGCGAAGGCGGCGTCGACGACGGCGAAGACCTCTTCCCTGGTCGCCGTGGTGGCGATGGGTTCGGCGCGGCGGACGAGGGAGACGAGGCCGGAGTCGACGTTCGGGGCGGGCCAGAAGACGTTGCGGCCGATGGCGCCGGCCCGCTTGACGTCGGCGTACCAGGCGGCCTTGACCGACGGGACGCCGTAGACCTTGGAGCCGGGCGGGGCGGCGAGCCGGTCGGCGACCTCGGCCTGGACCATGACGAGCGTCCGCTCGATGCTGGGGAAACGCTCCAGCATGTGCAGCAGGACGGGCACGGCGACGTTGTAGGGGAGGTTGGCGACCAGCGCGGTGGGCGGCGGGCCGGGCAGCTCGGTGACGCGCATGGCGTCGCTGTGCACGAGTGCGAAGCGGTCGGCGCGGTCGGGCAGCCGGGCGGCGATGGTCGAGGGCAGGGCCGCGGCCAGGACGTCGTCGATCTCGACGGCGGTGACCCGGTCGGCGGCCTCCAGCAGGGCCAGCGTCAGCGACCCCAGGCCGGGGCCGACCTCGACGACCACGTCGTCGGGGCGCACCTCGGCGGTGCGGACGATGCGCCGGACCGTGTTGGCGTCGATCACGAAGTTCTGACCGCGCTGCTTGGTGGGGCGCACCCCGAGGGCGGCGGCCAGTTCGCGGATGTCGGCGGGGCCGAGCAGGGCGCCGGACTCGTCTGTGCTGGGGCTGGAGCTCACCCGTGAAGTTTACGGCCGCACACGGGCCACGGGCTCGCCCCCCGGCGGACGTAGAGCTTCTTGGCGCGCAGGGTCTGCTCCTCGGCGCTGGCGTCCTGTGGGCGCCCGCTGCCGCCGAGCGACTGCCAGGTGCCGACGTCGAACTGGTACAGCCCGCCGTACGTGCCCGACGGATCCACCGCGTCCGGCCGCCCGCCGGCCTCGCACTGGGCGAGCCCGTGCCAGTTCAGGCCCTCCGCGCCCTGCACGGTGCTGGGCATCTTCTTGGTGCCCACCTTGATGATCTGGGTGCGGGGCTCGCGGACGATCTCGGAGGAGAGCTTGCGGGGCTTCTGGCGGACGCCGTTCACGGTCCGGAGCGCGTAGGTGATGCGTTCGACGCCCTTCTCGCCGCGCTGGGCGACGACCTCGGTGCCCTTGGCGAGGTGGGGGTCGTCGTGGCGTTCGGTGGTGAAGTCGATCGGCACCTCGCGGACCTCGCGGCCGCCGGTGATGCGCATGATCGAGACGGTCTGGCCGTCGCGGGGGAAGCTGTCGGGGTCGACGGACGTGGTGTCCTCGCCGTTGAGGGTGATCCCGGCCTGTTCGAGGGCCTCGCGGACGGTCGCGGCGTTGGTGCGGATGGTGCGGGTGCGGCCGTCGGCCATGAAGGTCAGGGTCCGCTCGGTGCGGACGTCCAGGTCGAGGCCGTGCCGGCCGATGGGCGCGGAGCGGGAGGCGGACAGGTAGGCGCCCTCGGCCCGGACGCCGAGCTGGCGCAGGGCGCCGTCCACGGTCCGCGCGGTGGTCCACACCTGGCGGCGCTCCCCGTCGAGGGTGAGGGTGACCGGGCGGCCGTAGCGGACGATGACGCGGTCGCCGGAGGCCAGGTCGTGGTGGCGGCCGGGGGCGACGATGTCGTGCTCACCGACGGCCATGCCCTCGTCGGCCAGCAGCTCCTCGACGTCGTCCGCGAAGGTGTGCAGGGTGCGCGGGGTGCCGTCGACGCTGAGCTGGACGGACTTGTCACCGGCGACGAACGCGGAGGTGCCGCCGGCCAGGAAGGCGACCACCAGGGCCTGCGGGAGCAGCCGGCGCAGCGGGTCGCCGCCCTGCCGGGGGGCGGCCCGGGCGGCCCGCTTGCGCCGCCCGGCCCTGCGGGCGCCGGCCCGGCCGGGCGGGGGCGCCTCGCCGTGCAGGTCGTCGGGGGGCTCGCCGTCGGGCTCGTCGTCGAGGGCGCTGAACGGGCCGCTCCGGGGGGTGTCCTCCGGCCCGTCCTCCTCGGAGGGGACGGCGACGGCGGGCGCGTACCCCTCGTACGGGTGACCCTCGTACGAGGGGTGGACGACGCCGGTGAGCACGGTGGCGGCGGGCGGCGGCGCGGCCGTGCCGGGCGGGGCGGAGGTCTGCCGGGGCACGTACGCCTCGTAGCCGGCGTACGTCCCAGGGCTCCCCTGGCCGGGCCGGCTTCCCAGCCCGTGCCCGCCCAGCCCGCCGTGGGGCCCGTACGGCTCGGACTGGCCGTGGTCGCCGTGGGGCGCGTACGGCCCGTACGGCGGCGGCTCGGCCGCACCGCGGCGCGCGGCGTGGGGGCTGCCCTGCGGATGGCTCACGACACTCCACTGGGTCCGGACTGACGGGACCGGGACTGTAGCGGAGGCGGGGTGACTCTCCCAAGCCCGTCCGTCACCCTGTGTCGTCGGGATCCGGGGGTCAGTACTGGAACGCGCGTGCGGTATTCGCCGCGACCGCCGTGGCCAGGGCGTCCTCGTCCACGCCCTTCACCGCGGCCATCGCCCGGAGAGTGACCGGAATGAGGTACGGCGCGTTGGGCCGTCCGCGATACGGGACGGGGGTGAGGAACGGCGCGTCGGTCTCGACGAGGATCCGGTCCAGCGGGGCGACCGCCAGGGCGTCGCGCAGCGGCTGCGCGTTCTTGAAGGTGACGTTCCCGGCGAAGGAGAGGTAGTAGCCGGCCTCGGCGCAGACCTTGGCCATCGCCGCGTCCCCCGAGAAGCAGTGGAAGACGACCGTCTCGGGCGCCCCCTCCTCGGCGAGCACCCGCAGGACGTCGTCGTGCGCGTCCCGGTCGTGGATGACGAGGGCCTTGCCGTGCCGCTTGGCGATGGCGATGTGCCGGCGGAACGAGCGCTCCTGCGCGGCGACGCCCTCGGGGCCGGTGCGGAAGAAGTCGAGGCCGGTCTCCCCCACGCCGCGGACCTGGTCCAGGGCGGCCAGGGCGTCGATCTCGTCCAGGGCCGCGTCGAGGGCGGCGTCGCCGCCGGGCTCGCGGGCGCCCTGACGGGACCAGCCGTCGGGATCGCCGAGGACGATCCGGGGCGCTTCGTTGGGGTGCAGGGCCACGGTGGCCCAGACGGCGTCGTGGGCGGCGGCCGTCTCGGCGGCCCAGCGGGAACCGGCCAGGTCGCACCCCACCTGGATCACCGTCGTGACCCCGACGGCGGCGGCCTTGGCCAGGGCTTCGGCGACCGTGCCGCCCTGCATGTCCAGATGGGTGTGCGAGTCGGCCACGGGCACGTTCAGCGGCGCCGGCGGGGGCGGAGGGACGTCCTTGTCATCCTTCTTCCGCCCGCCGTCCGCCGTGCCGCTGTTCGATGCTTTCGCCGCCATGGTCGGGATTCTAGGGACCGCTCCCGGGCCGCGCCCGGGGCGGGTGCCCCGCTCCCGGCCGACCCGCCTACTTGCGGTGGAAGGGGTGCAGCAGGTCGGAGAGGTGCCAGTGGCGCGGTTCCCGGGGGGCGCGCCGCTGCTCGTTGCCGACCGGGATGCCGCCGCTCATGAACGGCCCGGCGGGCGAGGACGGCGACACGGTCGTCCGGGAGGCCAGGTGCAGGGCGTCCGCGATCTGGGAGACCTGCCCCGAGCGCATGATGCGGACGAGGTGCTCCCCGCAGTTGGGGCAGGTGGGGCGGGTGAGCGGCGACGGGACGCGGTTGCCGTCCGTGTGGTACGTGACGAAGGGCCGTCCCTCCGGGTCCACGTGGTGCTCTATCTCGTACGACTGTTCCCAGCTGTGCGCGCACCTCATGCAGGCGAAGGCGTAGGACTCGTGCACCGTGTCGCGGCCCGTCCGGACGGCCGGCGCACCGGGTTCCGTCGCGGTGCGGATGGCGGTGCCGGACTCCACGCCTCGTGAGGTCCCTGCGGTCTCGCTCATGGCAGCTCCTCTTGTCCTCCGGACATTTCCCGGTCCGTTCGGACGTTCATCGGGATCGGACGTCCCACAACCAGGGAACGCCCATTCCCGCGTCGACGCAGCAGCCCATTCCTCGAATTGGGGCAAACTTAACCGCTACATGCCCGAAGAGCCCGGGAGCGAGGTCTGACCTTTGCTTTTCGCTCCAGCCCTTTACTTTACGGCGGGGCGCGGCGGCCGGCATTTCGGAAGGGGCCCGGCCGGGAGCCCGGGAACGCCGCGGCCGGACCTCCGGTCCAGGCCATTCCGCGTCCGGTACCAGCGGTTCCGGGTGATTCCGGGGGCCCGGCGGGCCGTTTCCGCAGTTCCGGCGGGGTGCTTCCCGGTAAACCCGGCGGGGACCCGCTTCCGGTATCACGGAAGGAACGCTTCCGGCGGTTCCGGCAGTTCCCGCGCGGTTCCGGAACGGCTCCCGCACGGCCCCTGTGGGCGTTCCGCGAAGAACACCTCCGGGTTACCGGCGAGAACCGTTCCGTTACCGCTTCCCGGGATCGGCGCTACCGCGTGCCCGGCTGCCCTTCGCCCGCTCCCGCGGATCCGCCGTCCCCTCCCGATTTCGCCGCGGTTTTCGCCGCCACGACCGCGTCGAACACCTCGCGCTTGGGCAGCCCGGCCTCGGCGGCGACCGCGGCGATGGCCTCCTTGCGGCGCTCGCCCGCCTCCTCCCGGACCCGTACCCGGCGGACCAGTTCGGCCGCGTCGGCCTCCTCGGGCCCCTTCTCGGGGGCGCCCTCCACGACGACGGTGATCTCGCCACGGACGCCCTCGGCGGCCCATGCCGCCAGCTCCGCCAGCGGGCCGCGCCGGACCTCCTCGTAGGTCTTGGTCAGCTCGCGGCAGACCGCGGCCCGCCGCTCGCCGCCGAAGACCTCGGCCATCGCGGCGAGGGTGTCGTCCAGCCGGTGCGGCGCCTCGAAGTAGACGAGGGTGCGGCGCTCGTCCGCCACCTCGCGCAGCCGCCCGAGCCGCTCCCCGGCCTTGCGCGGCAGGAAGCCCTCGAAGCAGAACCGGTCCACCGGCAGCCCGGAGACGGCCAGCGCGGTCAGCACGGCGGACGGCCCGGGGACGGCCGTCACCTTCACCCCGCGCTCCACGGCGGCGGCCACCAGCCGGTAACCGGGGTCGGAGACGGACGGCATCCCGGCGTCCGTGACCAGCAGCACCCGCGCCCCGCCGGTCAGCGCCTCGACGAGTTCCGGCGTGCGCGACGACTCGTTGCCCTCGAAGTAGGAGACGACCCGGCCGGTGGTGTGCACCCCCAGCGCCTGGGTGAGCCGGCGCAGCCGCCGGGTGTCCTCCGCGGCGATCACCTCGGCGGCGGCCAGCTCGGCGGCCAGCCGGGGCGGCGCGTCGGCGACGTCGCCGATGGGGGTTCCTGCGAGTACGAGCGTTCCAGTCACGCCCCCATCCTCGCAGGCGCGCCCGGGGCCTCCCGGGGCGCCGGGCCGCGACCGCGCGCTCCCCGGCGCCCGCGGCGGCCGGTTCCCTACGATGGCGCGGTGACCAGTGACACCGCGACCCAGGGCCGGCCGAGCCGCGCGGCGGCCGGACAGCCGCCTTCGTGGCAGACCCGGCTGCGCCGCTTCGGATACGCGGCCCCCGAGCGCCGGACCGGCGTGCGGGAGCGGCTCGTGCCGCCGTACCGGGAGCCGGGCACCGGCGTGTGGGAGGCGCTCGGGGTGCGGCCGGGGCCCGCGCGGCTGCTGGCGCGCTCCCTGGGCTGGCTGGGACCGCTGCTGGTCACGCTGGTCGCCGGGCTGGCGCGGTTCCACAACCTGGGCAGCCCGCGGGCGGTGATATTCGACGAGACGTACTACGCCAAGGACGCCTGGGCGCTCTGGAAGTTCGGCTACGAGGCCAAGTGGCCCGAGGACAAGGACATCAACCAGCGCATCGTCGACGGGTACGACCACATCGCCGACGTGCCGTCGTACGTGGTCCACCCGCCGGCCGGCAAGTGGGTCATCGGCCTGGGCGAGCAGTTCTTCGGTCTGACGCCCTTCGGCTGGCGCTTCATGGTCGCGCTGCTCGGCACGGTCTCCGTGCTGATGCTGTGCCGCATCGGCCGCCGCCTCTTCCGCTCCACGCTGCTGGGCTGCGTCGCGGGCGCGCTGATGGCCGTGGACGGCATGCACTTCGTGATGAGCCGCACCTCGCTGCTCGACCTGGTGCTGATGTTCTTCGTGCTGGCGGCGTTCGGCTGCGTGCTGGTCGACCGGGACCGGGCGCGGGCCCGGCTGGCCGCCGCGCTGCCCGACGACCCGGCGACCGGCGACGTCCGCCCCGACGCGGGGACCGCGCGGACCCTGCGGCTCGGGTGGCGGCCGTGGCGGATCGCCGCCGGGGTGTTCCTCGGGCTGGCGGCGGCGACGAAGTGGAACGGCGCGGTCTACCTGGCCGCGTTCGGCGTGCTCGTCGTGCTGTGGGACGTCGGCTCGCGCCGCCTGGCCGGCGCCCGCCGCCCGTGGCGCACCGCGCTGCGGCGGGACGCGCCCTGGGCGTTCCTCTCCCTGGTCCCGGTCGCGATCGTGACCTATCTGGCCACCTGGACCGGCTGGTTCGCCAACAGCGGCAGCTACAGCCCGACCCAGGGCTGGCAGCACAGCGGCTACTACCGGCACTGGGCGGAGACCGAGGGCGGCTACGGGACGGACGGCTTCCTCGCCGGCGTCCTCAACCCGCTGCGCAGCCTCTGGCACTACGAGCACGAGGTGTGGCGGTTCAACACCACCCTCAACTCGCCGCACACCTACCAGTCCAACCCGTGGAGCTGGCTGGTCCAGGGCCGTCCCGTCTCCTACTACTACGACTCGCCCGCCGCGGGCACCGGCGGCTGCCCGTCCGACGCCGGCGGGAAGTGCGCGCGCGAGGTGCTGGCGCTGGGCACGCCGCTGCTGTGGTGGGCCGCCTGCTTCGCCCTCGCCTACCTGCTCTTCCGCTGGTTCTTCCGGCGGGACTGGCGGGCCGGTGCGATCCTCTGCGGGACGGCGGCGGGCCTGCTGCCGTGGTTCCAGTGGCAGGACCGGACCATCTTCGACTTCTACACCGTGGTGTTCGTGCCGTTCCTGTGCCTGGCGGTGGCCATGATGATCGGGGCGATCAGCGGGCCACGGGGGGCGTCGGAACGCCGGAGGGTGACGGGGGTGGTGGGCGCGGGCGCACTGTTCCTGCTCATCGTCTGGAACTTCGTCTACTTCTTCCCGATCTACACCGGGCAGCCCATCCCGATGGACGCCTGGCGGAACCGGATGTGGCTGGACACCTGGATCTGACGATCTCCCTTGCTGTCCAGGCGACTTGAGCACCCTCGTTGTACAAGCGTCTTGAGCGGCCTCCCGTGGTCCGTCTCACGCCGTCACCGCGGGTGCGTTGTCAGTGGCCTCCCGTAGTGTGCTGGTCCGTGACGGGACGCGGCCGTCCGGGCCGCGGCCGGGGAGGGGGTCGACCATGCGCGCGGGAGCGAAGGCCGTGGTGGCGGCCGTCGCCGCGACGGTGCTGGGGGGTGCCGGGTACGCGGCGTACGCCTGGGTGGACGACGTGGGCCGGAGCACGCGCCGGGAGGCGGCCCCGGCCCGGACGGGTCCGCCGACGGCGCCGGAAGTGGAGCGGGCGGCACGGGACTTCCTGGCCGCCTGGTCGCGCGGCGACGTGGAGGAGGCGGCGGGTCTCACGGACAACGCGCCGGCCGCCTCGGCCGCGCTGACCGGCTACCGCGACGACGCACACGTCCGGAAGGCGACCTTCCGGCAGGGCGCGGCCACGGGGACGGAGGTGCCGTTCACCGTCACCGCCGAGATCGCCTACAAGGGGCACGCCACGACGTGGACGTACCCCTCCAAGCTGGGGGTGGTACGCGGCCGGACGAGCGGGCGGGCCCTCGTCGACTGGCGGCCGGCCGTCCTGCACCCCCGGCTGACCGCCGGCGAGACGCTGACCACCGGGCCCGCCCTGGGGTCCGCGGTGGCGGTCACCGACCGCGCGGGCAAGCCGCTGGACGCCACGGCGTACCCCTCGCTCGCGGGCATCCTGCCGGAGCTGCGCAAGCGGTTCGGGGAGAAGGCGGTCGACGGCCGGCCGCGGGTCGAGGTGCGCGCGGAGAGACCGGGGGGTGGTGGCGGGCAGGGGGCGGCGGCCGGACGGGAGTCGTCTGCCGGGCAGGGGTCCGAGAAGGTCCTGCACGTCGTCGCCGAGGGCGGCAAGGCCGTGATCCGGACGACGCTGGACGCGGCGGCGCAGCGGGCGGCCGAGGCGGCCGCGGCCGCGCGGAACGAGGCGTCGGTGGTGGCCGTCCGACCGAGCACCGGGGAGATCCTGGCCGTCGCGGACTCCGGCGCGCGGCGGGCCGGCTTCAACGCGGCGCTGCTGGGCCGGACGGCCCCCGGCTCGACGATGAAGATCGTCACCGCCGCGCTGCTGCTGGAGCGCGGCAGGGCGCGGCCGGACCTGCCCCTCCCCTGCCCCCGGTACGCGACGTACGGCAAGCAGTTCCATAACGTGGAGCGGAGCGAGAACCCCGGGGCCACCTTCGCCCAGGACTTCGCCGCCTCCTGCAACACCGCCTTCGTCTCGCTCGCCGGCCGCATCGCCGACGACGACCTCGCCGCCGAGGCGCGGGACGTGTTCGGCATCGGCGGGGAGGACTGGCAGACCGGGGTCACCACGTTCGACGGCCGGATACCGCCCGATACCGGGGCGGGGAAAGCGGCGGCGATGATAGGCCAGGGCACGGTCCAGATGAACCCGCTGACCATGGCCTCGATCGCGGCCACGGTCCGCGACGGCGCCTTCCGCCAGCCGCACCTGGTGGACCCGGAGCGCTTCGGCCTGCAACAGGCGCACGCGGCACGCCCGTTGCCCCCGGCGGTGGCCCGCCAGCTGCGCGGAATGATGCGGCTGACCGCCGTCTCCGGGACGGGACGGGCGGCGATGTCCGGCCTCGGCGGCGACATAGGCGCCAAGACCGGATCCGCCGAGATCGATGGACAACCGCAGCCCAACGGCTGGTTCGCCGCCTACCGCGACGACATGGCCGCGGCGGCGGTCGTCCCCCGGGGCGGCCACGGAGGGGATACGGCGGGGCCGGTGGTGGCGGCGGTGCTGCGGACGGGCTGACCAGCGGGGCTCCGGCGGGCCTCCCGAACCGCCGGGCGTCCCCCGCGCACAGTGACGGAGGTGACAGCGGAACGGCGACCCGCCCGCTTAGCGTCGAGCGCATGCGCACCCACGACTCACCGCACCGGCCCGCCTCGTGACCCCGCTGGTCATCGCCGCCGTCCTGGCCGCGGCGGTCACCCACGCCGGGTGGAACGCCATCGCCCACGGGATCCGCGACCAGTTGACGGCCTTCACCCTCGTGGGGGCGGGCAACTGCCTCGGCGGGCTGGCGGTGATGCCGTTCGTCCCGGCGCCGGACGCGGCCTCCTGGCCGTACCTGGCCGTCTCCGGCGTGCTGCACGTGCTCTACATGGCCCTGCTGATGCGCTCCTTCTCCCTCGGGGACTTCGGCCAGGCGTACCCGATCGCCCGGGGCACCGCACCGCTGGCGGTCACCGTCCTGGCGGCCGTCCTCGCCGGCGAACTGCCGGACGGCTGGCAACTCGCCGGCGTGGCCGTGGCCTCCACCGGCCTGGTGGGCGTCGCCCTGTGGGGCATCAAGGGCTCGGGCGCTCCCCCGCAGTGGCCGGCGATCGGCGCGGCGGCGGCCACCGGCCTGGCCATCGCCGGGTACACGGTCGTCGACGGCATGGGCGTACGCGCGTCCGGCTCCTCGCTGGGCTTCACCGCCTGGCTGATGGTGCTGGAGGGGCTGCCGGTCCCGCTGTACGCCCTGGCGGTCCGCAAGCGGGCCGCGCTCGCCGCGGCACGGCCGTACGCGGTGCGCGGTCTGCTCGGGGGGTTGATGTCGATGCTCGCCTACGGGCTGGTGCTGTGGGCGCAGACGCGCGGTCGGATGGCGCCGATCGCGGCGTTGCGGGAGTCGTCGATCATCGTCGGGGCGGCGATCGGCACTCTGCTCTTCAAGGAGCGCTTCGGTGCGCCGCGGGTCGCCGCGGCGGCGTTGCTGGTGGCGGGGATCGGGCTGATGCTGCACGCGGGGTGAGGGCCGGTGGGTGAGGGTGCCCCGGTCCCGCCCTTTCACCGTTTCCTGGGGCTGCGCCCCAGACCCCCTTGTCCTCAAGCGCCGGACGGGCTGATTTCAGCCCGTCCGGCGCTTGAGGACAACCGCGCGGAGCGCGGTTTCAGGGGGTGCGGGGGGCTCGCCCCTGCAAGAAACGGTGAAAGGGCGGGGCCGGGGCACCCTTACCCCCTCCGAAGCGCTGCCCGCAGGCCGATGTTGGACACAAGGATCCCGCCGTCGACGGGAAGGGTCACACCAGTGATCCACGAAGCGTCGCGCGAAGCCAGAAAGGCCACCGCAGCGGCGACATCCTCAGGCCGCCCGACCCGCCCCAGCGGGTAATGACCGGCGGCCCGCCGCAAAGCGTCCTCCCGCCCGTCCCAGTTGGGCGTGTGCACGGTCCCGGGAGCGATGAGGTTGACGCGGACGCCGCGTGGCGCGGCCTCGCCGGCGAGGGTGCGGGTGAGGCTCGCGAGGCCCGCCTTGGCCGCGCTGTAGGCGTGGTTGCCGAAGTCCTGTTCGCCGTTGACGGAGCCGATGTTGACGATCGCGCCGCGCCCGCCGGCGGCGGCCAGGTGCGGCAGGGCCGCGCGGGCGCAGCGGAAGGCGCCGCCGAGGGTGACGTCGAGGTCGCGGTGCCAGGGCTCGTCCGCGTGGTCCTCGAAGCGCTCGGGGTCGGGGGTGCAGGAGAGGGCGTTGTTGACGAGGACGTCGAGCCCGCCGAAGCGGTCGGCCGCGTGGGCCACGGCCGCTTCCACGGCCTCCCGGTCCGTGACGTCGCAGACGTGCGCCTCGGCGGTGAGGCCGGCCTCCCGGATGGCATGGGCGGTCCCCTCGGCCCGTCCGCCGTCCGCGTCCGTGACGAGGACGCGGGCGCCCTCGCCGGCCAGCCGCAGTGCGGTGGCGGCGCCGATGCCGCGCCCGGCGCCCGTGATCAGAACGGACCAGCCGTCGAACCGTCGCGTCATAGGAGCCCCTCTCGCACCACCGGTCACACCGTCGGGGGCTGTTCCCTACCCCGCCAGCGCGCGGGCAACCGCCCGGACCAGGGCCTGCGCACGCGGGTCGGCCGTCACGTTCTTCTGCATGCCGTTGGTGACGTACCCGAAGGAGATGCCGGACTCGGGGTCGGCGAAGGCCAGGGAACCGCCGCGGCCGGGGTGGCCGAAGGAGCCCGCGGCGAGCAGCGGCGAGGCGGGCCCGTGCAGCATGTAGCCCAGTCCGAAACGGGTGTTGGCTATGAGGATCCGGTCGGGCCCGGCGGACTCCTCGCTGCGGGCCAGGGTGAGCGTGGCCGGCGCGAACAGCCGCCGTCCCCCTCCCTCGACGCCCCCGACGCCCTCGACGTCGCCGATGAGCGCCGCGTAGAACCGCGACAGCGCCTCCGCCGTCGCGACCCCGGCCGAGGCGGGGAGCACGGCGGCCCGGTAGGCGGGGTCGTTCTCGTCGGGCAGCGGGTCGATGGCCGCGAACGCGCGCCGGGTGAGCGACGTGGGATCGCGGTAGGCGTCGGAGACGGCCTGCTTGGGGCGGACGCGCAGCCCGGGCGTGCCGGTGCCGGCGGGCGGCTCGACGTCGCCGATCCGCCCGGCGCGGTGCTGTTCGGCCTCCGGCAGGCCCAGCCACAGGTCGAGCCCGAGGGGCGCGGCGATCTCGTCGGCGATCCACGCGCCGATGTCGCGCCCGGTGACGCGCCGGACGAGTTCGCCGACGGTCCAGCTGTAGGTCTGGGCGTGGTAGCCGTGGTCGGTGCCCGGCTCCCAGGCGGGCGCCTGCGCGGCGACCGCGCGCGGGCCGCTGACGCCGTCGCAGGCCTGCTCGGGGGTGAGCGGGGTGTCGAGGACGGGCACGCCCGCGCGGTGCGCGAGGAGGTGCCGGACGAGGACGCGCTCCTTGCCGGCGGTCTTGAACTCGGGCCAGTAGGTGCCGACGGGCGCGTCGAGGTCCACCTGCCCGCGCTGGTGCAGCAGCAGCGGCACGGCCGCCGCGACGCCCTTGGTGGCGGAGCGCACGATCTGCGCGGTGTCCGGCGTCCACGGCGTGCCGCCGTCCACGTCCCGGGTGCCGCCCCACAGGTCGACGACCTTCCGGCCGCCCTGGTGGACGACCACGGCGGCGCCGCGCTCGCCGCGGCGCGCGAAGTTGTCGGCGAAGGCGTCCCGGACCGGTTCGAAACCATCCGCCACCGTGCCCTGGACGTCCGTCACTGCTGTCCTGCTCCCACTGATCCCGCCGGTCGCACCGGTCCGTTCGCCGTACATGTCCTTCCATGGTGCATCGCGACCGGCGTCCCCCGGTGACCGGGTCGCCCGCCGCCGCGTAGGCGGCCGGGCGTCCCCCCGCCCCGGCGGCCTTCTGACGCCTTGCCGGGCCGGGAGCCGCCATCCGCGAAAGTGACGGGGATCACTGCCGATGGGCCGGATGGGATCGCGGCCGACGGGGGCGAGGGTCACGGCCCGGGCCGCGCCGCGACCGCCCGCGGGTCGAAGCCGAAGGGGAGTTCCAGCCGGTGCGCCCGCAGCAGTTCCGCGTCGCCGAGCAGGGTCCGCGTCGGCCCGTCGGCGGCGATCGTCCCGCCGCTGAGGACGACGGACCGCTCGCAGAGCTCCAGGGCGTAGGGGAGGTCGTGGGTGACCATCAGCACGGTGACGTCCAGGCTCCGCAGGACGCCGGCGAGTTCGCGGCGGGAAGCGGGGTCGAGATTGGAGGAGGGCTCGTCGAGGACGAGGATCTCGGGCTCCATGGCCAGGACGGTGGCGACCGCGACCCGCCGCCGCTGCCCGAAGGACAGGTGGTGCGGCGGCCGGTCGGCGAAGGCGGCCATGCCGACCCGGTCCAGGGCCCGGCGCACACAGGCGTCGAGCGCCGCGCCGCGGATCCCGGCGGTGGCCGGGCCGAACGCGACGTCCTCCCGGACGGTGGGCATGAACAACTGGTCGTCCGGGTCCTGGAAGACGACGCCGACCCGCCGCCGGATCTCGGCGAGGTGCGGCGCGGCCACCGGCAGCCCGGCCACCCGTACCGTCCCGGAGCCGCCGCCGAGGATGCCGTTGAGGTGCAGGACGAGGGTGGTCTTGCCGGCCCCGTTGGGTCCGAGCAGGGCCACGCGCTCGCCCTGACGTATCGTCAGATCCACCCCTGTGAGCGCCTGATGGCCGTCCGGGTAGGAGAAGGCCAGCCCCTCGACCTCCAGCGAGAACGGAACCGTCACAGCGGCACCCCTTCCGTCGTCAGGCGGACCGCCAGCGCGGCCAGCGGCAGGAGGGCGGCGCACGCCCACTGCGCGCGGCTCGCGCCGGCCGCGCCCGTCACACCCCCGGTGTCGGGCAGGGTGCCGGTGTAACCGCGGCTGACCATGGCGAGGTGGACGCGTTCACCGCGTTCGTAGGCGCGGATGAACAGCGCCCCGGCGGATACGGCGAGCACCCGCCAGTGGCGCACGCCCCGGGCGGTGTGCCCCCGGGACTCGCGGGCGACGCGCATGCGCCGCATCTCGTCGGCGACCACGTCCCCGTACCGGATCATGAACGCGGCGATCTGCACCAGCAGGGCGGGCACCCGCAGCCGGCGCAGGCCGAGCAGCAGGTCCCGCAGGCCGGTGGTCGAGGCGAGCAGGACGGACGCGGCGACGCCCAGGGTGCCCTTGGCCAGCAGCGTCCCGGCGTCCCGGAGGCCGGGCTCGCTCAGCGGCAGCCCCAGCACGTCCACCCGCGGCCCCCGGGCCACGAACGGCAGCAGCAGCGCGAACGCCACGAACGGCAGCTCGATCGCCAGCCGGCGCAGGACGGTCCCTGCGGGCAGCCGGGCGGCCGCCGTGACGGCGGCGAGCAGCGCCGCGTGACACGCGAACGCCCACGCCGGCGCGGCCGGAGTGGCGGCCACGACGAGCATGAAGCCGCACGCCGACAGGATCTTGCACTGCGCGGGCAGCCTGTGCACGGGCGAGTCGCCCGGCCGGTACAGCGACCCGTGGACGGCCGCCGCGTGCCCGGCCCCCATGTCAGACGGCCTCGGTCCGCCGAGCCTCCGTGTCCGCCGCCGGCGCGGCCGGCCGGGCCCGGCGGCGGCGCAGCACCACCAGGACGCCCGTACCGGCCGCCAGGGTGACGCCGACGCCGACGACCCCGGCCAGCGCGCCGGACGCGCGGGCGTCGGAGACGTCCTTCACCCGGTAGTCGGCCAGCGGCGACCCCTCGGCGGCGGTCTCCCGGGCCTCGCGGTCGATGCCCTTGTCCCGGGCGACCTTCTCCAGGCCGTCGGGGGTGGTCGCCGCGTAGTAGCTGACGAACCCGGCGAGGACGACGGTGACGGCCATCACGGCGGCGGCGAAGCGGCGGCGCGGGCGCGCCGCCGCGTCGGGGGCGCGGGTTGTGGCGCGGGCGCCGTGCACGAGGTCGGGGCGGACGGCCAGGACCGCGCTCACCGTCATGGCCGTGATCACCGCCTCGCCCACGCCGATCAGCACATGCACCCCGGTCATGGCCGCGAACACCGTCCCGACCGGCACGTCGGTCGTGCCGCCGAGGGCGTAGCACAGGGTGAAGGCGCAGGCCGCGGCCGGGACGGAGACCAGCGCCGCGCCGAACGACGCGAACGTGACCGCGCGCGGCCGGCGCGGCAGCACCGCCAGCAGGCCGCGGAACACCGCGTAGCCGACGGCCGTCGTCACCACGGCCATGTCGGTGATGTTGACGCCGAGCGCGGTGAGGCCGCCGTCCGCGAAGAGGAACGCCTGGGCCAGCAGGACGACCGTTATGCACAGCAGGCCCGTCCACGGGCCGGCGAGGATCGCGGCGAGGGCGCCGCCCAGGAGGTGTCCGCTGGTGCCCGCGGCGACCGGGAAGTTCAGCATCTGCACGGCGAACACGAACGCCGCGACGAGACCGGCGAGGGGGGCGGCGCCCGCGTCGAGCTCCCGGCGCGCGCCGCGCAGGGCCAGGGCCACGGCGGTGGCGGCGACGGCTCCCGCGGCGAGGGAGACGGGTGGGTCGATGTATCCGTCCGGTACGTGCATGGGGCGCCCACTTTCGGTCCGTGCCGATCGTGTTGGGGTGAACCGCTCGCATGATGGGCGCGTTGCGAAGCCCTCGCAAGAGCGTGCGGCGCGCGCTTGCGCGCCCCCTGCGGGGTGCTGTGCCCCGGCCCCGCCCCTTCGCCGCTTCCCGGGGGCAAGCCCCCGGACCCCCTGAAACCGCGCTCCGCGCGGTTGTCCTCAAACGCCGGACGGGCTGATTCCCCCTACAACGCCGCCCTGCTCCCCGTATCCACCGCCCGCGTCGCCGTAGCCCCCAACCGCGCGTCCTCCGCGACCTGGGCCGCGGTGAGCACGTACCCCGTCTCCGCATTGGCCGTGGACCGCGCGAAGACGACCCCGTACACCTTCCCCGAAGGAGTGAGCAGCGGCCCACCCGAATTCCCCGGCCGCACGGTCGACCGCACCGAGTACACCTGCCGCGTGGCGATCCCGTCGCCGTAGATGTCCTGCCCCTTGGCGCGCAGCTCGTTGGCGACGGTCGCCGCCCGCAGGTCGAGGCCGCCGTTCTCAGGGAAGCCCGCGACGACCGCGGCGTCGCCCCGCTTGGCGGACTTGTCGAAGGGCAGGACGGGCGCGTCGAGGCCGGGCACGTCGAGGACGGCGACATCCGTCTCGGGGTCGAAGAGGACGACCTTGGCGCGGTGCGGGCGGCCGACGCCGCCGACGCGGACGGTCGGGTCGGTGACGCCGGCGACGACGTGCGCGTTGGTCATGACGTGCTGCGCGGCGTAGACGAAGCCGCTGCCCTCCTGGCCGCGCCGCCCGCCGTCGACGTCGGCGACGCCCTCGACCTTGACGACGGACGTCCGGGCGGCCCGGTTGGCGGCGACGGTGACGGCGTCGCCGGAGGGCTTGGCGACGCTGGTGGCGGGCTCGTTCTCGAACGGGTTGAAGACCTGGGGGAAGCCGGCGCCGGTGAGGGCGTCGGTGGTCCTGCTGAACCAGGTCGGGGCCTGCTCCGGCATCGCGTCCTGGACCGCGCCGAGCACCCGGGAGTCGCGTATCTGCCCGGTGAGCAGGGTCGAGTTCGCCGAGACCAGGACGCTGGCGGCGACCCAGGCCACCAGCAGGACGGCCAGCCCGTTGACGGCCGCGCCTCCGGCGCCGTCCACCCCGCGCACGGGCGCCCAGGTCAGCCGTCGGCGCAGGCCCCAGGCGAGCCGCCCGGCGAGCGCGTGCCCGAGCACGGCCGGGACGAGGACGACGAGGACGGCCACCACGGCGGCCGACGACGAGCCGGGTTCGAAGTGGCCGACGATCGAGGGCAGCACCCAGACGCCCAGGACGGCACCGCCCAGGAAGCCGGCGAGCAGGACGGCGCTCGCGACGAGGCCGCGCCGGAAGCCGGAGACGGCGTAGCCGAGGACGACCAGGAGCAGAAGCACATCGAGCAGGTTCACCAGTGGAGCCCTTTCCCTTCACCCGCGCCCCCGACCGCGGCCACGGTCGCATGCCCCCGTGGACTAGGGAAAACGCACGTTTCCGTACGAGCGGTTCCCCGAGGTGGGCTTCGCCACGTCGGGGACGACGGAACGGGCCCGTCCCCCCGCCGTGGCGGAAGGACGGGCCCGAGGCGCGTCACCCGGGGGTCAGACGCGGGTCAGCCGGGGGTCGGCGTCCGGGTCGGGGTCGCCGGCCCGGCCCTCCGCGGCTTCCGAGGGAGCGGCCAGCTGCTTCTGCAGCCCCTCGCCCTCGACGTCCACGTTCGGCAGGGCCTTGTCCAGCCAGGACGGCAGCCACCAGGCCGCCTTGCCGAGCAGCGCGAGCACCGCCGGGACGATGGCCATGCGGACGATGAACGCGTCGAAGAAGACGGCGATGGCGAGGCCGAAGCCGATCATCTTGATCATCGACTCGGAGGAGCCGATGAACCCGGCGAAGACGCTGATCATGATGACCGCGGCGGCCGTGACCACCCGTGCGCCATGCCGGAAGCCGGTCACGACGGCGTCGCCCGGGGTCTCGCCGTGCACGAACGCCTCGCGCATCCGGGTCACGAGGAAGACCTCGTAGTCCATGGCCAGACCGAAGACCACGCCGACCATGAAGATCGGCATCATGCTCATGATCGGGCCGGTCTCCTCGACGCCGAACACCCCGCTGAGCCAGCCCCACTGGAAGACGGCCACGACCGCGCCGAGCGCCGCCACGACGGAGAGCAGGAAGCCCAGGGCCGCCTTGAGCGGCACGAGCACCGACCGGAAGACCACGATCAGCAGCAGGAAGGCGAGGCCGACGACCAGCGCCAGGTAGGGCAGCAGCGCGTCGTTCAGCTTCTGCGAGACGTCGATGTTCATCGCCGTGGTGCCGGTGACCAGCACGGTCGCGCCGGTCTCCGCCTTCAGCGCGGAGCCCTTGCCGCGGATCGCGTGGACCAGGTCCTCGGTCTTCTCACCGCTCGGCTTGGACTTGGGGACGACGTTGAACAGTGCCGTGTCGCCGGTCTTGTTGGGCATCGGCGGCGTGACCGCGGCCACGTCGTCCAGCCCGCCGACCGCCTTGACGACGGTCTGCGTCGCCTTCTTCGGGTCCTTGACGCCCTTGGCGTCCACCACGACCATCAGCGGCCCGTTGTAACCGGGGCCGAAGCCCTCGGCGATCATGTCGTACGCCTTGCGCTGCGTGGTCTTCACCGGCTGCGAGCTGTCGTCCGGCAGCCCGAGCTGGAGCGACGCGGCGGGCGCGGCGAGCGCGCCGAGGCCGACGATGCCGGCCACCAGCACCCACACCGGGCGGCGCAGCACGAAGCGGGCCCAGCGGGTGCCCATGTTGGGCTTCCCGGCGGCGCCGCCCTCGTCCGCGGACTTGGCCTTGCGGACCTTGCGGGCCAGCACCTGGCGGCCGGCGAAGCCCAGCAGCGCGGGGATGAGGGTGAGCGCGACGAGGACGGCGACGACGACCGTGCCGGCCGCGGCCATGCCCATCTTGGTGAGCATCGGGATGTTGACGACCGCGAGGCCGACCAGGGCGATGACGACGGTGAGACCGGCGAAGACCACCGCGGAACCGGCGGTCCCGACCGCGCGGCCCGCGGCCTCCTCCCGTTCCCTGCCCTCGGCGAGCTCGGCCCGGTAGCGGGAGACGATGAACAGCGCGTAGTCGATGCCGACCGCGAGGCCGATCATCATGGCGAGCGTCGAGGTGTTGCCGGAGAGGTTCAGCGTGGACGCGAGCGCGGCGATGGACGAGACGCCGATGCCCACCCCGATGAGCGCGGTGAGCAGCGGGAGCCCGGCCGCGATCAGCGAACCGAAGGTGATCACCAGGACGACCGCGGAGACGATGATGCCGATGATCTCGGTGGACCCGGTCTCCGGCATCTTCTGCAGGGCGCTGCCGCCCATCTCGACGGTGAGTCCGCTCTCCCGCCCGTGCTTCTGCGCCGCGTCGAGGGTGTCGCGGGACGCGTCGGTGAGCTTGTTGGAGGCTTCCTTGTAGGTCACCAGGACGTACGCGGTGCTGCCGTCCTTGCTCACGGTGTGCGCCTGGAACGGGCTGGGCGCCGACGCGACCTGGGGGCCGGTCAGCTCGCCGACGACCTTCTCGACGGCGGCCTTGTTCTTCGGTTCGGTGATCTTCTGGCCGTCGGGGGCCTGGAAGACGACGCGCGCGGAGGCGGCGTCGGCCTTCTTGCCGGGGTACCGCTCGGCCAGCAGGTCGAAGGCGGACTGCGCCTCCGTGCCGGGTATGGAGAAGCTGTCGTCGGTGGACTTGGACGCGGTGGCGGCGCCGGCGCCGGCGAGGCCGAGCAGCAGCACCCATATGACGGCTACGTACCAGCGGCGCCGGAAAGCGAGCCGGCCGAGTTTGTAGAGGAAGGTGGCCACGAGGAGGTGTACTCCCGTCGGGTCGGAGAAACGAGCAACTGGCGGTGGGGAACCAGCCCGACGACGAGAGCGGCGCGCCAGGTGGATCGGTAGGGGTTCGGGTTGCCGCGGTGGGGACCGCGGTGTGGGGGGATACGAGCCGGGGCTCAGCAGCCGAGGGCGGGGAGCACCACGGCGTCGATGAAGCGGGCGAGGTAGGCGGTGTCCGCCGGCCGGTCCTCGATCAGCGGGCGGGTGATGAAGGCGCCGAGCACGGTGTGCGCGACGAACTCCATCGCGGGGGTGTCGGCGGGGATCTCCCCGCGTGCCACGGCCCGGTCGAGCAGCAGCCGGAGCGCCGCCTTCTCGGGTTCGATCAGCAGCTCCCGCAGGGCACGGTGGAGGTCGGGGTTGCAGTGGACGGCGTGTCCGAGGCCCCGCATCAGAGCCGCGTCCCGCTCCATCTGCTCGGGGTCCGCGCAGGCCGTCAGGGCCAGCAGGTCGCCCCGCAGGGTCCCGGTGTCGATGTCCGCGACCGTAATCGGCTTGGTGTGCCGCAGCGCGCTCGCCACCAGCTCCGGCTTGCCCTTCCACTGGCGGTAGAGGGTCGCCTTGCTCGACCGGGTGCGGGCCGCCACGGCGTCCATGGTCAGCGCCTCGTAGCCGACCTCGCGGAGGATCGCCAGGACGGCCTCGTAGAGCTCCGCCTCGCGTTCCGGCGTGAGCCGGGTGCGGCGGACCGGCGGCGCCGCGGGTTCCTCGGGCATGCCGCACCTCCTCCGAGTCTCAACTGAACGAAACGGTTTCGTACAGTACGAGGGTACGGCCGCCCTTAACGAAACGACGCCGTTTCGACCGTGGTGTGCGTCACGCGCGGCGCGCGTCCCGGCCCGGGTTGCCGGTGCGCCGAACGGTGGAAACCATGAAGTGGTGAGCGATGCCTACCTGAGGTACCCCCATCTCCACGGCGATCTGCTCTGTTTCGTCGCGGAGGACGACCTGTGGCTGTCCCCGCTGCCGGGGGCGGACGGCGGCAAGGACCGCGCGTGGCGGCTGACCGTCGACCGCACCCGGCTGGGCCACCCGCGGTTCTCCCCCGACGGCACCCGGATCGCCTTCACCAGCTGGCGCAGCCTCGACCCCGAGGTGCACCTCGTCCCCGTGGACGGCGGCCCGGCCCGCAGACTGTCCTACTGGGGCAGTACCGACGCCCGGGTCTGCGGCTGGACGCCGCCGGGCCGCGACGGCGGCAGCGACATCCTCGCCGTCTCCTCCCACGGCCAGCCCTTCTCGTACTTCTCCTGGGCCTACCGGCTGCCGACCGACGGCAGCCCCGGCCTCCGCCTGCCGTGGGGCCCGGTGTCCGACATCGCGATGCGCGGCGGGCACGGCCCCGGCGACGCGCCCGGCGAGACGCTGCTGCTCACCGGCAAACCGCCGCACGAGCCGGCCTCCTGGAAGCGGTACCGGGGCGGGGCCATGGGACGGCTGTGGCTGATGGAGAAGCGGCTGGTACCGGAGCTGAACGGCCACCTGGACGCGGTGATGTTCGTCGGCGACCGGGTCGCGTTCCTCTCCGACCACGAGGGCGTCGCCAACCTCTACTCCTGCCGCCCCGACGGCACCGACCTGCGCCGCCACACCGACCATGCCGACTTCTACGCCCGGCACGCCTCCACCGACGGCAGCCGGGTCGTCTACCAGTGCGCGGGCGACCTGTGGCTGGTGGACGACCTCGGCCCGGACGCCGTCCCGCACCGGCTGGACCTCCGGCTCGGCGGTCCGCGCGCCGGGCGGCGCACGTACCAGGTGCAGGCCGCCTCGCACGTCGACGCGCTGGCCGTGGACACCACGGGCCGGGCCAGCGCCGTCCAGGTGCGCGGCAGCCTCTACTGGCTGACCCACCGCGACGGTCCGGCGCGGGCCATCGCCGACACCCCGGGCGTCCGGGTCCGGCTGCCCGAGATGCTCGGCTCGACGGGCCGGGTCGCGTACGTCACCGACGCGGAGGGCGAGGACGCCGTCGAGATCGCCCGGCTGCCGAGCGCGGCGACGGCGGGGGAGCACCGGCGGCTGGCGGCGGGGCGGATCGGGCGGGTGCACGAGATGCTGTCCTCCCCGGACGGCTCGCGGCTGGCGATCGCGGCGCACGACGGACGGCTGCTGCTGGTGGACACATCGGACAGCGCGCCGGAGGGCGAACCGGCGGGGGAAGGCGGCTCGGCGGAAGTCAGCGGCCCCTCCGAGGTCGGCGAACTCGTCCGCTCCGACAACGGCCCCGTCCGCGACCTGGCCTTCTCCCCCGACTCCGGCTGGCTGACCTGGTCCCACCCGGGCATCGGCCGCTCGCTGCGGCAGATCAAGATCGCGCGCCTCTCCGACCGGATGGTCGTGGACGTCACCAACGGCCGCTTCGAGGACGAACAACCGGTCTTCACCCGCGACGGCCGCTACCTCGCCTTCCTCTCCTGGCGTGGCTTCGACCCGGTGTACGACGTGCACACCGGCGACCTGTCGTTCCCACTGGGCTGCCGCCCCTACCTCGTCCCGCTCTCCTCGGCGACCCCCTCGCCGTTCGCGCTGACGGCGGAGGGGCGGCCGGCCGGGGGCGGGCTGGACGTCAGCGACACGGCCGGCGCGGAGACCGGGGGGCCGCTGACCGTGGAGACGGAGGGACTGGAGAACCGTGTGACGCCGTTCCCGGTGGCCGCCTCCAAGTACTCGCACCTCCGCCCGGTGCACGGCGGCGGACTGGTGTGGCTGCGCTGGCCCATCTCCGGCGCCCTCGGCGAGACCTTCGCCAACCCCGCCGACACCTCCGGCCGCCCCACGCTCGAACACTTCGACCTGTGCAAGGCCAAGCGCACCGAACTGACCGCGTCCCTCGACTGGTTCGAGGTCAGCGGCGACGGATCCCGCCTCGTCGTCAACGACGAGGGCGACCTGCGGGCCGTGCCCGCCACCGAGTCCGGGGACCCCGACTCCGTCGTCCACATCGACATGCGCCGCATCCTGCACGAGGTGGACCCGGCCGCCGAGTGGCGGCAGGCGTACGCGGAGGCGGGCCGGATCGTCCGGTCCTACTTCTGGGAGCCCGGCATGGGAGGCGTCGACTGGGACGCGATCCTGGAGCAGTACCGTCCGCTGGTCGAACGCGTCGCCTCCCCCGACGACTTCGCCGACCTGCTCCGCGAGGTGCTGGGCGAACTGGGCACCTCCCACGCGTACGTCATCGGCTCCCGCCGCAACGAGGGACCGCCGCACTACCAGCGCGCCATCGGCCTCCTCGGCGCCAACCTCGTCCGGCTCAAGGACGGCCGCTGGGCGGTACGCCGCATCCTGCCCGGCGACTCGTCGGACTCCAAGGCCCGCTCCCCGCTGGCCGGTTCGGGCATCCGCGAGGGCGCCGTCCTGACGCACGTGGACGGCCGGCCGGTCGACCCGGTCACCGGCCCGTACCCGCTGCTGGCCGCGGCCGGGGGGACCACCGTCGAGCTGACCTTCGCCCCGGCGGAGGGCGAGGGACCGGCCCGCCGGGTGGCGGTGGTGCCGCTGGTCGACGAACGCCCGCTCCGCTACCAGGACTGGGTGGCCAAGCGCCGCGCGGTCGTCCGCGAACTGAGCGGCGGCAAATGCGGCTACCTGCACATCCCCGACATGGGCGGCTCCGGCTGGGCCCAGTTCAACCGCGACCTGCGGATGGAGATGTCCCGGCCCGCCCTCATCGTGGACGTCCGCGGCAACGCGGGCGGCAACATCAGCGAACTGGTCGTGGAGAAGCTCACCCGCACGATCATCGGCTGGGACCTCACCCGGGGCGCGCAGCCGGTGAGTTACGCCTCCAACGCGCCGCGCGGCCCGGTCGTCGCCATCGCCGACGAGATGACGTCCTCCGACGGCGACATGATCACCGCCGCGTTCAAGCTCCAGGGCATCGGACCGGTCGTGGGCCTGCGCACCTGGGGCGGCGTCATCGGCATGACGGGCCGGCACCGGCTCGGGGACGGGACGGCGATCACCGTGCCGATGAACGCCGCCTGGTTCGACGCGTACGGCTGGGACGTCGAGAACCACGGCGTGGAGCCGGACATCGAGGTGGACCGGACACCGGTGGACTGGGCCGAGGGCCGCCACAAGCAACTCGACGACGCGGTCCGGCTGGCCCTGGACCTCCTGGAACGCCACGGCGCGACCACCCCACCGGACTACACCGCCGTCCCGAACCGCGCCCGGCCGGAACTCCCGCCGCGTACTTAGCCCGTCCGGCGCTTGAGGACGCGCACCGCAGGTGCGCTCGGGGGTGCGGGGGCGCAGCCCCCGCGAGAAACGGGAAGGGGCGGGACAGGGGCACAAACCACAAGGGGGCGCGCCCTGCACACAGGGCGCGCCCCTCAGCCGAAGCGGGACCGCTTCAACCGGCCACGTCAGCGATCGCCGAGATCATCCTGGATGTCGTCGATCGACGTCTGCCGCCCCTGCTCCTGCTTCCCCTTCACCCGGTCCTGCGCCTGCTGCCCCCGCTGCTGGGCCTGCTCCTTGGCCTGCTGCGCCTTCTGCTTGGCCTGCTGAGCCTTGCCCTGCATCTCGTCCTTGATGCCCATGCGTGTTCACTCCTCGGGAAGATCGTGTGATCGGGCCGGAACCAGCCTCACACGCACCGTCACCCATCGCATGTCGATCAGTGACCCTCCGTACTCACGCGGCGCCCGGCGGCATCGGCGGCCCCTCCCGCCCCCAGCAGCCCCGGCGTCCTCGCCGAGGCCAGCCGGGGCCCGAACCGCCGCATCTCGCGCCGCGCCCCGAACGCGATCAGCCCGGGCAGCGCCGCCCGCACCGACTGGGCGCCGCGCAGCCACCCCTGGGCGTACACGTGCGCCGAGCGCCGCTCGATGCCCGCCACCAGCCGCTCGACGGCCGGATCGAGCGGGTACGTCCGGTTCGCCGGCCACGGCAGCCGCCGCCGCATCTCCCGCATCACGGCGTTCTCGTCGGCGCCGCGCACCATGTCGGTCTCCGTCCAGCTCAGATACCCCACGCCGACACGTACGCCCCGGTGCCCGACCTCGGCGCGCAACCCGTGCGCGTACGCCTCCGCTCCCGCCTTGGACGCGCAGTACGCGGTCATCATCGGCGCGGGCGCGACCGCGGCGAACGAGGCGATCTGCAACAGGTAGCCGCGGCTGTCCAGGAGGGCCGGCAGGAAGGCGCGGCCGGTGACGGCGGAGCCGATCAGGTTGACCTCGACGACCCGCCGCCAGACGGCGAAGTCGCAGCCGTCGAAGGGACCGCCGGCGGCGACACCGGCATTGGCGACGACGGTGTCGATCCGCCCGAAGCGCGCCCGGGCCTCGTGGGCGACCCGCTCCATGGCCTCCTGGTCGGTGACGTCGGCGGTCCAGCACCCCACGTCCGTCCGCAACCCGCCCGCCACGCGGCGCAGTTCGTCCGGCTCCAGCCCGACGAGGGCGAGCCGCGCCCCTCGCGCCGACAGCTTGCGGGCCAGGGACTCCCCCACCCCACGGGCCGCGCCCGTCACGACGACGACCTGCCCGGCGAGGCCGCTCCGGCGGTACGCCGCGCTCATCGCGCCACCGCCCCTTCGCCCAGCCCCGCCGGGGCCTGCGTACGAGGCCGTCGCGGTTCCCGCAGCACCTGGTACTCCTGGAGGTCCACCCGCCGGGTGACCCGGCGGAACTCGGCGGTCGTACCCGGCCAGGCGGTGGTGTTACGGCCTTCGGAGTCGAGGTACCAGCTGTCGCACCCACCGGTGTTCCACACGGTCCGCTCCATCCGCCGCTGGATGCCGCGGTTCCAGGCGTTGACGGCGGACGGCCGGGCGACGAGCGCGGTCCGGCCGCCGAGGACGTCGAGTTGCCGGAGGAAGTCGGCCAGGTAGTTCAGCTGCGACTCGATCATCAGGATCATCGAGCTGTTCCCGAGGCCGGTGTTGGGCCCGATGATGAAGAGGAGGTTGGGGAACCCGGCGGCGGTGGTGCCGCGCAGCGCGGCCATGCCGTCCTTCCACGTCTCGGCGAGCGTCACGCCGTCGGCACCGGTGATCCGCCGGGCGATCGGCATGTCGGTCACCCGGAACCCGGTGCCGAAGACGAGCGCGTCGGCCTCGACCCGCGTCCCGTCGGCGGCGACCAGCCCGGACCCGCGCACCTCGGCCAGCCCGGACGCCACGACATCGACGTTCGCCCTGGTCAACGCCGGGTAGTAGTCGTTGGAGAGCAGGATCCGCTTGCAGCCGATGCGGTAGTCGGGGGTGAGCCGGGCGCGCAGCTCCGGGTCCTTCACGGCGCGGCGCAGGTGCGCCTTGGCGACCGCCTCGACGAAACCGAGCCGGTCCGGCCGCTTGGTGAACGCCCCCACCTGCAACTCCCGTATCCCCCACAGCATCCCGCGCCGGGCGGCCCGCGTCGCCGGCACCTTGCCGTGCAGCCACCGCTCCACGCCGGTGATCCGCCGGTCGGCCCGGGGCAGCACCCAGGCCGGGGTGCGCTGGAAGAGGGTGAGCCGGGAGACCTCCGGCTGGATCGCGGGGACGATCTGGATCGCCGACGCCCCGGTACCGACCACGGCGACGCGCTTGCCGCGCAGGTCGACGCCGTGGTCCCAGCGGGCGGAGTGGAAGACGGGCCCGGGGAACGCGTCCAGCCCGGGGATCTCCGGCAGCCGCGGGTCGGAGAGCGGCCCGGTGGCGGAGACGACGACGTCGGCGGTGTACGCCCCGGAGGCGGTGTCCAGCTCCCAGCGCATCCGCTCGGCGTCCCACCGCGCCGACCTGACCTCGGAGTTCAGCCGGAGGTGCGGCCGGAGCCCGTAGGTGTCGGTGACGCGTTCCAGGTAGGCCCGTATGTGCGGCTGCCCCGAGAAGTTGCGCGGCCACTCGGGGTTGGGCGCGAAGGAGAAGGAATAGAGATGCGACGGGACATCGCAGGCACACCCGGGATAGGTGTTGTCCCGCCAGGTCCCGCCGATCGCGTCGGCCCGTTCCAGGACGACGAAGTCCGTCACCCCCTCCCGCCGGAGCCGCACGGCCGCCCCCAGCCCCCCGAACCCGGACCCGATCACCGCCACGCGCACGTGCTCGGCCATTCCGCTGCCTCCCGGATCGCGACGCATCGTGCCAGTGATTGCTGGCACGGTGCGAGCGTAGGGGGACGCCGTACCGAGCGGTAGGGGTGCGGCACAAGGAAGTTACCGCCGGTTGCAGTCGCCGGGGCCCCCTTTCGGCCCGCCTCCCCGAGCCGGGAAGGCCCTACGCTGCCCGCGTGAGCACCGACGAGACCGAGGGAGCCGGGGGACGGGACACCACCCCCGGGAAGCGCGAGTACCGGATGGCCGACCTCGCCCGCGAGGCGGGCATCACCGTCCGCACGCTGCGCTTCTACCGCGAGCGCGGACTCGTCCCGCCGCCGCGCCGGGAGGGCCGCATCGCCTGGTACGACGGCACCCACCTCACCCGCCTCCGCACCATCACCGCCCTCCTGGAGCGCGGCCACACCCTGGGCGGCATCGCGGACCTCCTGGCCGCCTTCGAGGGCGGCCGGGACGTGGCCGAACTGCTCGGCCTGGACGGCGCGTCACCCACCCCTTGGTCCCGCGAGACCCCGGTCCGCCTGGGCGCGGAGGAACTGGCGGACACCTTCGCGGGCCAGGTCACGGCCGAGAACCTCGCCGCCGCGCTCGACATCGGCTACCTCGCCGTGGACGGCGAGGAGTTCGTCCACGTCAGCCGCCGCCTCCTGGACGCGTCGACCGAACTCGTCCGCGCCGGCGTCCCCTTGTCGGCCGTCCTGGAAGCGGGCCGCCGCGTCCGAGCCCACGCCGACGCCCTGGCCGAAATCTTCGCCGACCTCATCCGCACCCACGCCCGCCCCGAGCACACGGTACGCACCCTGGAACAACTGCGCCCGGTCTCCCAGACGGTGGTCGACGCGGAGGTCTCCATGGCCATGGACCGCCACATAAGAGCCAACGCCGACACCTGGACCCAGGACACCGCCCCACGGGAGGACGCGACTCACCGCGGCACGACCTCCACGTGAAACTCTTCCAGGACCTCCAAAGCCGCCTCGAAGAGGCTGTACTCCTCCCCTTGCGGCGACAACCGTCGCCCGAGAGCGCGCCGAGCGACGTCCGAGTGCTCCCAGACGAGCGTGAAGGGCGCGGTCACGCCGAGCCACCCGTACTTCAGTGCTTCCCTCCGCCGTGACGACCCCACGAGATCGTGAACGGTCTGCACCGAACCGGCCCGTTACCCCAAATAAGACGCAGAGCGCCGCTCCAGAAAATGCCCGATCCGCAGGCACTGTGTGTGATGCGTGGGCAGGCGGCCGAGTGGGAGCGCGCCGGCGTCCGGCAGGGCGTCGAGTTGCCGCGCCGGAAGGGCTGGGAGCGCTGGGAGGGGGCACACCGTGAGCCCGGCCGACCGCAGCGCCCAGCCGCCCTCCCGAGTGATCATGGCCGCACCCACCCGGTGGGCCGTCCGAGGCAACGTCATGCCGACCCGCTCGCGCCTGCTCCGCGTCACCCCCGCCGGGCTGAACCATTGCCCTGGTCAAGACGCCGGAGAGGGATCCGGGCGACATCGAGGGGAACGACGGCCGATGGACAGAGCGGGACATCCGAACCGCAGGGCGCTGCTCGCCGGCGGGCTCGCGAGCGCCGCCGCCGTGCTCGCGGGGTGCTCCTCACCGAGGGCCTCCTCAGCGCCGGCCGACACGTCACCGAGCCCGAGCGCGAGTCCGCAACCGAGCCCCACCACGCCCGCCGCGGCGTTCGCGAGGCTGATGGAGGGCAACAAGCGCTGGGTGAGCGGAAACCTGCGCCACCCCGACCGCGACCCGGACCGGCGTCAGCTGGTGAGCCTCACGCAGGAGCCCTTCGGCGCGATCCTCTCGTGCATCGACTCCCGAGTGCCGCCCGAGCTGCTCTTCGACACCGGGCTGGGCGATCTCTACGTGATGCGTACGGGCGGAGAGGCGGTCGGCCCGGTGGTCACCGGTTCCGTCGAGTACGGGCCCATGACCAGCGGCACTCCGCTCGTCGTCGTCCTCGGGCACCAGCGCTGCGGCGCCGTCAAGGCGGCGTACGAGTCCCTCCGCGACGGCAAACCGCTGCCCGGCAACCTGCAGGCGATCGTCGACGCCCTGCGGCCGGCGTACGACCGGGCGGTCCGGGAGGGCGGCGCCGACCCGGTCGAGACCATGGCCCGTGCCCAGGTCGAGCTGACCGCCGCCGGCCTGCGTTCCAACCAGGACCTCGCCCCTCTCGTGAAGAAGGGTCTCCTCGCCGTGGTCGGCGCCTACTACTCGCTCGACACCGGCACGGTGGACGTCCTGGCCGGCGCCCCCTCCTGAACCCGGCCCGCACGGGGGGAAGCCCCGCCGACGAGGCCCTCCCGCCGGGCCGGGGCCGGGCTACCCCCCGTACACCACCGTCACCGGCGCATGGTCGCTCCACCGTTCCGCGTGCGAGGCCGCCCGCTCCACGTGTGCCTTGAGCGCCCGCTGCGCGAGGCCCGGGGTCGCGACGTGGTAGTCGATGCGCCAGCCGGAGTCGTTGTCGAAGGCGCGGCCGCGGTAGGACCACCAGGAGTAGGGGCCGGCGACGTCGGGGTGCTTGGCGCGGACGACGTCCACGTACTCCTCGAAGACCTTGGTGAGCCAGGCGCGCTCCTCGGGGAGGAAGCCGGCGCTCTTGCGGTTGGCCTTCCAGTTCTTGAGGTCGGCCTCCTGGTGGGCGATGTTCCAGTCGCCGCAGACGAGGACCTCGCGGCCGTCCGCCGCGGCGCGGGCCTTCAGGGAGACGAGGTAGGGGAGGAACGCGTCCATGAAGCGCTCCTTCTCGTCCTGCCGCTCGGTGCCCACCTCGCCCGAGGGCAGGTAGAGGCTGGCGACGGTGACGCCCGGGAGGTCGATCTCCAGGTAGCGGCCGGTGCCGTCGAACTCGGCGGAGCCGAATCCGACCCGTACGGCGTCGGGCTCGCGCCGGGAGTAGACGGAGACGCCGGCCCGGCCCTTGGCCGCGGCGGGCGCGTGGAAGGCGTGCCAGCCCTCGGGCTCGCGCACCTCGTCGGGGAGCTGCTGCGGCTCGGCGCGGACTTCCTGGAGGCAGACGACGTCGGCGTCGGTCGCCGCCAGCCACTCCACGAAGCCCTTCTTGGCGGCGGCGCGCAGGCCGTTCACGTTCACGGACGTCACAGTCAGGGAGAGCATTCCGGAACGATACCGACTTTGCGGGCGCCCCTGTCACCCCCGGCCAGGTGATCGTACGATCGCGGGATGCGGATTCTGCCCGTGTCCTTCGGCCATCCGGACGCCGTGAAACTCAGCGATGAAGTGCAACTGGAGTACCAGGCGCGCTACGGCGACGAGGGCGACCTCACCCCCTTGGAGCCCGCGCACTTCGCCCCGCCGCGTGGCCTATATCTCATCGCGTACGAGGACGACGGCACCCCCGTGGCCACCGGCGGCTGGCGCGCGCAGGACCGCAACGACGAGGGGTACGCGGACGGCGACGCCGAGCTCAAGCGGATGTACGTGGTGCCGGCCGCGCGGGGGCGCGGGCTGGCGCGGCGGATCCTCGCGCTGCTGGAGGAGGACGCGCGGGCGGCGGGCCGGGTGCGGATGGTCCTGGAGACCGGGACGGAGCAGCCGGAGGCGATCGCCCTCTACACGTCGAGCGGCTACGCGCCGGCGGAGCGGAAGTTCGGCTTCTACCGGGAGTACGAGGCGAGCCGCTGCTTCACCAAGCCGCTGCGGCGCGGGGCTGTCCCGTCCGCCGTCGGGACGGGGACCGGCGGCGCCGTCCGCTAGGGGCCCTGACCGCTCCCGGCGGTAACGGGTCCCCGCAACCCCGTTGCTTTCAGGCGGTCCTAGGGTGAGCGCGTACGGCACCACCGGCCCACAGCCGCCAGGAGGTACGCATGACCGACGCGATCGACCACCGCCACGTCGAGGTGAACGGCGTCAGACTGCACATCGCGGAACAGGGCGAGGGCCCACTGGTCCTCCTGCTGCACGGCTTCCCCGAGTGCTGGTACTCGTGGCGGCACCAGTTCGGGCCACTGGCCGAGGCCGGCTACCGGGTGGTGGCACCCGACCAGCGCGGCTACGCCCGCAGCGACCAGCCGGAGCGCATCGACGCCTACACCATGCTGCACCTGACCGGTGACGTGGTCGGCCTGATCCACGCCCTGGGCGAGCGGCGGGCCGTGGTCGTCGGACACGACTGGGGCGCGCCCGTCGCCTGGAGCACCGCCCTGCTCCGCCCGGACCTCGTCCGCGGCGTGGCCGGGCTGAGCGTCCCGCCGACCCCGCGCGGCACGCTCCGGCCGCTGAGCGAGATGCGCGCGAAGCTGGGTGAGGACTTCTACCAGCTCCGCTTCCAGGAACCGGGCGTCGCCGACGCCGAGTACGCCGCCGATATCGCCGGCAGCTTCCGCCGCCTGCTGACCGCCGCCTCGGGCGACAGCCCCACCCCCATGGGCGTGGTGGCCGAGCGCGGAGCCTCACTGGCCACCATGCCGGAGCCCGAGCGGCTGCCCGGCTGGCTGACCGAGGCGGACATCGAGGTCTTCACCGGCGAGTACGCCCGGCACGGGGAGCGGGCGTTCACCGGCGGCCTCAACTGGTACCGCAACATCGACCGCAGCTGGGAGCTGATGGCCCCCTTCGACAGCCGGGTCATCGAGGTCCCGGCGCTCTATGTGACGGGCGACCGCGACCTGGTGATGGCCTTCCCCGGCATGGACGAACTGCTGCCCGCGCTGCCCGAGGTGCTGCCCGGTCTGCACCGCAGCCTGATCCTTCCGGGCTGCGGTCACTGGACGCAGCAGGAGCGGCCGGACGAGGTCAACTCCGCCCTGCTGGACTTCCTGGGGAGCCTGCCCGAGGAGCCGTGACGGCAGGGGCGCCCAGCGGGCCTTGGCCGACCAGCCGGGCGGCCGGACGGGCGGACGGACGGGCGGACGGCCGGACGGGTGGGTGGCCGCTCAGCCGGGCAGCCGGACGGACGGCCGGGCGTGGCGCGGCAGCACCGCATGACGCGGCCACCCTCGCCCCTTACGCGCGCCCTGAGCCGCCGGGCAGCGGTCGTCGGCAATCGGCGGTCGGGACAGCCACCGGCCCGGCCTGAAGCCCGGATCGGCATCCCATGTCCCGGAGCCGGGTTGCCGCCGGGGCCCCGGCGGCAACCCGGCTCCGGGACATGGGACCGCCCCCACTACCCCGGCCCCGGCTCCGCCGGCCCCCGCACCGCCCCCCGCAGGTCCAGCACCGCCTCCGCCCCGCCCTCCGGCCGGTTGGCGAAGGTCAGCGGAGCGCCCAGCACCCGCGCCTGGCCCGCGGCGATCGTCAGTCCGAGGCCGAGACCGGCGCCGGATTCCGTACGGAAGCGCTGGGGGCCGTGGGCCAGGAGGGGCTCGGGGAAGCCGGGACCGCCGTCGCGGACGCGGATGACGCCGCCGTCCACCTCGGCGACGACGGGCTCGGCGCCGTGCCGGAAGGCGTTGGTGACGAGGTTGGTCAGTATGCGTTCGACGCGCCGCGCGTCCGTCTCCACCAGGCAGTCGCGCACCACCCGCACCTCCGCCGCCGTACCGTCCGGCCCGGCCGCGGCACCGGCCGCTCGGCGGGCGAGGTCGCCGAGGGCGCGGACGTCGGTCTCGACCCGTTCGGCGTCCGCGTCCAGCCGGGCCACCTCCAGGACGTCCTCCATGAGGGTGTGCACCCGCCGGGCCCGTTCCTGGACCATCTCAGCAGGCCGGCCGGGCGGCAGCAGGGCCGCCGCGGCGACCAGTCCGGCCACGGGAGTGCGCAGTTCGTGCGCGATGTTGGCGGTCACCTCCCGCTCGGCCTGGAGGCGGGCGGCGAGCGCGTCGGCCATGGTGTTGACGGCGATGGTCAGCCGGGCGATCTCGTCCTTGCCGCCGCGCGGCCGGAGCCGGGCCGTGAGGTCGCCGTCGGCGATGCGCTCGGCGATGCGGGCGGAGGCGTTCAGCCGGCGGCCGGCGAACGTCGCCAGGCCGACGCCGACGATGCCGGAGAACGCGGTGCCCAGGCCGCCGGCCGCCCACAGGACGTCGTCGAGGTCCTCCAGGTTGCGGGTCTCGCGGCGGTAGGGCCGCTTGAGGGCGATCATGTCGTCGCCGACCCGGGTGGCCGCCCACAGCACCGGTTCCCGGCCGCTCCGGTCCAGGTAGGTGGCGCGCTTGCCGTGCTCCGCCGCCTCGCGCAGCGGGGCCGGCATGCCGTCGGGGTTGACGAGGGTGTGCTGCCGGTCGATGCCCGCCGCGTGGTCGTCGACGGCGTTGGCCAGCCGTGCGTCGATGCTCTCGCGGGCCGTCGCGAGCTGGTTGACGCCCGTCCGGTGGTGGACGACGAACCCGATGAGGACGGCGACGAGCGCGGCGGTGACGGTGATCGCCGCCCCGATCTTCGTTCGCAGTCCCATGGATCAAGGCTCCTCGACGGCCGACGCTCGCGGCTGACGCTCCGGTACGAAGAGCCGCAGATCACGCAGCCCGTTGTGCTGCTCGGGCGGGAGCCCGTCGACGAGGACGGAGACCCGGCTGTAGTAGGAGTGACGATCCTGCCCTATGCGTCCGGAGAATTGGACACGGGCCTCGCGCGGCCGGTCCCCGCAGGCCGCGGCGCACCACGGACCGGTGACCGTGCCGGCCGCCTCGGCGACCGGCCCGCCCCAGGACCGCCAGCGCAGCCGGGTGAGCCGTACGACCCCGGTGATCTCGAACGTCGCCGGGCGGCTGACCACAGGCCGGCCGGGGCCCTCGCTGACGTGCACGGGCAGGGTGACGGGCGCCGGCGTCGGCGCGGGACCGCTCACCTCCAGCCCGCCGGGCTCCGAACAGCCCGTGAGCAGCCCGCCGGACAGGCCGGTGACGAGGAGCGTGAGGATGCCGGAGACGGCACCGAGTCGTCGCACGGCGTTCCTCGGGTACGGGAGGGGGCGCGGGGGCGGGAGGTTCCTCGGGGGCGACAGGGAAGGTCTCAGGGGCGACAGGGAAGGGACGGAAAGCGGGGAGGCAACGGACACGACAGGCCCGGCGACCGGGGCGGCCGCCGGAAGGCGCCGAACGAGGGGCGGACCACCGGCCCGAAAGAGGCCATTCGCAGTAAATGTTACCGGTGTGACTGAATCGCCCAGGGCGCTCTTGACGTTCGGCAGTCGTGGGCTCATAGGATCTCGGCGCTCAAGTGGTCCAGGCCGGTAGCCGCAGCTGCCTCGGAGGTCACTCATGCACATCGCCCGTCGCTCGGTCCTCGGCGCCCTGGCCGGCTCCGCCGCGCTCGGCGCTCTCGGCGCCTCCTCCGGGGAGGCCGCGGCGACCGCGCAGCCGCCCCCCGACTCCTCGGGGGTTCCGGCCGCGCCCGGCAGACGGGCGGGTCCGGACGCGCGGTCGGCATCCGACGGAAGCGGAGCCGCCGGGGGCGGAGCCTCCGGAAGCGCCGCTGCCGCGGCGCTGGCCCGCCTCCTCCCCCGCCACCACCGCCAGGTCACGTTCCGCACCGTGCCCCGCCGCTCCGGCGCGGACGTCTACCGGGTCACCGGCCGGGCCGGGCACCTCCTCGTCGAGGGCAGCACCCCGGCCGTCCAGCTCACCGGCTTCCACCGCTACCTGCGGGACGTCGCCCACGCGCATTTCTCCTGGAGCGGCGAGCGGACCGCCCTGCCCGCCACGCTCCCCGCCGTCCGCGGGGCCATCGCCGCCGAGGCGAACGTCCGCCACCGCTTCGCGCTCAACGACACGAACGACGGCTACACCGGGCCCTACCGGGACTGGGCCTACTGGGAACGCGAGATCGACGTCCTCGCCCTGCACGGCTTCAACGAGGTGCTGGTCTACACGGGCGCCGACGCGGTCTACCGTCGAACGTTCATCGAACACGGTTACACCGACGCGGAAGTCCGGACTTGGGTTCCCGGCCCCGCCCACCAGCCCTGGTGGCTCATGCAGAACATGAGCGCCTTCGGCGGACCCGTCTCCCGCGCCCTCCTCGACCGCCGGACCGCCCTGGCGCAGCGGATCACGCGCCGGCTGCGCGAGCTCGGCATCACCCCCGTCCTCCCCGGTTACGCCGGTACCGTCCCGCCCGACTTCACCCGCCGCAACAAGGGCGCCCGTACCGTTCCACAGGGCGACTGGGCCGGCTTCCCCCGGCCCGACTGGCTCGACCCGCGCACCGCCCACTTCGCGCGCGTCGCCCGCACGTACTACCGGGTGCAGCGGGAGCTCTACGGCGCCTCGTCGATGTACAAGATCGACCTGCTGCACGAGGGCGGCACCCCCGGACCGGTCCCCGTCGGCGCCGCCGCCAAGGCCGTCGAGAAGGCGCTGCGCGCCGCCCACCCCGACGCCACCTGGGCGATCCTCGGCTGGCAGACCAACCCCCGGCGGGAGATCCTCGACGCCGTCGACCGCTCGAAGATGCTCGTCCTCGACGGCATCCCGGACCACTACCCGCGCGTCACCGACCGGGAGAAGGACTGGGGCGGCACCCCCTACGCCTTCGGCACCATCTGGAACTTCGGCGGGCACACGGCGATGGGCGCCAACACCCAGGACTGGGTCTCCCTCTTCCACCGCTGGCGCACCAAGAAGGGCAGCGCGCTGCGCGGCATCGCGCTGATGCCGGAGGCGGCCGACAACAACCCCGCCGCGCTCGCCCTCTTCTCCGACCTGGCCTGGACCGAGGGGCGCCTGGACCTCAAGGACTGGTTCGCGCGCTGGCCCGTCCAGCGGTACGGCGCCGCCGACCCCAACGCCCGACGCGCCTGGGACGTCCTGCGCCGTACCGCCTACGGCACCACCCGCGCCGACGGCTGGAGCGAGGCCGCCGACGGCCTCTTCGGCGCCCGGCCCGACCTGGCCGTCAACCGTGCCGCCGCCTGGTCGCCCCGGCAGCTGCGCTACGACGCCGCCGCCTTCGACGAGGCCCTGCCCGCGCTGCTCGCCGTCGCCCCCGCGCTGCGCGGCAGTTCGGCGTACCGGTGCGACCTGACGGACGTCGCCCGGCAGTGCGTCAGCAACCGCAGCCGGCTGCTGCTCCCCCGGATCAAGGCCGCCTACGACGCGGGCGACCGGACCCGCTTCCGCACGCTGACCCGGCAGTGGCTGGACTGGATGACCCTCCTGGAGGAGACCGTCGCCACCAGCGAACGCCACCTGCTCGGCCGCTGGATCGCCGAGGCCCGCGCCTGGGGCGGCACGGCCGCCGAACGCGACCGGCTGGAGCACGACGCCGTCTCCCTGTTGACCGTCTGGGGCCCGCGCGCCTCGGCGGACGGCGGCAAGCTGCACGACTACGCCAACCGCGAGTGGGCGGGGCTGGTCGGCGGCCTGTACCGGCTGCGCTGGAAGACGTACTTCACGGAACTGGAGGCGGCACTCACGGCCCGGCGGAAGCCCAAGCCCATCGACTGGTACGCGCTGGAGGACCGCTGGACGCGCAAGCGGCCGGCGTACCCGGCGAAGCCGTCGGGCGACATCGTGGCGGTGGCCAGGAAGGTGGCGGCGCGGCTGACATAGAGCCCGTCCGGCGTTTGAGGACGAGCGGCGAAGCCGCGGGGCGAAGCCCCCAGGAAACGGCGGAGGAGCAGGGCCGGGGCACAACCCCCCGGCCCCACCCGGGTCAGCCCTTGGACCCGGCGAGCTTCCACTCCCGGTGCAGCCCCGGCAGCGGCAGCTTCCGCTCGAACACCGGCGTGCCGAAGATCCTCAGCTGGAGCTGGAGCGCGCCGTTGAGATCGACGCCGCCGAACGCCCCCCACTTCCCGTTCAGCGACTTCTTCCCGTCGCTCGACGCCTTGGCGGTGACCTCGCCCTCGGCCCGCAGGTACGGCGACAGGTCACCGGTCACACCGACCGTGCCGTACAGCCCGACGGACGCCTCCGCGCCCAGCGCGGCCCGCACCCGGCCCCCGGCCGCCACCGTGGCACGCACCGGGGAACCCTTCATCGCCGACTTGCTGACGGGGGCCCAGCCCTTGGCCCTGCTGTATGAGCCGCCGACCCGGAAGTCGCCCTTGACCTCCTGCTTCACATCGACGCTGATCTTTCCGTCGGCGTCCACCTGGAGGTAGCAGGTGAGGTCGGCGTTGACGACGACCGGGACGGGCCCGACCTGGACGACGGGGGCGGCGTGCAGCTTGGCGAACGGCAGGCGCAGCGGCTTGCCCTCCGTGGACGCGGCGGCCCGGCCCTTCAGCGCCCACTGCGCCGACCAGTCGCCGGCCAGGGCGAGGGACGCCGTGCCGGGCGCGCGGCCGTCGGTGCCGCGGCCGTCGTACGAGAAGTCGACCTCGGGGGCGAGCTGCACGAAGCCGTCGACCGACGCCTTGGCCGAGGCGGGGGCGCCCTTGGCGGTGGCGACGGCGGCGGACACGTCCACGCGCAGGTTGCCCAGGGGCAGCTTCGCGCCCTGCGGCCCGAAGTGGAGGTTCCCGCGCTTGGCCCAGGACACCTTGACGCCCGGGACGAGCGGCTTGACCTGGACGGCGGACGGGTCGACGGCCACGGTGCCGTCGGCCTTGGCGTCGCCGAGGAGCGCCGGGAGGGTGGCGGGGGCGGTGCGCACCTCCAGGCCCTTGTCCGTCGTCCCGACCACCTTCGTGACCTTGGCCAGGACGCCGTTGGGGGCGCCCGGGGTGGGTGCGCTGGCGAAGACGTCGCCGACGGCGACGGTCTTCGCGGGGGCCGCCGGTCCGGTGCCGGGCTTGCCGCTCGGCTTCGCGCCGGGGGCGGCGCTCGGCTTCGTACCCGGCTTGGCCGTGGTGACGCCGGAGATGACGGCGCGTCCGGTGGCGCGGTCGTAGGAGGCCACCTTGAGCGTCGACGTGCGCGCCTGCTGCTGCCGGGGGGCCGCCGAGGGGCGGTCGGTCGGCGCGCCGGGGGCGACCGCGGCGGCGCGCGAGCCCAGGGGGGCCGCGGCGACCGCGAGCTCCTGTTCCTGCGGCGCGGCCGGGGCGGCGGCCGGCGCCGCGGCCCGGTCGTCCGGCTTGTCGGCGGCCTCGGAGCCGGACGACGAACACCCGGCCACCGCCAGGGACATGGCGGTCAGGGCGGGGAACAGCACTCTCTTGTGGCGCTTGCGCAATGGGGATCCTCGGGGGCGTGCCGCGCGGCAGCGGGACGGACTGCGATTACTCACTGGTAAGGAACCGCATGATCGTGTCATGCACGCCACGGCCCGGGGATCCGTCGGACGGCCTTCGCCGAATGATCTCCATCACAGCGCCGACGCCGCGCCGAACGGCGCCGCCGCCGGACCGGCCCTTGAGCGAACGTTCCGTCACACGGCGCGGTACACCGACACCAGACAGGAGACGGTGACCGACAGCGGCTGCGCCAACGCGGCGACCCGTTCCCCCAGTTCGTCCGGCGTCACGTGCCGCGCGCTGGGCCCCATCAGCACCAGGTTCATCACGTCCTCCGCCGAGAGGACGACGGTGTGCTCGTGCGTCCCGGCGTCGACGGCCTCGAAGCGGTCGCCGAGCGTCCGCCGCAGCCGGTCCTCCTTGTCCGCGTCCACCGCGAGCAGCCCGAGGCTCTCGCGCAGCCCGGCCAGGTGGCGGGCGGTCGGCGTGACGACCACGAGCGCGCCCCCGGGCCGCAGCACCCGGTGGAACTCCCCGCCGTTGCGCGGCGCGAAGACGTTCAGCACGACGTCCACGGACCCGCCGCGCACCGGCAGCGGACGCCAGACGTCCCACGTGGCCGCCCACGCCCGCGAATGTGCCCTGGCCGCCTGCCGCAGCGCGTATTTGGAGGCGTCGAGCCCCAGCCCGACGGCGCCCGGCAGCGCGTCCAGGGCGGCGGCGAGGTAGTACCCGGTGCCCGCGCCGGCGTCGAGCAGTGTGCCGCCGTCCGGGCAGTGCGGCGCGACGGCCCCGGCCAGGGCCCCGGCCAGCGGGGCGTAGTGCCCGGCGCCCAGGAACGCCGTCCGGGCCCGCACCATGTCGGCCGTGTCGGCGCTGCCCGCCCGCATGTTGCCGGTCAGCAGGCCGACGTAGCCCTGGCGCGCGACGTCGAACGAGTGCCGCCCGGCGCAGCGGACGGAACCGTCGGCCAGGACGAGCCGCTCACCGCAGTGCGGACAGGCCAGGACGTCGAGGAGGCGGAGCCGCGCCTCGGGCGCGACGGGAAAGGCGGGCATGCGTGGTCCTCCGCAGCGGTGGGCCGCGTGTCAGCAGTGGAACGGTCGGGATCGTCGGCGGCCCGGGCCGACGCCTCGGGCGTGACCCCGCCTCAGCCGGAAACCTGCGGACAGCTGGAGAACGCCATGGTCACGAGGCTAACACGGGCTCCCTGGCCCCCCGCTGGACCGCGCGCCCGCCCCTCACTCTTCCGTCCCCCTTCCGTCCCCAGGCTTCCGCCTCCCCTCAACAGCACTGCCAGGTGAGCACGGCCCGTTCGAACCGCCGTTCCGCTCCCCCGTGCCCCACGGCCGCTCAGACCTTCGTCACCATCTCGACCGTCGCGCCCCGCTGCTCGGCCCACGCCTCCAGGACCGTGCGGCAGGCGTGGTCGAGGTGGCGCAGCCGCGACAGGTCGAGCTCCACGGGCCGGTCCTCCGGGAGCGCCTCCAGCGTCTCCAGCATCCGGGGCAGCCGGAGGAACGTCGCGTTGCCGCCGGCCGTGACCGTGAGCCGGCCGTCCGCCGACTCCCGCACGTCGAGCTGGATGTGCGACGTCTCCCAGGCGGACTTGACGACCGCCAGCAGCAGCCCGGCGAGCACGCCCTCGAACATGTTGGTGGCGATGATGGCCACGGCGGTGACCGCCAGCACCACCGCCTCGCCCCGGTGCTGCCGCCAGAGCGGCACGATCTGCCGGACGGGGACGAGCTTGCAGCCGGCGTGCACGAGGACGCCCGCCAGCGCGGCCAGCGGGATGACCCCGACCGCGGCCGGCAGCAGCGCGGCGAACAGCAGCAGCCACATCCCGTGCAGGACGCGTGCGGCCTTGGTGCGCGCACCCGCCTGCACATTGGCCGAACTCCGCACGATCACGGCCGTCATGGGCAGCGAGCCCAGCATCCCGCAGACCGTGTTGCCGATGCCCTGGGCCATCAGCTCCTTGTCGTACGCGGTCCTCGGACCGTCGTGCATCCGGTCCACCGCCGCGGCGCTGAACAGGCTCTCCGCGGAGGCGATCAGGGCGAAGGCGAGGACGGTGCCGAGCGCGGCGACGCTGCCCAGCGCATCGAAGGCGTCGGCGCCGGGCGGCCGGACGGCCTCGGCGATGCCCCGCACCTCGACGGTGGCCACGGGGAGCCCGGCCAGGGCGCAGACGGCCGTGGCGAGGGCCACCGCCACGAGAGGCGCGGGCACCGCGCGCGCCCCGGCCGGGAGCTTCCGCCACAGGACGAGGACCGCGATCGTGCCCACGCCCACGAGGAAGGGGACGAGGGCGTCGGCGTCCGTCGCCACGGTGGCTATGAGGTCCGGTATCCCCATGATCTTGTCGACGCCGGACCGGGGCTGCCGGACCTCGGCCATGGTGTAGAGCTGGCCGAAGAGGAGGACGAGCCCGATGCCGGCGAGCATGCCCTGGACGACCGCCACGGACACGGCCCGGAAGAGCCGGCCGAAGTGCAGTGCCCCCAGGACGATCTGGAGCAGCCCGGCGGCCAGCACGAGGGCGCCCAGGGCGCCCGCCCCGAACTCGTGCACCGCCTCCAGGACGAGCACGGTCAGCCCGGCGGCCGGACCGCTGACCTGGAGGGAGCTGCCAGGCAGACAGCCGACGACCAGTCCGCCCACGATGCCGGTGACCAGGCCGAGTTCGGCGGGCACTCCGGAGGCCACGGCCACCCCGACGCACAGGGGAAGGGCCACCAGGAAGACGACGAGCGACGCCAGGAGGTCCTGCCGCAACGTGGCGGGGCTCGGGAGCTTCTTACGGTTCTTGAGGTTGCTGAGGGTCGAGACCATGACTGCGGTTCCTCGCACTGTGAGGGGACGGGGCCGATGGTCGCCGCCCGGGCGGCGGGCGGACGCGCGGGTCACAGCACGTGGAACCGCCCATCGGACCGGAGTTCCCTGACGGCACCCGTGTGCACCTCGTAGTACCAGGCGTGCAGCCCGACGCTCCCGTCGGCGATCCGCTCGGCGACGCACGGGTGGGTGCGCAGCCGCTCCAGTTGCGCGATCGCGTGCCGCTGCACCGGTCCGGCCAGGTCGGGCCCCCAGGCCCCCGCCGGTCCGTCCCCCGGCCGGGCGGCCGTCCGCTCCAGCCAGCCCCGCACGGCCGGCACGCCGGACAGGTCGTCCCCGCCGACCAGCGCCCGTACGGCGCCGCAGTGGGAGTGGCCGCAGACCACGATGTCGCGCACGCCCAGCACACGGACCGCGTACTCGACGGTCGCCGTCTCGCCGGTGGGCTGGTCGGCGCTGTACGGGGGGACGACGTTGCCGGCGGTGCGCAGCTCGAACAGCTCACCGGGCCGGGCTCCGGTGATCAGCGACGGCACCACCCGGGAGTCGGAGCAGGTGATGAACAGCGCTTCCGGGCGCTGGCCGGATTCCAGGGCGCGGAACTCGTCGGCTCGTTCGGACACATGGGTGGCGAAGGACCGGGCGTTGGCTATCAGGGACCGCATGGTGGCCTTTCTCCTGCGCCCCGCCGTTTCCGGGCAGGGCGCGGTGTGGTCAAGGTCAGCACTGGGGTGTCGGACGCCGGCGGCCCCGGCGGGGGATCGCCGGGACATGCCGGGACATGCCGCGTCATGAGTCCCCGACGCGGAGAGCGAGGGAGCGGGCAGGGGCAAACGCGCCGCCCCTGAACGGCCGGGGAACCGGGGCCCGTGGAGCAGCCCTTGGCCTCCACGTTACCCGTCGCATCCGGTCAAGAGAATGCCAAATCCACGTCTCGGGAAGGTAATTGGCGCTCGGCCCGGACCAGCGCACCGGGGGCGCACAACCGCGTGGCGAGAAAGGGGCGCACACACCCCGAAGCGCCGCCGGCACGAGCGCCACGCGGCGAAAACACGGTCAAGCCACCCCGGAATCGGGGTGGCTTGACCGATCGGCCGACGGCGGGCGGCATCGCCGCCCGGGCCGTCACCGCTTGCGGACGTACTTCCTGACGAGCACCCCGTTACCGAAGGCGCGCACCGAATCCAGCGAGAAGTCCGTCACCCGGAAGTCCGAGCCGAACATCGGCATGCCGGAACCGTAGATCTGCGGATAGGTCTTGATGACCAGCTCGTCCACCTCGTCCGCGAGCTCCCCGGCGACCTGCGAACCGCCGCAGAGCCAGATGCCCTTCTCCCCGTCCTCCGCCTTGAGTTCGCGCACGGCGGAGGCGATGTCCCCGGACAGCAGCCGCACGTTCGGGTGGGGCGGCTCCGTCAGGGTCCGGCTGGCGACGTACTCGCGCAGGTGCCCGTACGGACTGGGGAACCCGGCGTCCAGGCCGAGCTGGTAGCTGCCGCGCCCCTGGACGACGGTGTCGAAGTGCCGGTTCTCCAGGCCCTCCAGCCCGAGGAGGCGGCGCCCCTCGGCGGAGACGGTCTCGGGGTACTCGGTCTTGAGGTACTCCAGGAACTCCTCTTCGACGTAGGCGAACATGGAGGACGCGTCACCACTCGGGTCGCCGATGAACCCGTCGATCGAGCAGGCGACGAAGTAGGTGAGCTTGCGCAAGAGGGTCCTCGTTTCATGGACGGCGGGTGTCTCCGGCGGCCGGGCCGCCGGGCGGCCGCCCCCGGGGAGGCGAACCACTCCACACATAGTGCTTCAGTCGTAGTGGTTCCGCAAGACCTTTCCGCCGGCCGATCCCGCCCACCGGCGGCGCGAGCGCCACCCCCGTGCACCCCGGCACCCACAGCCCGGGACACCGACCCGCCCCGGAAAAATTGCCCACCGCCCACATGCCGGAATGTTCAACTGACGCCACCGGCGGATCGATCACCCGGCAATTACCGGAACACCGCCTTCGACCCGATTTTCGACCGCACGGACGACGCGATTCGCCGCCTCCTCCCCGGCCGAGGCGAATACGGAAAAGATCCTTCGACTCCGCGCCGCGAGCGCCTGGATCATCCCCTTCTGTCCAGTTGAACCTTCCGCTTTCCCGCCCCTCCCCCGCCCACTAGCATCCGCGGGGATACACCCGGAGATACGCCCGGGGATACACCCGGAGATACACACGGTGATTTCCCTGGGAAACACCCGGAGATACGGCCGGGAAAGAGACTTCCGACGATTTCCGATAGCGAGGGTGACATGGCGGCACCGCTGGTCAACGCAGACGCCCTGGTCAAGACCGACCGATCCCGGCTGATCCACCCGCACCTGCCCGGTGCCGCCGCCGATCGGATCGTCATGGTGGAGGGTTCCGGCTGCCGGTTACGCGACGCCCACGGCCGCGAGTATCTGGACGCCACCGGCGGACTCATGCTCGCGCACGTGGGACACGGGCGGCGCGAGATGGTCGAGGCCGCGGCCGGGCAGATGGCGAAACTGGAGTACTACAGCAGCTTCCACGAGTTCACCAACGAGCCTTCCATCCAACTGGCGGACCGGCTCATCGAACTGGCCCCCGCCCCGATGGAGCGGGTCTACTTCACGAGCGGCGGCGCCGAGGCGGTCGACGCCGCGCTGCGCATGGCCCGGCTCTACCACCACCGGCTCGGCCGCCCCGAGCGGACCTGGGTCCTCGCCCGTCACTTCGGCTACCACGGGGTCACGTACGGCGGCGCCGCGGCCACCGGAATGCCCATGTTTCACCAGGGCTTCGGCCCCATGCTGCCGAACGTCCGGCACCTCACCCCGCCGCTGCCCTTCCACCCGGAGCTGTACGACGGCGAGGACCCCACCGAGTACTGCCTGCGCGAACTCCGGGAGACGATCGACGAGATCGGCGCGGAGAACATCGCGGTGATGATCGGGGAACCGATCCTCGGCGTGGCCGGCGTGGTCGAACCCCCGGCCGACTACTGGCCGCGCGTCCGCGAACTGCTGACGGACCACGGCATCCTCCTCATCCTCGACGAGGTCATCACCGCGTTCGGCAGGACCGGCCACTGGTTCGCCTCCGGACGGCTCGGCGTCACACCCGACTTCATCGTCACCGCCAAGGGCCTCACCTCGGGGTACTTCCCCATGGGCGCGCTCCTGGTGGCCGATCACGTGGCCGAGGTGGCCACCCGGGACGAGGGGTTCCTCGGCGGGTACACCTACAGCGGCCACGCGACCGGCTGCGCCGTGGCCCTGAAGAACCTCGAGATCCTGGAGCGCGAGGACCTCCTCACGGCCGCCGTCGAGGTCGGCGACCACCTCGGCGCACGGCTGCGCCGCCTGGAGGAGCTGCCCGTCGTCGGCCAGGTGCGGCAGACCGGACTCATGCTCGGCATCGAGCTGACCGAGGACCCGGCCACCGGCGAACCGCTGTCGGCCGACCGGGTGCCGCCCCTGGTCCGGGAGCGCGCCGGGGTCATCGTCCGCAACAACCCGAACACCGTCCTGCTCAGCCCGCCCCTGGTGATGACCCGCGACGAAGCCGACCGGGTCGCGGCGGCCGTCACGGACGTCCTCACCGAGTTCGCCGCCACGACGCGCCGCGCCCACCGCGCGTCCGCCCCGGCCCCCTCGGCCCTGGACGCCCCCTGGGGCCGTCCACCCACGATGCCCGACCTGCTCGCCGCCGCCATGGAATGGCACTTCGCCCCCGAAACCGGCTCCCGCTTCTGGCTGGAGCGGGCCAGGACCCTCGACTTCGACCCGCGGAAGGACGTCCGCACCGAGGCCGACCTGGCCCTGTTCCCCAACGTCGTCGACGCGTTGCGCGACGCCCGCGTCGAGGACCTCGTCCCGCGCGGGTACGGGGACGGGCCGATCCCGCTGGACATCTTCGAGAGCGGCGGGACGACCGGCGCGCCCAAACGCGTCGTCTGGCCCCCCGACCTCCACGAGCGGCTGACCTCCTGGCACTCCGAGGTCCTGGACGAGCGAGGGGTCCCCCGCGGGGTCAACTGGCTGACGATCGGCCCCAGCGGCCCGCACCTCTTCGCGCCCACGAGCCGGACGCTGGCGCACCTGCGGGGCGGCATCCCGTTCACCGTGGACCTCGACCCACGGTGGGTGAAGAAGTGCGTCGGCGAGGGCAGGGCGGAGGAGACCAAGCGGTACGTGGAGCACGTCCTCGACCAGGTCACGGCCATCCTGCGGAGCCAGGACGTCGGCGTCGTCTTCACCACGCCCCCGCTGCTGGAGGCGCTGGCCGGCCGCGAGGAGCTGGCCGAGCTCGTCAACAGGAAGGTCGACACCCTCATCTGGGGCGGCTCCTCCATGAACGTCGACACCCGCGCCCTGCTCCGCACCCAGGTGTTCCCGGACGCCCGGCTGCTGGGCTTCTACGGGAGCACGATGGTCGGCGGCGGCATGTACGAGCGGGACGGCGTCGCCGAGCACGAGCCGTCCGTGTTCGACCCGCCGTACCCGTTCATCAGCATGCGCGTCGTCGACCCGGACACCGGGAAGCCGGTGCCCTACGGCGAGCGCGGCCAGGTGGTCATGAACCATGTGAGCCGCGGCCTGCTGCTCCCCAACAACCTCGAACGGGACACCGCCCTCCGGCTGCCCGCCGCCGAGCACTCCGGCGGCGACGCGGTCGCGGACATCCAGCCGGTCCGGACGTTCGGCGGCACCACCGTGATCGAGGGGGTGTACTAGGAATGGCCGGCTCCACGGCACCCCTCCACCTCGACGCCCTCGGCCCCGGCGGCCCCTACCGCACCCAGGCCAGGGAGACCGTCCACGACGTCACCGGACGACCGGTCGCGGAACTGAGCGTGGTGCCGCGCCTGTACGTCCGCCGCGCGCTGGCCGCCCTCCGCCGGGCGGAGACACCGCCATTGGACGAGCGGACGGCGGCCCTGGCCGAGGCGGGCCGGCTGTTCGCGACCGCCGTCATCGACGGGATGTCCGTCGAGCGGTACGAACACACCGTCGCCCGGGTGAGCGGCCTGCCCGTCTCCGTCGTGCGACAGGCCACCGGCACACTCGCCACGGGCCTGGCCGGCGCCTATGGCTTCGCCTGCCAGGCCAGGCCGCGCGGCAGCCGCGATGTGTCGGCCGGTGCCGGCACAGCACGCTGGATCCGGCGCGGTGCCGTGCTGTCCGTACTCGTCGCCGGCAACCACCCCGCCATCCACACCCAGTGGGTGGAGGCGCTGGCCCTCGGCTACCGCGTCGCCGTACGCCCCTCCCGCCGCGAACCGCTGAGCGCGCACCGGCTGGTGACCGCCCTGCACGAGGCCGGCTTTGGCACGGACCACGTCGTGCTGCTCCCGACGGACCACGGGGTCGCCGACGAACTCGTCGCGGGCGGCGATCTGGCCCTGGTCTACGGCGGCGACACCGTGGTGGACAAGTACGGTTCCGGCACGACCGTCCTGCCCCACGGCCCGGGCCGGTCCAAGATCCTCATCACCGCGGACACCGACTTCACCCGGCACCTCGACACGATCGCCGACTCGATCGGCGCACACGCCGGCGCGTCCTGTACGAACGCCACCGCCGTCTTCGTCGAAGGCGACCCGGCACCGGTGGCCGAGGCCGTCGCGGACCGGCTGGCCCGCCTGCCGTCCCTGCCGCCGGAGCACGACGACGCCGCACTGCCGGTCCAGCGCCTCGACGAGGCGCGGAACCTGGAGAAGTACGTGCGCGCCGAGGCGGCCGGGGCCACGGCCCTGCTCGGCGGCGACACCCTCGTCGACGACCTGGGCGACGGCGCCGCGGTCCTGCGTCCGGCGGTGTTCCGGGTGGACCGCGCCGACGCGCCCCAGACCCGCCTGGAAATGCCGTTCCCGTGCGCCTGGATCGCCCCGTGGAGCAGGGCCGACGGCCTCGGCCCGCTCCGCGACACGCTCGTCCTCACCGCCCTCACCTCCGACCACCGCCTGGTCTCGCGCCTCCTGGACGAGCCCACCATCCGCAATCTGCACGTGGGCGACCACCCCACCCACGTCCTGACGCCGGGCCTGCCGCACGACGGCTACTTCGGCGAGTTCCTGATGCGCGGCAAGACCTTCACCCCGCCGCCGGCCCCCTGACCGGGCACCCGAGCCGAGTCCCCGCCGCCCGCGCGCCGACGCGGGTGCCGGGGACTACCGCGGTTCCGGACCGGCCTGTTCCGCGGGACGGTCGATGAGGACCGCGAGCCCGTCGAGGACGCGGCCGAGGCCGAACTCCCAGGCGTGCTCGGGGCTGTACGCGGCGCCCTGCGCGCTGCCCGCCGCCGTGCCCACGCGGGCGGCGGTGGGGTACGCCGTCGGATCGAAGACCTTCTCCAGCAGGGGGGCGTTGGCCGCCCACCACTGTGCGTCGTCCATCGCGCTCTCCTGCCGGGCGGCGCGCGCCTCGGCCACCGAGCGGGCGTTGGCCTGGACGAAGGTGAGCAGGAAGGTCAGGGCGGCGTCCATCTCGACGTCGTCGAGACCGAGTCCGTCCAGTGCCGACAGTTCGTGCTCGTACTTGGCCATCAGCCCCGGCCCCAGCGGCGGCCGCCCGGTGGAGATCGTCGCCGCCCAGGGGTGCTCCTCGAACATCGCCCTGTTCTCCTCGGCCACGGCGGTCAGCCGGGCCCGCCACGGCTGCCCGGAGGTGTCGGTCCGGGGCATCCGCAGGTAGGCGGTGTCCAGCATGAGGTCCAGGAGTTCGGCCTTGCCCGGCACATAGGTGTACAGCGTCATCGGGACGACCCCCAACCGCTGCGCGACGCGGCGCATCGTGACCGCGTCCAGCCCGTCGGCGTCCGCCAGGCCGATGGCGACGGCGACGACCGTGTCGATGTTCAGCCGCTGCTGCGGACCGCGCCGTGGCGCGTCCGGAACGCGCCAGAGCAGCTTCAGGGAACGGGCCGGATCGCCGGAGCCGCTTCGGTCGGAAGTCACAGGGACATTCTGACCCACAAAGCTTCTCTGTACGCAGTACACTGTATGCAGTACAGAGAATCTGGACCCGTTCAAGGAGGACCTTTGCCGATCACCGCTTCCGCCGTGTCCCTGAACGTCGACGACGTCGAGGCGTCCAGCGCCTTCCTCGCCGACCACTTCGGGTTCCGGGAGGACATGAGCGCCGACGGCTTCGCGTCGCTGTCCCGCGAGGACGCCGGGATGAACGTCATCTACCTGCGGCGCGGCCTGGCCTCACTCCCCGACGACCAGCGCGACGACCACGCCGACGGCGTGATCCTGGCCTTCGTCGTCGACGACCTCGAAGCCGAACTGGCCCGCCTGACCGCCGAAGGCGTCACGATCACCATGCCGCTGCGCGAGGAGCCCTGGGGCGAACGCGCCTTCCAGGTCACCGACCCCAACGGCGTCATCGTCCAACTCGTCGACTGGAACGCACCCACCACCCACTGAACGGGCCGCCGGAGGACCGCACCGACGGGCCGGGCCGCGACTCCCGCGGCTCGGCCGGCCGCATGATGGACAGCCCTCTCCGCGGGGTGCGGCTTACGGGTGGTTCGGATTGATCCACACCGCGTCGAAGTCGTTCGCGCCGAACGCCGACGAGAACCCCATCCACCCGTCCGAGATCGTCACCGGATAGCCCGCGTCGACCGCGAGCGTGAGCGGGTCGAGCCGGACGTACTTGTCCCCCTTGAAGAGGTAGGTCCTGCCGTCGGGAAGGCGCACGCCGTCGTCGATGTCGGAGCCGAACCCCGCGGACGCCAGGCTCGGCGCGAGCGAGGAGATCGTGTCGGGCCCTTGGATGATCCCGGCCGGAGGGGACCCACGCAGACAGCGGTTGTCGTGGAAGAACCAGGCCGAGCCGTCCCCCACGCCGAATCCGCCGTCGAGGTAGTCCTCGAAGCCGGTGCCCGTGAGGAAGGACGCCCAGCCGTTGGTGATCGGCCAGGGGTACGGGGGCTCGCCCACCAGGTCGACGATGTCGTTCTGCGCGGTGCCGTAGCGGACGTAGTTGCCGCCCTTGTAGAAGGAGACATACTCTCCGGCATCGTCGTTGATGGCCGCGTCCAGTCCGCTCGCGAACCCCCGGGCCGCCATGCCTCCCCAGTTCGTGGCGATCGACTTCACGTACTCGACGGTTCCGGGGTCGGGGTCGAGCTCGTAGCGCGCGTAGTTCCCGCCTTTGATGAAGTAGACCTTCGCTCCCATGACGCACCTCCTCTTGAAGGCGTCAAATCGTTTCGCCCGTGCAGCCGTTCCGGCATGCGGGGGGGGTCGCGCACGCGGCCACCCGCGAACCGGGGCCGAACGGCAGTCGACGGCGAGCCGCAAGTCGGGCAGGTGATCGTTCAACAGCCACCGCGGCTTCCGAACCGCCGGCCCGTACGCATGTACCAGGCTTGGGGGCACCAGGGTTCCGGATCGGCGGAACGCCCCTTCCTCTTCAAATGTATCCCCACCCTGGCGCCCGCGCCCTGGGCGGCGGCGAGGCTCACATCCCTGGAGCGCGCGCTGTGGTCAGCATCCATTGACCGGAGGGGGATCATCCACCGCGGACCATTTCAACAACCGGCCGACTTGGGTCGATTCGGGACATTGAAGCACCAAAGGCCCTCTTCGGCCGCCAGTTTGAAACGCAGCCGCCACGGCGGCGAAGCGCCGGCGACCGAAGGCTCTCGGACACCCGGGAAACGAGAAGATCCCGCCCGATCTGAACGATCGGACGGGATCTTCCGTGACTGCTCCGGAACAGTCGTGTTGTGGACCTGAGGGGATTTGAACCCCTGACCCCCTCGATGCGAACGAGGTGCGCTACCGGACTGCGCCACAGGCCCTTGCAACGAGTGAAACTCTAGCACCCCGACCGGCTGAGAAGAAAATCGCCCTTCGCTCGCCCTCCCGCGGCTGACCAGCGCGAGGGTTCCCGAAGGGCGGGTGGTGCCGTCACTCGTTGGCGGCGCGGGGGCGCTCCTCGTCCGCGTACTGGTCGAAGAGCGGGGTGCGGCCGCGTTCGCGGGGGCGGCGGCGGGGACGG